>CAZLLG010000261.1:0-5542 GCA_964560275.1 uncultured Eubacteriales bacterium | reverse complement strand
TGAGCTGCTAGATTGAGGGACTGAGCGGGGGGCTGTTATCCATATGGCCGCCCATAAACATTAATTTTTTTTAATCTTGTTTTAACCTTCAATTAATGCGAAATCGGTTATAATGCGGTGTTCTTAGATCATTATTACTTTAATATAAGGAGATTTGAATGAACACGTCGAAAACGCTAGCTGCAGGTTTGATACTCTTTTTCGCTCTGAGCTTTTCTTCAATGATTTTCGCTCAGAATGGCTCTGACCAACTTGAAGAGCTGAAGAAAATCGCTCCAAAAGTCTATCTTGACTGCATGATGTGCGACCGGGATTATTTCCGGGATAATATCACCTATGTCAATTTTGTCCGTGACCGGAAAGGTGCCGACATCCATGTCCTGGTTACAATGCAGGGCACCGGAAGCCGCGGGCAAGAATACACATTTACATTTATAGGATTGGAAGAATTCGCAGGGACCGAACATTCTCTGATTCACGCCTCTAATCCTACGGATACACGTGATGACACACGCCGTGCTCAAGTGGAAGTGATGGTGAGAGGAATATTTCCCTTTCTTATCGGATCCCCCATTTGTGAATTCATCAACTTAAATTTCAGACAGAAACTGGAACCGATGGCTGTGGAGGATCCCTGGAACTCCTGGGTGTTCAGCGTCAACGTGGACGGCCGTATGGATAAGCAGACCACGCGAACAACAAGCTCTTTTGATACCAATCTCTCTGCCAACAGAGTGACTCCAAAAATGAAAATCCAGATGGGCCTCTCTGCAGATTTTGATGAGAGACGTTATGAATACAGAGGTGACAAGATTGTAAGTAAATCCGACTCCAAGGATTTTTCTGCGTTGTTTGTCAAAAGCATCGGAGACCACTGGTCTATAGGCGGTTGGGTGGAGGCAGAATCTTCAACGTACAGTAACCTGGACGGCCTTTACAGCGTGTCCCCTGCAATTGAATATAGTATTTTTGATTATGCTCACTCTACACGGAAGCAGCTGCGGTTGTTGTACAAGATCGGCTGGAATTATGCCGACTACACAGAGGTAACCATCTTTGATAAGACAACAGAGACATTATACAATCATTCGCTCACGCTCCTCATGGATATCAGACAGCCCTGGGGTAATATTTCGGGATCTCTTTCAGGTTCTCACTATTTACATGACATCAAAAAGAACGGGATACAGGTAAACGGATCTGTCAGTTTGAGGCTTATTAAAGGGCTATCCTTAACTCTGCGAGGCAGCTATGAACAGATACGCGACCAGCTGAATATCCCATTGGGTGATTACACTCTCGAAGAAGTGCTCTTGACACGAAAAGAACTCCAGACAGATTACAAATACTCGTTGTCTATGGGCATCCGGTACACCTTCGGATCGGTTTACAGCAATGTCGTCAATCCACGTTTTGGCAGGCCCCATTTCCGTGGTGGTGGTGGTTACGGAAGATAAATAGTAAACTTAAGAATAAAATTTTTTTATAATAAGCATACGTGTCATGAGAATCCTTGTCGTAGAAGATGACAAAAAAGTGGCCGCCTTTCTCCAGAAAGGCCTGAGAGAAGAGCAGTATGCCGTCGATGTCTGTCGGAACGGAGAAGACGCAACCTATGAAGCTCAGGTCCATTCCTATGATGTCATCATCCTCGACATCATGCTGCCCGGGAAGGACGGCTTCACTATCTGTAAAGAACTCCGAGAAAATAAAATTTTAACCCCTATACTCATGCTGACAGCCAAGGACTCCCTCGAATCTAAGGTTATCGGCCTTTCAGAGGGAGCAGACGACTATCTGACCAAACCATTTTCGTTCGAGGAACTGCTGGCCCGCATCCGGGCTCTACTTCGGAGAAGCCAGGATTACAAGACGGGCATCCTTAAAGTAGGAGACCTCGAGCTCGATCCCCTTCGCCGCACTGTCAAAAGGACGGGGATACCCATCTTACTCTCAGGAAAGGAATACGCTTTACTGGAATTTCTCATGCGGAACAAAGGGATCATCCTGTCGCAGTCAAAGATTATCGATCATGTCTGGGATAGAAACTATGATGGAACGAGCAACTTGATCAATGTGTACATCAATCACCTGAGAGAAAAAATCGATAAAAACTCCGATGTCAAGCTGATAAAAACCGTCCGCGGTCAAGGATACAAAATCGATGAAAATTAAGCGTTTTCGCTCTCTCGCTTTCAAACTGACGGTCTGGTACATCGTCATTCTTGGCGTTATCGTCGTCTTCGCGGGACTCTTTCTCCATCAAGGAATCAAAGAGGGCCTGATGAATGATCTTGACGAAGCCCTTGTAGCCATCACCGATGAAGCAAATACACGATGGAGGGCAAGAGGTGTGACTTGGGAGGAAGCGATTGAAAGAGCGGAAACTCGGTATGCCACCTATGAGCCTTTTATCCAGGTCGTAGAAATCAGCGAAGGAGGCGAAGATAGAAAGGTCGAAAACGTTATCCGATCAGAGCGGATTCCAGATGGCACTTTTATGCTGGACACTCGGACCTATGTCAGAGCGGACAGGACGGATATCGACAGTTTTATTTATCGAACTATAGAAGACGAGCAGCTCAGCTCCTATCCACTCCGGATATTCCTTTTTCCCGTATATGGCCCAAGAATTCTCCAGGTCGGTGTTTCCCTGGAAGCAACCACTTCAGACTTGAACAAACTTTTAATCTACATGATTTTAACAGGATCGATCATCATGCTGCTGGCCTCTGTTGGAGGCAGCTTTATCATCAACAGGGCCCTCCATCCTGTCAAAAGTGTCGTCAAAACCGCTGAGGACATTACGGCTGAAGATCTCTCGCTCCGTATCGACCTCAAAAACCGTAAGGACGAAATTGGCGCGCTTGTTGAAACTTTCAACAATATGATCGCCCGACTAGAAAAATCCATAAATAAAATCCGTCAATTTTCCGGGGATGTTTCTCATGAACTACGCACTCCTTTAACTATTATCCACGGCGAAATCGAAGTCCTGCTGCGTAAGGATCGGCAAAAGGAAGAGTACCTCAAAACCCTTAACAGTGTCCTTGAAGAATCTGATCGAATGGAAAAACTCATCGACGACCTTCTATTCCTCTCAAGGGTAGAGGCCATGGACAGATCAAAAGGAATGGAAAGTCTCGATTTAGATGAAGTGTTAAATGCAGTCATCAAGTTCCGCACTCCTTCTGCTTCCAGTAAAAATATCTCTATAGACACCAAAAATATTAAACCTGTTCAACTCAAAGGGAACAGGGAGCTTCTGGAAAGAATGGCGGCCAATATTATGGACAATGCGATTCGCTATTCAGATTCTGGAGCCCATATTGAGATCACTCTTGAAAAAAACGAAAAAATCGTTTTGTTTAAAATTCGGGATACAGGAATCGGCATCCCCGAGGAGTCTCTCCCTTTGATTTTCGACAGGTTCTATGTCGTCGATCCCTCGCGGTCAAAAGAGACCGGGGGAGCAGGATTAGGCCTGTCCATCGTAAAGTGGATTGCAGAATTTCACAATGCCGAGATTTTTGTCGAGAGTGAAGTCGGAAAGGGAACAAACTTCGCTGTCACCTTTCCAATTGATTGAGCCCTGTCTTCATTTTTAGGTTTCATTCAAAGTCGTTTTCAGCGCTACTCTCTATCTTCGCCACCACAATACGTAAGTGAAATATTCAATTAAACGATTTTTTATGATATATACACACTCAGCAATGAAAAAACTACATGCTTCAATCTGGATTTTAGGAAGCATCATGTTTTCCATAGGGGGATTTGTGGCCTTTTTCCTCCTTTTCATCCCTGACTTCAACGTGTACTGGCTCATCCTCTCACCGGTCATCATTGTCATGTACCAGGCTCCGGCCGTTTTACTCTTCTATTTCTATAAAAAACGCAAAAAAAAGATAGAAGAAGATGAATCCTCAAAAGGAAATGCCAATGGCACTCAGCTGGATTGACATCGGGATATTTTTGGCATTTATCGGCTGTGTTGTCGGTATCAGCCTCTACAAAAGCCGTCAAAAAAAGGAAACCAGCGAAGATTATTTTTTAGCATCCCGGAACCTCATGTGGTATTTGATCGGTTTCTCTCTTATAGCCTCCAACATCTCCACCGAGCAGTTTGTGGGTATGTCCGGACAGAGTGCTGGGCATGTGGGAATGGCTGTCGCCAGCTACGAATGGTTCGCAGCCATTACCCTTGTAATCGTCGCGCTATTCTTTTTACCCAAGTTTCTAAAAAGTGGAATCTTCACTATTCCCGAATTTCTCGAGCACCGGTTCAGCCCAGTCCCTCGCGCCATCATGGCCTTCTACACAGTTGTGATCTATGTTGCGGTCACAATTGCAGCCGTTCTCTATAGTGGTGGAGTGACACTCCAAACAATTTTCGGGATGGACCTGACATTAGCTGTCTGGATTATAGGAATCATCGCAGCCCTTTACACCGCCTACGGGGGGCTCCGAGCCGTGGTTTGGGCCGACCTGATTCAAGGTTCAGCGCTCATTATCGGAGGCACCATTACCATGATCCTCGGCTTTATCGCCGTCGGGGGAATCGGCAATTTTTTTCAGACTAATGCAGACAGGCTCCACATGATTCTTCCTGCCAACCATGTTGAAATCCCATGGACGGCTCTTATCATCGGCCTGTGGATCCCCAACTTTTATTATTGGGGTCTCAATCAATACATCACACAACGCACACTCGGGGCCAGGAGTTTAAAACAGGGGCAAATGGGCATCGTTTTTGCCGCCGGCCTAAAACTCCTGATTCCGTTTATCGTTGTTTTCCCTGGAATCATGGCTCTACAGCTCTACAAGGCACAGATGGCCACTGCTGATCAGGCCTATCCACTGCTCATTAAAAATCTTATCCCGGCAGGTTTAAAAGGCTTTATGTTTGCCGCTATATTTGGGGCAGTCATGAGTTCGCTCGACTCCATGGCCAACTCGGCGTCCACTATTTTTACTATGGATCTCTACAAGCGGCATTTTAAACAAGAGGCGTCACCCAAAGCTTTGGTTTTCTTCGGCCGCATGATGACCATCGTTTTTGTTCTCATTGGATGTCTAATCGCCCCACAATTGGGGAATCCCAAGTTTCAAGGAATATTCCACTACATCCAAGATTTTCAGGGATATATCTCCCCAGGGATACTGGCAGCATTTATCTTTGGATTGTTCATCAAACGAGCCCCCACGTCAGCAGCCATCACTGCGCTGCTTCTTAATGTTCCCGTATATGGAATCCTTCATCTCAAGCGCTTTGAAAACATCGTATTCCTCAACAAGATGGCCATCACTTTTGGCATCCTGATTATTGTCATGATGATAATAACTCTCTTACGGCCGTTAAAAAAACCAATTGTCCTTCCAACAAGAGTCAATATCGATCTCAAACCCTCCCCAACTGTCGTCTGGTTGGGGCTAGCCGTAATTTTGGCTACAGTGGCCCTCTATATCATTTTCTGGTAATCAAAGAGGTAAAAAAAAGCGCCCCCGACGGGATTTGAACCCGTGCTGCCGCCTTGAAAGGGCG
>CAZLLG010000260.1:0-5578 GCA_964560275.1 uncultured Eubacteriales bacterium | reverse complement strand
TCCCAGGCTGTGAGATAAAAACAATAGGGTTCCTCAACAGGAATATGTTTTTTATTGTTCTTCTTTACCTTGTTGACTTCTTTAATAAAATCATCTTTCTCGATGATATCCCCGACAGCCAATTCGCTGTCACCGGGGTGAAGAATTCTTACAAAGTCAACCACTCTTCCTTTTCTGACTTTTCTATAAGGAGTTTCTACAAATCCGAACTCATTGACTCTCGCAAAGCTGCTCAGCGAAGAAATCAAGCCGATATTAGGACCCTCCGGAGTTTCGATAGGACAGATCCGGCCGTAATGAGAAGACTGGATATCCCTCACCTCAAAACCAGCCCTTTCCCGGCTCAGACCCCCAGGCCCAAGCGCACTCAAGCGCCTTTTATGGGTCGTTTCCGCAAGGGTATTGATCTGATCCATGAACTGGGAGAGCTGAGAGCTGCCAAAGAATTCCTTTAGTGCGGCGATCACGGGTTTGGAATTGATCAGATCCTGAGGCATAGCCGAGGCCAGATCTTGAGCAATTGTCATTTTTTCTTTGATTGTCCTCTCCATACGTGTTAGTCCAATACGGAAGGCATTTTCTACAAGCTCCCCAACCGACCGGACACGGCGGTTTCCCAAATGATCGATATCATCCACAGTCCCTTCAGAAGCACGGAGATAGAGCAAATATTTCATGACTTCTACAAAGTCATTGGGTGTGAGGGTTTTCTCATCCAGCGATGTATCAAGTCCAAGCTTGATGTTCATTTTAAGACGGCCGATTCTGGAGAAATTGTATTTTTGAGGATTAAAAAACAAGTTTTTAAAAAGATTGTGTGTGCTCTCCAGTGTATGAGGTTCTCCCGGCCGAAGCTTTTTGTATATTTCTCCCAGCGCTTGATTCGCGTCTGTTGTAGCATCCTTTTTCAAGGTGTTGAAGATGATTTCACCAATCTTGTCAGTCAGCGGAAAATACACTTCAAAGGGCTTCGCGTGTTTGCTAAGCTCATCAAGTTCTTTAGCCGCGATCGGATCGCTATACTTGATGATCTCCTCGATATTGATAACAGAATGGGCCTCATCAAGTTCTTTATCCGCAAGTCGGATCTTTTTTATCTTCTTTTCCTTGAGGATCTTTAAATGATCCTTGTTCAGCTTCTTTTTGGCCGGAATCAGGACTTTCTTTTTGGAGTCAAGGATATCTTCCGCAATCACTTTTCCAACAAGATCCTCAGAAATATCCCAATAATAATGTCCATTTTTGGGAGAAATTGTGTAAGTTTTGTAAAAAAGACGAATGATCTCTTCGTCAGAGCCAAATCCCAGCGCTCTTAAAAATACGCTGGCCAGAAATTTCTTTTTTCGGTCCAACCGGACAAACAGAATACCTTTACTGTCATACTCAAATTCCACCCAGGCACCACGGTAGGGAATAATCTTCCCAATGTAAAAACCCTTTCCCTCACCAGGCCTAAAAAAGACACCCGGAGATCTTTGAAGCTGACTGACAACGACCCGTTCGATTCCGTTAAAAATAAACGTGCCCTTGTATGTCATCAGAGGGATGTCCCCAAAATAGACTTCTTGTTCTTTGATGTGCTTAAGTCTTTTAGTTTTGGTCGTGGGATCCTTTTCCCAAGAAATCAAACGCACTTTAATCCTTAAGGGAGTAGAAAATGTGTACCCTTTCTGGAGGCATTCCGTAGGGCTGTATTTCATCTTCAGTTTGACATTGTCACCACACTGTTCACAGATAGGAACTTCAATCTTTTTGGCAGCACTACAATAAGGACAGATTTCGTTCTCTGTAAGCTCGGCATCCGGAGTAAGAAGAGTACCGCAACCGGTGCAGCGGTTTCTTGAGTTTTCAACTCCATTTAACCGGCCGCATTTGCATTCCCAATTGCCGATCGTATAACTGATAAAATCAAGTTGAGTCGTTTCTTTGAAATCAGAGACGGGAAAAATGTCTTTAAAAGCGGCCTGTAAACCGATCTCTTTTCTCTCATCGGGCAGATATTCCATCTGAAGGAATTCTACATAGGACTCTTTCTGTATGGCCAACATATCAGGCATGGGAAAGGTCCCCTCGATTTTTGAAAAATCGACTCTTTTTCGATAAATGTTTTCCGATTCATTAAGCATTTTTGCTCTCTCAGAAGGATTTTAGATTTTTCGAAATCATAAAATTAGGAAGCTCCGTCTATTCCACTTCAACAGTCGCCCCAACCGCTTCAAATTTTTTCTTAATCTCTTCAGCCTCTTCTTTAGACACATTTTCTTTGATGGGTTTTGGAGCCGAGTCTACCAAATCTTTGGCTTCTTTCAATCCAAGACTTGTCACCTCTCTCACCGTTTTGATGACATTGATCTTTTTTTCACCGATAACTTTTAATACGACAATAAATTCGGTCTTTTCCTCTTCGGCTTGGGCTTCCGCCTGCACACCGGGAGCAGCAGCCACAGGAGCGGCCGTAGCAGCTGCACTCACGCCGTATCTTTCCTCAAATACTTTGATGTAATCCGCCAGTTCAAGAACAGTCAGATTGTCCAGATGATCGAAAAATTGTTCTTTAGTCATTGTAGACGTTTTCTCCTTTTTACTTTTGGTTGTGTTCGTTTCCTTTTTTCCTTTTTCCTTTGTCGTTTCCGTCGCTTCGTTTGTCTGTGCTTTGGACATTTTTTCCTCCAAGCCTATTTTTTTGATTTTAATTGGTCCAGCATACTGCCCACGCTGTTGAGCGGGGCCTGCCAGGTCCTTAAGAATGTTGATAACGGATATGCCATGAGATAACCCAATTTTGCCAATAAATCTTTTTTTGACGCCAATTTGGCAATCTCTGCAAACCTTTCTTCCTCTAGAAACTGCCCTTCGATGACACCACACTTTACTCTCAACACCTTGTGCTGAAGGGAAAAGTCTTTGATCAAACGTGCCAAACCTATGGGATTTTCTTGAGCAAATGCAATGGCCGTAGGTCCTCGAAATTGGGCTTTTAAATCTTCGGGAAATTCCTCTTTAAGAGCTCTCAGTGCCAGCCTGTTTTTAATCACCACAAATGAATAGGAGTTTTCCCTCATTTGCTTTCGAAATTCAACAGCAAGTGAAACCGGCAGTTTCACAAAATCCAGGAGATAAAAAGAATCAAAATTGGAAAAAGATTTATTAATCTCATTGACCTGCTGTTCTTTTTTCGCTCTATTCAGATTCACGCTCATCTCTCCTATTTGTCCATAAAGTCTTCAATCAATTTGATCGAAGGCCCCATTGTTGACGATACATAGATGTTTTTGATGTATTTCCCTTTAGCTGCGGGTGGCTTTGCCTGTAAAATCGCCTGAACAAATGATACGATGTTGTCTTTTATCTTATCTTCGTCAAAAGACACTTTTCCCACAGTTGAGTGAACGATAGCGGTTTTGTCGACTCGAAATTCCACCCGGCCTGCCTTGATTTCATCAACGGCCTTTTTTAAATCAAAAGTAACGGTCCCGGATTTGGGATTGGGCATCAAGCCTTTTGGACCGAGCACTCTTCCGAGCTTTCCAACGCCTTTCATCATATCCGGAGTGGCTATGAGCATGTCAAATTCCGCCCAGCCTTTGGAAATTTTTTCAATAAGTTCTTCTCCTCCCGTTACATCCGCGCCTGCTTTTTCGGCTTCAGAAATTTTCTCTCCAGAAGCGACCACGCACACTTTTATTGTTTTTCCAGTTCCATGAGGAAGGACAACAGTCCCTCTCACCATCTGGTCAGAATGCTTTGGATCCACACCTAGACGGAGAGAAATGTCAATGGATTCGTCAAACTTTGCATAACTGAGTTTCTTGAGAAGACCAACGGTTTCGTCGAGGGAATACTCCTCTTTTTCACGCTGCTCTTTGGCTTTTTCGTATTGTTTTCCTCTTTTAGTCACTGATAATCTCCAATCCCATGTTTTTTGCAGTCCCTTCAATGATCTTGGCTGCATTCTCCACATCATAGGCATTTAGATCCGTCATTTTAATCTTCGCAATTTCTTCCAGCTGTTTTCTTGTGACTTTCCCTACTTTTTCTTTGTTCGGTTCACCTGAGCCTTTGGCAATGCCGGCTGCTTTTTTTAAGAGATAAGAAGCAGGAGGAGACTTCATTTCAAAAGTGAATCTTCCACCCTTAAATACCGAAATGATGACCGGCACAACAGTCCCGGGTTCCATTTTATTTGTCTTGTCATTAAACTGACGGACAAAATCCATAATCGGTACGTTATGCTGGCCAAGAGCAGGTCCGACCGGAGGGGCAGGACTGGCTTGACCGGCTTCAATCTGAAGTTTAAGAACAGCTATAACTTCTTGTGCCATTGTTCCTCCTATATTTTTTCTACCTGTAAAAACTCGAGTTCCACGGGGGTTGACCGTCCAAAAATCGTCACCAGGACTTTAAGAGTGCTTCTCTCGTGGTTCACTTCTTCAACAATCCCGTTAAAATTGAAAAATGGGCCATCTATAATTCGGACGGCCTCTCCCTTCTCAAAAGAATGTTTGGGTTTAGGCTTCTCAGAAGTAGTCTCCATATGTTCGACAATCTGACTGACCTCATCTTTATTAAGAGGGGAAGGCTGTTTACCAGAACCAACAAAACCCGTGACTTTGGGAGTCTCCCGGATGATCAGCCAGTTTTCATCACTCATCTCCATTTCAATGAGAATGTATCCCGGATAAGATCTTTTGGTGGAGATGACCTTGCGGCCGCCCTTAATTTCAACCACTCCTTCCGTCGGGATGATAATCTGCCCGATCTGATCTTCTATGCTCATCTCAATAGCTCTCTGTCGAATGGATTCAGAGACAAACTTCTCGAAACCTGAGTACGTGTGAACGACATACCAATTTTTAGCCATTTTATAACCTAGTCCATTAAAAAATTGTTTTAATCTGAGAAATCAACCAGGAAAATAATAAATCTAACATATAGAGATAGACACCGAAGAATATTGTGGCAATGATAACGACTATTGTTGTGCTGTAGACTTCATTCTTCGAGGGCCATGTCACCTTCTTTATTTCCGCTCTGACATCTCGTAAAAAAACGATAAAACGTTTGTACCATTTGATCTTTTTACTCATATTCTACCCTTCAGATAATAATAGTAATCTTTATTTGAGTGATTTATCTTTTTTGATTCTCCATCATGGTCTTCTTATTTTTCGAAGCTTTGCCAGAGATCGAATTAATTTTATTTAGTGGCAGGTGAGGCAGGACTCGAACCCGCAACCTCCGGTTTTGGAGACCGATGCTCTAACCAGTTGAGCTACTCACCTGCGTTCAATTTATTTCATTCCGATCAGCAGCCGGCTTTTCAACCAGCCCTGGTGCCTACTTCACCTCCTTATGAAGGGTGTGTTTTCTACAAAATCTGCAGTATTTATTCAGTTCATATTTATTTGTCTGCTGCTTTTTATTCCGGGTCGTCGTGTAATTCCGTTGTTTGCATACTGTGCATTGAAGCGTGACTATTTCTCTCATCTTATTTTTGCTTTTTCGTTTTATTTATGTGATTTTTCTATTCGATAATTTCGGTGACCGTTCCGGCTCCGACCGTGCGGCCTCCCTCTCG
>CAZLLG010000259.1:0-5601 GCA_964560275.1 uncultured Eubacteriales bacterium | reverse complement strand
AGACTTTATAACTGGAAACACCGGTCCATTCTGCTATGTCATCGGCAGTAATTTCCTCTTTTCCCTGAGTACCCAGCAGGACAACTTCGTCTCCCATGGAAACATTGGAGTCAGGTTTCAGCAGGACTTCCATATGGTTGGCAGACATATAAGCTACCACTGGACATCGTTCACCATTGATCAGAACAAAGGTTTTTCCTTGGGCGTTATAAGGATACCCGTTAGAATAACCAACTGGGATAACAGCAATTTTCTCTCTAGTTTTGGCAACATAGGATTTGTTATACGAAACCGGATCTCCCGGGCGTAGATTTCTGACCACGGCCACCCTGCTTTTAAGCTGTAAAACCGGCTTTAAAGATATTTCTTTAAATTTTTCCCGGACTTCCCGGGAAGGGTAATATCCGAAAAAAAGCAGACCGGGCCGGACCATATCCAGGTAAGAAGACCTTAGAGAAAAAATTCCAGTAGTGCTCACTGCATGCTTTATTCCCAAATAGATTTCCTCGCTTTCCGCATGCTTACATAGGATTTCGAAACGTTTAATCTGTTCCTTATCCAACTCATTATCTTCACTCATGGCAGTAGAAATCCCTTTTATCCGAAGGCCTTTCCAACCGGCTACTTTCTTAATATAAGGCAGCGCCTCATAATATGGGATTCCCATCCTTGCCATTCCAGTATCCACATGAATATGGACATCTATCCTTTTCCCAATCCTGAGGGCGGCAGCGTTTAATTTCTGAGCTTTTTCTGTAAATATAGATTGAGATATGTTTTTATTAATAAGAATCTCTGCGGCATCCTCATGAAGAGGACCGAAATTATGAACAGGGCAGGAAACACCTGCCTCTCTCAACTTGAGTGCTTCAGGGAGGCTGACTACCATAAGAGCATCGATTCTTTTTTGATCCAAGTAGCGGCCTACATCCACCAGACCATGGCCGTAGCCATTGCATTTAATAACAGCCATGATCGGAACCTTGACAAATTTTCTTATCTGTTCCAGATTCCATCCCATATTCTCTAACTTCAATTCGATCCAAACGTCATCATAAGAATTGTTCTGGTAATTACTTCCTGGATGTGGTCTATTAAAGTCCATTTGGCCGGACAAGAATGCAGCAGAGCTCACACCGGCAAATGATAGAAAAGTCCTTCTGTTTATTTTCATTTTCCCTCCTCTGTAAAAATTGACAATCAGATCCATTAGATACAATCATTACAATCTTGTCCAACGGATTGTGAAAACTCATAAAACCTGATGGGCTGCAGGTTATAGTGGATATGAAGCACAGCATTTTCAGCAAGTTGACTTCTCCGCTCTCCCCGGACGAGAGGCTCAGCAGATCCGTTTATGTTTTGAGATCACCGGACCGGAATGAGATTCGATGAGTAAACCTCAGCTGGTGGTTTTTTCCTTCATGTATTTATTGATGAACTCGACCAACAGGGCCCGTGATTCTCGGATTTTATCCCAGGGACCCGGCTGAAGGCCGTGCTCCGCTCCTTCAACGCTGAAGAATTCATGAGGTACGTTGTGCTTGATGAATTCCTTCTCCATTAGCTCGGACTGCTCATGGGGAACATCGGTATCGTCCTGGCCGTGGATCAGCAGGGTCGGTGGAAACTCCGGCGTGACGTTTTTGAGCGGCATATAGGGATAGAATTTTTCAGGCTCTTGGTGAGGATCCCAATCCGCTGCCATCAATGGCCACAATCCCTTCTGCCGGCAGACATTATAGAAGGCCCAGACGTTTCCTCCAGTACGGTCTCCGGCGTTGGCGACGGGAGGCATTTTTGTGATCGCCTGGAAATCCTCCTCTGCCATAGGCCTGCCCATGTTGTGACGGGGATGCATGCTGGGTTCCAGCTGCCAGGGGCCGATGAGATCGCCGTATCCCCACTGGCTGACGATGACCGTGGGTTTGGGATTCACCCGATACCCGGTTGTCAGGGCCAGGTATCCTCCGGCCGATCCGCCGACTACGGCGATCCGGCTGGTGTTTATACCCAACAGTGTCGGCCCCTCTTCATGGAGCCATTTGAAAACATCTTCCAGATCAGCGATGATCTCCGGCAATTTTGTTTCAGGGGCCAGGCGGTAATCTATGGAGATAATGTCATATCCCGATGCGAATAAACTCGTCTGAGCCCACTTGGGAACGCTATCCCGTCCTCCAGTCATCAGGGCTCCACCGTGAATCCAGACAACGACGGGGCGGGCCACGTCATCTTCAATCTGGAGCACATCAGCCATGATTTTCAGGTCACCGACCTGTTTGTAAACATAGGTCGTTTTGCTTTCCCTGTATTCATAGTCCTTTGGACCGGGCTCTTGAGATTGGACAGAATCTGAATCGACACAGGCAGCCATGACAAGACAGAAAATCAAACTCGTAACCAGCATTCCTTTTTTCCAGAGCATGTCAACCTCCTCTTACTCAAAATACAACAGTGAATAAAATATCCTCAAATGGTTGAATAACTTGAGGATGATATAGAATCTTTAATGCACCTGTCAAGCCGTCCTGCCGCCGGGGCTACTTCGTCATGCTTGTCGATAAAGTCGAACAGCAAATCCTGTATCATAGAGGATCTTTCCCATGTCACACATTTGTAAAAATTTGTTGAATTACGCTGAAAATACAGTTTTGGGATTGCATGGATAACTTTAAATTCCAGAGTAAAAACTGGCACACCAGTTGGAAGCCACATCAAGAATTCTAAGAACATCTTTCATCTTGTCCGTATGTTAGGGTACAATTCAACAAAATCAGGAGGGCTCCATGAGATCTGAAATAAGCAAAAAAAATAAAACTTTCATCCAAATCACACTGCTACTGCTCATTCTCTTCATTGGATTCGGATCACCTGTCCAACTCTCATATCAATCCCCGGAGTCCATCGAAAAAAAACTGGATGACTACCTCAATGCCCACCTGCAGAATCGCTCTTTCATGGGAAGTGTCCTCCTGGCCCGAGGAGGCCGGATCCTTGTCAGCAAGGGATACGGCATGGCTAATCTGGAACACGATGTCCTCAATACACCCCAGACAAAATTCCGCCTGGGATCCATCACCAAGCAGTTCACATCCATGTCTATCATGCAACTCCAAATCAAAGGGCTCCTCAATGTCGACAACACCTTTGATAATTACCTCCCGGACTACAAAAGCGGAGATGAGTTCACGATCCACCATCTTCTGACCCACACTTCCGGAGTCATCAGCTTCACCGGTTTCCCCGACTACAGGAAAAACATGATACTCCCCCTCAAGCTGGAAGAGATCATCGCCAAGTTCAAGGACAGACCTCTAGAATTTGAGCCGGGATCCCAATTCAAGTACAGCAACTCCGGATACATACTGCTCGGTTATGTCATTGAAAAGGTCAGCGGTTTGTCCTATGCCGATTATGCTAAAGAGAACATCTTTGATCCCCTCGGTATGTCGGACACGGGATATGACAGCCACAGAGCAGTTCTCAAAAATAGGGCAACGGGATACATAGCCTACAAAGAACGATATATCAATTCCGATTACATCGACATGAAGATCCCCCACGCAGCTGGGGCGCTGTATTCGACAGTTGAAGACCTATTCAAGTGGGACCGGGCACTGTATACGGAAAAACTCATCGACGCCTCCAGCCGGGAAAAGATGTTCACACCCTTTCTAAACGGCTACGGTTACGCCTGGGGGATCGGCACTATTTTCGAACTTAAGCGCATCTCCCACAACGGTGGAATCAACGGATTCGTCACCCACATCGGCCGATTTCCGGAAGAGGATGCCTGTGTGATCATTCTCAGTAACCAAGCAAACGCCAAAATGAGAGACATCGTGAAGGATGTCACGGCCATCCTCTTCGACCAGCCCTATGAACTCCCGAAGATCCTCAAATGATGTGATCAGGATGATGGATCCTGTCAGACATTCCTCCAATACCCACATTTGTTCTGTGTGGAGGGATTACTCAGAAAAGGAGGCCGGGATCAATTTCTATGTGGGCGGAAAGGAATTCCAATCCATCTCGGGGTTTTCTTCATATATAAACGATAAGAATTTCCATACTTCTCGAGTAGAGATTTTTCTTCAGTGGGTAAAACAATGTGCCAGAAGAAGATCCATAAAACTGCACAAAGCAAAACGATCCAGGAAACGCAGGATATCGCAATACTGATAAACATCAGGAAACCACTCAAGTACATTGGATTCCTTGAGATATGGAAAGCGCCTTTTGTAACAGGTTTATCAGTCGGAGTAGATGCAATATTAAAAAGAACTGCAACAGAAAGAACTAGAGCAATAGCATAGATAAAAAGGCCCACATACAGCCAGACTGAGTCTGTTTTGAGTGGAAGAAAAATGGAGTAGACAAAAACAAAAGGCATGATGACGGCATGGGTAAAAAGGGCAAATATTTTTTCGGTTTTGTTGAACGGCGCCAGACCACTCATCCTTTTTGTTCTATTTCTTGCTTCCTTGTCCAGGAAAATATCTGGAATGAACATAGCCAGATAAAATAACACTTGAAGTATCCATGCGTTCCAAATTCCTATTTTAAAAGTTGGAACAAGTGCCATGCTTTACTCCTTTACATGAATTTAATTATATAGCTACAGGATTATTCTATCAACCCGGCCAGCCGCTTCCTCGCATCTTCCGCTTCAGCAAGGCCGGGATCAGCATCTTTCCAGAGGGTGAGGAATTTCTCGTAGTGTTCGTTGGCTTTGGCCGAGTTGCCTGATTCTTCTTCTATAATACTGAGGTTGCAAAACGAAAAGGGATAGAGGTGTCCCCACCGGACCTCCTCCTTGGTGCTCTCACTTCGCACTTGTAACAATGTCGGGGGGCAGGTCAATGAAAAGTTTTATAGTCTTTGATTCAAAAAAAAAAGATGATCCTAAAGATGCCGACCTTTATGTCTGTTCTAAGGAAAAAGACGGTTCATGGAGTGCTGCACTAAACCTCGGGGAAACAGTCAATACTTCCACCAGTGAAATAGCAGCAGCCTTATCACCAGATGGAAAATTTTTGTTTTACCAATCAAAAGGGGATATTTACTGGGTCAGTGTGAAGCTTATTGAAAAATTAAAACCAATTAATTAAATTCGTGGCCCTCTGAAATGAATTTAAAAGACAACTGTTCGAAAGTATATGTGGTAGCGTTTTATCTTCTCGTGAAGAGTTGTATACTTAAGGCCAAGAATTTCAGCTGCTTTCTTCTGATCTCCTTTTGTTCTCTCCAGTGTATCCAATATTAAGCTTCTCTCAATGTTTGCCAAAAATTCTCTAAGAGATGCCGTCCTTTTAACATAGAATTCTTCAAAGAGTGATCCGAACATATTTATTTGTTTCTCATTCAATTCTAAATTCAATATGTTTCAACCTCCTTTTGCCAGGGATAGAATATTTCTAGTGGATTAGATAAACTATGGACTGCTTCCTCCTTTTTTAGAGAAATTGATTTTTTTCTTTACAACCTCAGCCACCATCGGAAGTCCATCCTGAATTTTTAGATTCTCAATTTCTCCAAAGCCCAACTTCTCACATAAGGCTATGAAGTCATACCAATTCACATGCAGGGAGGCGCTTC
>CAZLLG010000258.1:0-5643 GCA_964560275.1 uncultured Eubacteriales bacterium | reverse complement strand
ATGTTACCTCATCCAGAAGAAAAATCTCTCTTTTTAACAATAAGGAAGAGAGCAGTGCTATCCGCTGTTTCTCTCCACCTGAGAGAAGTGTGGTCTTTTTCGCCAGAAGGCCTTTGTCTAAGTGGAATGTCAGCATGAGGTCGTGTACAAAAGAATCGTCCCAACTCAGAGACTGATTGGCTTTGAAAAGAAATGGATGCTGGAGGAATTCTAGGACTGTTTTATCCCCCAAATCAGGCTCTTGAGGAACAAATCCGATGTGCTGTCTTGTTTTCCAAATGGAATGTTCTGTGAGGATTTTTCCTTTGATAGCAATGGTTCCGGTATCCGGAAGTGAAAATCCCAAAAGGCATTTGAGAAGTGAGGTCTTCCCTGTGCCGGATTTCCCGGCAATAGTCGCTTTCTCTCCCTCTTCCAAAGAAAATGATAGATTGTGAAACAGATTTTTTGAACTAAACCGGAGCGAAAGGTTGAGAACCTCTAGGACATTATTGTCTTTCATTCTAGTCTACCATCCGGATGTTATGGTATGGATACCTGGACAAAAAGTCAAAATTCTAAAGGTATCATTCTTCGTTTTCACCTTGTTCCGGTACATCCTGCTCCATCTTCGTCGAAGGCCGCCTTCCTAGCCACTGCGCCGCCATTCTCCTCAGATGGACAAGGATGCTGCCGGATACGTCAATAATCTCATAGATTATCTTTACATGGTCTTGAGTATTTCTTTTGAATTTTTGATATATTAAACGGAAAGCATTAGAAGAAGGAGAAAGGCATGAAACATATGTTCCATGGAAAAATCCCAGTTGTGGCTTTTGTTGTGTCTGTCTTTTGTTTTTCAAACCTCTTTGCTGTTCCCCAGGTTCATGAGGACTACGCCATCAGAAGACAAAAACTTATGGATTATATGGGCGACGGGATCGCTGTGTTTAAAACTTCCAGGGAGAACAGTCAAAATTTTTTCTACTTAACAGGTTTTGAAGAATCAAATGCGGTTATGCTGCTTATCCCGAAGGCGGATAAAAAATTCGTCCTTTTTGTGAGGCCCGCCAATCCAGCTCGAAGTATCTGGACCGGCAATGTAACCGGATTGGAAGGAGCCAAGGAAAGATTCGGTGCTGATGCTGCCCATTCTCTCGATCAATTTGAACAGATCCTCTCAAGGCTGCTCAGAGGCAAGAAAAGGTTGTTCTGCAGTTTTCTCGATAAGGAATTGACCTCAACACTTCTCCAAATGATCAGACGTCCCTGGAACAATTCCCCCAAGGAACTTGTTGATTTGACCGAGAAAATCCATGAGATGCGGGTAATCAAAAGTGCAGCAGAAATTGCGCTCTTGAAAAACGCTATAGATATCACTGTCCAAGCCCAGATTGAAGCGATGAAGACCGCACAACCCGGCATGAATGAAGGGGAAATCGAGGCTGTCATTGAATATGTGTTTCGTAAAATGGGGGCGACAGGACCAGGTTTCCCCTCCATTGTCGGTTCGGGACCCAATTCGACAGTCCTTCATCATGAGATCAACAACCGACAAACCGTCGATGGAGATTTGGTCGTGATGGACATTGGGGCGGAAGTGGGACGGTACACAGCCGATGTTACACGCACTATGCCTGTCAATGGGGTATTCTCAAAGGCACAGAGAGAGATCTATTCTATAGTCCTCGAGGCAGAGGAGAAGGCTTTGGGTATCATTGCTCCCGGAGTAGAGATTAATGACGTTCACAACCTGGCGGTGTCTGTAATTGCAGACGGCCTTTTAAATCTGGGATTGATCACAGATAAAGAGAGCAGGTGGCAGATGCGTGCCTGGCTCATGTATAACATCAACCACTGGATAGGACTGGATGTGCATGATGTGGGTGATTATAAGCGGCAGAGGGACTCGAGCCGGGTTCTTGAACCTGGAATGGTATTTACGGTTGAACCAGGTCTTTATATAAGGATGTCAACTATAGATAACCTTCGGGAGATCGTGGGACCATCCGTTCCTGAGGAAGAGATCGCTGCATTTGTCAACGTGGTTCGACCCGTTGTTGAAAGATACAATAACATTGGCGTGAGAATCGAAGATGATGTGCTTGTCACCGAAAATGGATACGAAAATCTTTCCATCAAAGCCCCAAAGACAATTGCAGAAATAGAAACAATTATGAAAAAAAAATGACCGGTTTTTGAGCCATTTTAATCCTCTATCTGCTTGTTTCTAAGCTGTATTTTTATTCCCCCTCTTCTCAAGTGTCTGCGAATGGTTTAAAATACTACTTTAGGCACACTTAAATGACCAAGGGAATTATCTTCGATATCAAACATTATGCAATACATGACGGCCCAGGGATCCGATCGACAGTTTTTTTTAAAGGCTGCTCCCTTCAATGCCAGTGGTGTCACAATCCAGAGGGGATTCATGCAGAGCCTGAGATATTTTTAAGGAATGAAAAATGCCCGGCCGAGTGCCGATTTTGTATTACTGCCTGTCCAAATGGGGCGATCACACGAAAAAAAGGCACAATCGAAGTCGATTTGAGCCAATGTGATCTGTGCAGTGAATGTGAAGACGCCTGTGTCTACGGAGCCTTGGAGATTATTGGGCGGGAAGTCTCTGCTGAGGAGGTTATGACAGAACTTGAAAAGGATGGACTTTTTTATGAAGAATCTCAAGGAGGCGTGTCTTTTTCAGGAGGAGAACCCTTCGAACAGCCTAAATTTTTAAAAACTCTTCTCGATAGGTCCAAGTCAAAGGATCTTCACACTACCGTCGATACATGTGGAAATTTTAATCCAAAAGTTTTAGCAGACTTCGACGGAAAAGTGGATCTCTTTCTCTATGATCTAAAGATGATCGACGATAATAATCATATACATTACACGGGGAAATCGAATAAGCAAATCCTCGAAAATTTAAGACAATTGACAACGAATGGGCATCGAGTTGCCATACGCATTCCGCTTATTGCGGGGATTAATGATGATGAGAAAAATATCGAATTAACCGTGGACTTTCTCAAAACTCTCGACCATGTCGAGCAGATCAATTTGCTTCCTTATCATTCAGGGGGTTGCCTGAAGCAAAAAAGATTGGGGAAAAAACAACTTCAGACTGAATTTCAATCCCCATCAAACGAGAGAATTGAAGCGATTAAAAATATTTTTAAAGAGAACGGTTTTTCTGTGAAAGTTGGAGGATAAAGGATGAATGCAAGGATAAAGAGATTACGGAATCAGAGTTTAAATGCTAGACCTTCTTTAACACCCGAAAGAGCGAAGTTGATGACTGAGTTTTATAAAAGCGATGTCTGCTATTCCGTTTCAACACCCGTCCGCCGGGCATTGGCTTTTAAATATTTGATGGCGAATAAAGCTATCTGTATCAACAAGGGGGAGCTCATTGTAGGGGAGAGGGGGCCGGCGCCTAAGGCAACTCCCACATACCCCGAGATTACGGCTCACAGTTTAAAGGATTTAAAAATACTCGATACCAGAAAAAAAGTACCTTTTGCCGTGGATGAGAAAACCAAAGATCTTTACAAAGAAAATATCATTCCGTTCTGGAAGGATAAGACTTTAAGAGACACATTATTCCGAGAGGTCTCTCAGGAGTGGAAGGACGCCTATGAAGCGGGCTTATATACAGAATTTATGGAGCAGAGGGCACCAGGCCACACAGTTTTGGATGATAAAATTTATAAAAAAGGAATGCTGGATTTTAAAAAGGACATCGCTTCAAGTATCCAACGGCTTGATTTTTTAAATGATCCCGAAGCGTTCCATAAGCGCGAAGAACTTAAAGCGATGGCCATTTGTGCGGACGCTCTTATTCTCTATGCGCGGCGGCATGCCGAAAAGTTGAAGATGCTGGCGAAAAAGGAAAAAGATCTCACAAGAAAAAAAGAGCTTAAGCACATGGCAGAGATTTGTTTGAATGTTCCGGCTCGTCCTCCCAGGAATTTTTGGGAAGCTCTCCAGTACTACTGGTTTGTCCATCTTGGAGTGATCACCGAACTCAACACTTGGGATTCTTTTAATCCCGGAAGACTGGATCAACACCTCTATCCATTTTTCAAAAGAGGGAAAAGGAACGGATCTCTTGATGAAGAACGGGCCAGAGAGCTTTTGCAGGCATTCTGGATCAAATTCAACAATCAGCCTGCCCCGCCCAAAGTTGGAGTGACGATGGAGGAAAGCGGGACATATACTGATTTTGCCCTCATCAATACAGGGGGAGTCAAGGTCGATGGATCGAATGCCGTCAATGATCTGTCTTTTCTAATACTGGATGTGATCGAAGAAATGCGTTTGCTCCAACCGAGTTCAATGGTTCAGATCAGCAAAAAAACTCCAGACCGCTTTCTGAAAAGGGCACTAAAAATTATTAAAACAGGTTTTGGACAACCTTCTGTATTCAATACGGATGCCATAGTCCAGGAAATGCTCAGACAGGGAAAATCCGTAGAAGATGCCCGCAATGGGGGTGCCAGCGGATGTGTTGAAACCGGAGCTTTCGGAAAAGAAAACTATAATCTTACTGGCTATTTTAACATGACAAAAGTATTGGAGATCACCCTGAACAATGGCGTGGATCCCAAAACCGGAAAGAAAATAGGATTGGAGACAGGAAATCCAACCAAGTTCACGGATTTTAACAAACTGTTCGAAGCCTATGAAAAGCAGTTGAAGTATTTCATCGATATCAAAATTACTGGTAACAATATTATCGAGCGGCTGTGGGCAGAATATTTACCCACACCATTCTTGTCTCTTCTGGTGGATGACTGCATAAAAACCGGTAAAGATTATCATGATGGCGGGGCCCGATACAATACATCCTATATACAGGGAGTTGGAGTAGGGACCATGACCGATAATTTAACGTCCATTAAGTACAATGTTTTCGATAAAAAACATGTGACGATCAAGCAGCTATTGCGAGCCCTTAAAGACGATTTCAAAGGTCATGAACAGCTCCGGCAGAAATTTGTAAACAAAACTCCCAAATACGGAAATGACGATGACTATGCCGATGATATCATGAAAAGAATATTCGAGGCCTACTATGATGTCGTCAATGGACGCCCGAACACCAAAGGGGGCACTTACAGGATTAACCTGCTTCCAACGACAGTGCATGTCTATTTTGGTAAAGTTGTCGGCGCGACTGCCGACGGCCGTTTCGCTTCAGAACCACTCTCTGAAGGCGTCTCTCCGGTTCAGGGTGCAGACAGGAAAGGCCCCACGTCGGTGATCAAATCTGTGGCTAAAATGGATCATGTCAGGACTGGTGGAACCCTCCTCAACCAGAAGTTCACCCCGCATCTCTTGGACAATGAGGGTCTCGATAAGCTGTCACATCTTATTCGCACCTACTTCAAGATGGACGGCCATCACATTCAGTTTAATGTCGTCGACGCGGAAACACTGAAAAAAGCTAAAAAAACTCCTGAAAAATACCGGGATCTGATCGTCAGGGTGGCCGGGTACAGCGATTATTTTATCGACCTCAATGTCAAGCTGCAGGATGAAATCATTGCTCGCACCGAACACATGAAGATGTAATTTCTTTTGCAATCATTGTGAAGAATTGGTATATCAAGTATTCGTACCGCAATAGGAGAGAGAAATAATATGTTTGATGCAAAAATT
>CAZLLG010000257.1:0-5654 GCA_964560275.1 uncultured Eubacteriales bacterium | reverse complement strand
CAGATCTCTATGGCTTTTTGTGCGATTGAGGAATCGAGTTTTAAGGCTGTTGTGGCAAATTTTAAGAGAAGCCCCGGAGATGAGTCTGTGTTTAGCTCCTCAAGGAGTTCATTGGCGATTCTTTTTGCTTCAGGCACTTCATTCCGCCGAAATAAAAATTCCATCATTGCGGCTTTATATGTCTGGTGGAGCTGGAAATTGGGAAGTTTTTCTTTCACCTCCCAGTAGTGAAGGAGAGCCTGCTCCATCTGGTCGCGCCTTATCTCTTTTTCAATTATTGAGCTGAAAAATTTTTCATTTTCTTCCGTAATCCCGATATCTGTGCCGAGTTCCCACAGTCTTTCGGCTGTTTCCGGATTTGCTGCATTTTTGCCTGCCAGTTCTTTGAGAAGATAAAACGCTTCTCCGATTTTCCCCATACGCTTGAGTTTAATCACTTCGTTAATGGCTTTAGGGAGGGCATCTCCGGTATCAATTTTGGCCTCAATTTTGGTATGGATGAATTTTTCCTCAACCTTAAAGACTTTTATCCCATAAGCCACGGCAGCTCCCAATAAAAATCCCCAGATGTGTGCCCAGTATGCCACGCCTCCTCCTCCTTCAGAATTGACCGAATCGATCATCTGAGCGTTAAAAAACTGGAGGAGAAGCCACAGCGGGAGCATCAGCCATGCCGGAGCCTGAAAGGTTCCCCGGAAGAATAAAAAGAAAAAGTAGAAAAAAGTGATTTTTGTTTTCAGATAGCGTACAAAAAAAGCACCCATGACTCCTGCAATGGCGCCGGACGCCCCAATCAAGGGGCCTTGGAAATTCGGATAGTGCAAGCCATAGAGGAACGCCGAAAGGACCCCCATGGTCAGATAAAACACAACATAAATTGGCCTTCCCCAAACATCCTCGATAAAGGGTCCCATCAGATAAAGCATGAACATATTTCCGAGCAGGTGAAAAAAGCCGCCGTGAATGAACATATAAGCCAGAAGCCCTAAGAGATTTTGCTGGGCTGGGATATACCCCCACTTTCTGTAGGATACGTCTTGGAGTGCTTCACGAAACCTTTGAGAAAGCCGGTTGAGCTCATTCTGCTCTGCTTCTAGTTCTTGTTCATCTTTTTGAGAGAAGAGGCCTCCTTCCTGACGAATTTGGCGGTAAGCATCAAGCTGCCTCTCAAAAATTTGTGTGTCTTGTTCTCCAAACATCAATTTTCGAATATCGGGATCAAATTCCAAATCAGGGTGCTGGAAATAGTACTCCAAGAGCTCTCGACCTCGGGTTTCGACTTCTTTGAGTTGGGCGTCGATGCTGCGGGAAACGAAAATATGAACGATAATACAAGCTGCAATAAAAACAAAGGTCACCCAAGGCAGTCTTCGGACCGTATCGCTTTCATGCCTAACCGGAATAATCATTGTGCCCTCATGTTAGAATATGATCATATATACGGACGATTATGTAAATCATCTTTGGGTGTGAATAGGGAGGTGAAATTTTCACCTAAATCTTCACCTCAAAAGACAAGCTTTAAAGTTGTGAATTAGAGGGACATCATATTTAATTCCTTGAATTAAATATGATGTCCCTCTAATTTTTGGTTTTAGGCTTTTTTCTTTCGGACATAAATGATTTTGTACATAGCAGGGACAACAATCAAAGTCAGAACAGTTCCAAAAGCAAGGCCAAATATGATGGTCCAGGCAAGAGGATTCCAAAATGCTGCGTTGTCTCCACCGAAGTAGAACTGTGGATCTAACCGGCTAAATAGAGTCACAAAATTGATATTGATGCCGATGGCCAGAGGCATGAGACCCAGAATTGTTGACAATGCGGTCAACAAAACTGGAGTCAGACGGGTGGCTCCGGCTTGGATAATCGCTCCGGTCTTATCCATGCCGCTGTTGATCAGCTTGTCGGTATAGTCAATGATGATAATCCCGTTTTTCACCACAATTCCCGCCACTGCGATGATCCCCATCCCAGTCATCATGATGGAGATGTCCAAACCGAAGATGGCAAATCCCAGAAAAACGCCGGTGAAGCTGAAAAAGATCTGCAGGATAATGATCAATGGCTTGGAGAGAGAATTGAACTGGCTGACAAGGATGATAAGAATCAATGCCACGGCGATAAAAAGAGCCTTGACCATATAGTTTCCGGTCTCCGCCTGCATATCCTGTTCACCCGTGAATTTGACCGTGTATCCCTCTTTGAGTTCGAAATTGGGAAGCTGCATGCTGATCTGGCGGATGATTTCGTTGGCGTTGAATCCATACATCACATTGGACTGCAGTGTAATGACTCTCTTGTTATCCAGCCGGGTGATCCCACCATAGCTCGTGCGGTTCGAAACAGAGGCAATGGCTGAAATCGGAATCTTTTTAAATCCGTTGCTGCCTCCCGGAACCGAGATAGTCTGGCTAAGGAGGACATCGATGTTTTTTCTGTATTCTTCAGCCAGGCGGACCATTACGGGATACTCCTCTTCCCCCTCTCTGAATTTAAAGACCTCGGTGCCGTAGATGGCCGTCCTAAGGGCCATGCCAACAATGGCTGTAGATACTCCCAGTCGGTTGGCCTTGCTCCGGTCGATATTGAGAATGAGTTCTGGCTTATTAAATTCCATACTAGATTTCAGCTCTTCGATGCCGCGAACATTAAGAGAGGCAATAAACTCTTCCAGTCTTTGTGTGATGTCGACCAGCTCGTCGATATCATCGCCGCTGATTTCGATATTGATGGGCATTCCGGTAGGAGGCCCAAACGCCTCGGTGTCGATGCGGATTTCTGCACCGGGAATACCCGTCAGTTCCCTGCGCAGGTCTCTCAAATATTCTCCAGTGGGCTTTCCGGTTCTGTATTTATATTCCACAAAGTTGATGGTCACTTTGGCGAGTTTATCCTGTGTGAACCTGTCAAACATTCCGCTTCCCGCTCCGGCGGCTACAATGGATACGATAGATTCCATATCGAGGTTGTCCGTGCCCATAACTTTATTAACTCTTTCTTCAACTTCTTTGCAGATCGTGTTGGTCACTTCGATATGGGTTCCTTCAGGCAAGGTGATGTAGACAAATAGGTTATTCGGATCACCGGCAGGAAAAAACACCACATTTGGCATGCTAATGCCTAGGATGATAAAAGATGCAAAAAAGAGGGCGACAACTCCCGCCAATACGCCATAGGCTCTTTTCCTTTTAAGCAGGAATGTCAGTGTTGTTCTATAAGAATTCATCAATGCAGGTAGAACTTTAGCCTGGAATTTTTTAATGAGGAAACGCAGGACATATTTGGAGAGCAGCGTAATAAAGATGGCCAGCACCAGGAGATTTGCCAGGACGAAAATTCCGGCTGTATAGAAGAGCACGGCCAGACCAGTTGCTACAAGGAGAAATATCGATGTCTTCCGATTGAGTTTCCATCTGGAAGAAGTCTCATCCTGCCGGGTTTTGTGCTTCATAAATGATACGGCAAAAACCGGATTGATCACGTAGGCCACAAGCATAGAGGCTGTCAAGGTGATGATAATCGTGACGGGAAGAAAAGACATGAATTTTCCCGGGATTCCCGGCATGAACATTAAGGGAAAGAATGGCGCCATGGTTGTTAAGGTGCCTGTAAAGACGGCAATGGCCACTTCCCCGACGCCACGTTTTGTGGCGTCCAAGATGGAGAGGCCTGGCGTTGTCGTGAAATGACGGTAGACATTTTCGACCACAACAATGGAATTGTCCACCACTATCCCCAGGACAAGAATAAAGGACATCAAAACGACCATATTTAATGTGAATCCGACAACAGGAATAAATATAAAGGCGATAACAATGGACATGGGGATAGCGATTCCGACGAAGAGGGCATTGGTTTCACCCATAAAAAACATGAGAACAAAAACGACTACAATGAATCCAAGGATGATGGTGTTAAACAGGTCACTGATGCTGTTTTTTGTCAAGGTGCTGCTGTCCCCGGTTGTGCTGATGATAAGGTTATCAGGTGCGGTTTTTACGTAATCATCTAAAATGACATTGATTTTATCGACAGCGTAGATCAGATTTTTCCCGCTTTTTTTTATCACATTGAGCGAGACAACATCCAAACCGTTGAGACGAGAATAACTCTCCCGCTGTTCAAAGCCGTCTTTGACTTCGGCGATGTCCTTAAGGTAAACCGATGGTTTAAGCTGGATATTCCGGATTTGAGATATGTCTGTAAATTCTCCTATCACTCGGAGATTTCTTCGCATCCCGTCTGTGTCGATTTGCCCTCCTGACATTGTCATGTTCTCTGCGGCAATGGCTACCTGGATGGCAAAAAAGGATAGGCCTGCGGCCTGCATCTTGTACAAATCGACATTGATCTGGATCTCCCTGTCCAGTGCGCCAGAGATATCAGCTCGCGAAATTTCCTCCAGCCCTTCAATTTCGTCCTGGAGTTCTTCTGCGATCTGTTTTAACTTCACAAGGCCGAGATCTCCTGAAAGATTGATGAAAAGAATGGGAATCTCAGAAAGATTGATGCGTGTGACATCGGGATCGCTGAAAAGATCTGTCGGCAGTTCGCTGCGGGCATCGTCCACAGCCTGTCTCACATCCAGATAGGCCTGCATCTCATCGGCTGTCAGTTCAAACTCGATAAATATGGACGAAAAGTCCTGAATGGAGTTGCTGTTGATATGTTTGATGCCGTTGATCCCCTTGAGTTGCTTTTCGATTGGGCGGGTGATCAGGTTTTCCATATCGGCCGGAGAAGTCCCGGGATGAATAGTGCTGACCATAAAGTAAGGAAAAACGATTTCGGGAAATTGTTCCTTGGGAGTCGTGTTGTACTGCATGAATCCGAAGATGACGAGAACGACGGTGAAGATATAAATCGTGGTTAAATTTTTAACTGAAAGGTTTGTCAGTTTGAATTCTTTAAACTTCATTGGTTTTCCATTTAGACAATTTTATAAAATTGAAAAGTTTTACTCTTGTTCCTTTGAAACGGCAAGCTTCTGTCCATCGGATAGATTCTGATATCCGACTGTGACGACATACTCACCTTCCTGAAGTCCTGATAAGATTTCGATTCGGCCTTCATAATCTATTCCGGCTGACACGATCCGTTTTTGAGTGGTCCATTCTCCGTTGTTTTCAGAAGCTACAAAAAGAAATTTATCCGTCCCCGTTTCTTGGACGATGTTGATGGGAACCGTAAGAGCCTCTGGGTTGCTGTAATCATTGATAATGAGTACAGCCAGCATATTTGGTTTGATGCCCTGCTTATTTTTAGGGATATTGACCTCGATTTGGAAAGTTCTATCGTCAGAGTTGATGACCTGAGATATAGTATCGATGGAAAGGTTGAATTCCTCCCCAATGACAGGAATACTGACGTGAACCTTATCCTTTCTTTTGATCCGGGATATGTAGATTTCAGAGAGATCGACCTTAATTTTTAGATTGGAGAGCTGAACAATGCGAAATGCTCCCATCCCGGCAGCCCCCATCTCACCTTCCTTGATAATAACCTCGTCCACAGTTCCAGAGATAGGTGAGAAAATCTTTGTCAGCTTGTACTGTTCCTGCAGTGTGGCTAGCCTTTTTTCAAGGCCGTCTTTGTTGGTTTTAGCCTGAAGAAAGGATAGCCACACTGCCGATTTTTTTGTCCCACAATCT
>CAZLLG010000256.1:0-5664 GCA_964560275.1 uncultured Eubacteriales bacterium | reverse complement strand
ATTCCTAATTTTTATATCACAGGAAAAAAAAGGTGTCAATTATCAATAAAGGAATAAATGGCGTCTTCTATTACTCGTATCTCAAGGCCTCAATCGGATGAAGCTTAGCCGCTTTTCTGGCAGGAACGACACCGAATATCATTCCCCAAAGTGCCGAAAAGACACAGGCCGTAAGTACAGCCTGAATGGATATCACACTGGGGAACGGCTCACTAGCCAGTTGAGTGATGAGCGATGCAAGGCCAAAACCCAGGATCAACCCGAACAACACTCCCAATATCCCCCCAAATAGACAAAGAAAGGCTGATTCAATCAGAAACTGAGTGAGGATATGCCGCCTAGTGGCCCCCACTGCTTTGCGGATTCCAATCTCCCGGGTTCTTTCTGTCACGGACACCAACATAATATTCATAATACCTATACCGCCAACAAGCAAAGAAATAAAGGCGATCCCTCCAACAACTAACTTCATGATATTGATAACGTTGTTGACTTCTTGAATTTGGCATTCTGCAGTTTCCACAACGAATTCATCGCCGTGCTCTTTATGCCGGCGCAAGACTGTACGGATCTCCTCGGCTGCTGCTTCAGCAAGCTTCGTTCCTTCTGTATAGACAAACATCACATCCAGATATTCGCTTCCCGTTAAACGTTTAGACACCGTAGTATAAGGCAGAAGAACACGATAACCCCAATCATCGTCGAACATCCTTTTTTCTTCCATAACACCGATGATCTCGAAGCGCTGACCGTTTATTTTTATTTGCTTCCCGACTGCAGTTTTTGAGCCAAAGAGGTCTTCCTTAATTTTGACGCCAATAACCGCGGTTTTCCTCCATTTTTTTAAATCGCTGAATCCGATAAAACGTCCCTGTTCAACAGCCCATCCGAATGCCTCAGAAAAATCAGCGTTGATCCCCCAAAACTGCCCTGTTGTGTTGGCTTTCTGATATTTTAGCTGCGCACTACCCGTATTCAAAGGGATAACAGAGCGGACGCTTTCGCATTCTTCTGATAATCTCCGGATGTCCTCGACCTCAAGGTATTCTCGCCACGGCCGGCGGACCCATCGGTTATCCACGCGAATCATAGTGCGTGGAGGTTGAACAACAATCAGGCTGCTCCCTCCGACGCGCTCAAATTCCGACACGATTCTCTTTCGTAATCCCTCTCCAATCGATGTCACTCCCATGACCGAGCCTATTCCAATCATGATTCCTAAAATTGTCAGGAATGAACGCATTTTGTTGGCTCGAAGTTGTGTAAGCGCAACCATTATAGTTTCAAACAGCAGCATTTTTTTCTTCCCTAAATTATTTTGTTTTAATGTCTTTCTCTTCCTCTTCTGCTTTTTCCTCTTCCTCTCGAAACTCTTTGTACTTTACACTGGCTTCCAGGGAGACCTCATCGTCTAAAACAAGACCAGAGAGTATCTCTA
Source organism: uncultured Eubacteriales bacterium (assembly GCA_964560275.1). GTDB lineage: Bacteria > Acidobacteriota > Aminicenantia > Aminicenantales > Aminicenantaceae > JAUWVG01. Next base: position 4,226 of record CAZLLG010000256.1, on the reverse strand, counting down.
CCCGATTGGTGCTTTCAAGCCCAATCTCTATTCGGATTTCCTGGTACTCATCTTCACTCCATTTATAGGCGACTAAATAATCGACGGCTGAAGTGTCCTCTCCTTCGGCATCTTTGACCATGACTTCATGGACGGCTTCGACAGGAAGCACGAGGACGTTTTCACGCGTATCGGAAATGATGTCGATGTCACAAGACATGCCCTGCCTCAAACGAACATCGGGATCGAGGATTTCAATCTCTACGTCAAATGTCACAATGCTGGAACCTTGTTTGATTATTCCAACCGGTGCGATATTTTTTACTTTCCCTTGGTAGATCTCATCTGGATAGCTGTCGGAAACAATTCTCACTTCCTGACCTATCTTGAGCCGGCCAAGATCGATCTCGCTGATTGATGATTTCACAATCATTTCGCTTGGATCGCCGATTTGGAAGACCGTAGTCCCCACCATGTAGGAGGAAATTCCTGTAACCACCATCTCTCCCACTTCCACCTCGCTCCCTATTATGATACCTGAAATTGGTGCAACAATGCGGTAGTCATCCAATTGAGTCGCTTTGTCACTGTTGATGTTTTCAACAGATCCGGCAGACGCTGCGGCCATTTCCTTTTCCAGAATTTCTTGTTCGAGTTCGGCCTGTTTAAAGGCGTTAGATGACAGGCGAAACAAATTTTGGATCTTTTCGAGCTCCTGGCGGGAAATGAGATTCTTCTCGAATAGAGCCAGAGTGCGTTTCAGCTCTTTCTCTTTCTCGAAGTACTCGATTTCTGCACGATCGACAGCAGCACGTTTGCCGTAAAGCATTAAAGCTTGGTTGGGATCGGGTTCAACGATGGCCAGCAGCTGGTTTGCTCTAACCTCTTGTCCTTCTTTAACGAGAATTTCTTTTATCTTTCCTGAGATTTTCGATTTGACATCGACCGAACGAACAAGTTCAATCGTCCCCGTCTCTGTGAGTCTGTCCAAAACTCCCCCATACTCGACCTTTGCCGTATTGCCTTTTATATCGTCTGGATTGGTTGGCCTGATTTGATTCAGAACAATAATCACGATGATCAATACAGCGATGCAAAAAAATATCAACCACTTCTTCTTTCTTCTTTTCCCTCGTTTTTCAGGCTTTTTATCATTTGTCATCTTATTAGTCATAGGCTATCCCTTCGTGGAATATTTTGAGAGCATTCAGACTATTTTATTATAGTTTTCCTCAGACATTTTATCAATGAAGCAGATTGTGAAAATAAGTGATATACATTTTCTCTGTATTGAATTATTCCTCTATAAGCTTTTTTCAATTTATCGGACGCTTTCCCCCTCTCATAGGTTTATACGTTCGTAAATGTTATTTGGTTCATTTTATTTTAGGGCCCTCAGATGCCCCTTCACTCTATTGACACCCTCTTTCCAAGGAATTATGTTGATACCATAATTAAAGGGGAGGGGAACAATGAGAGACTCTCGTCAAAACGACAATCTTAAAGCAAAAATAAAACAATGCTGGCATGCACGGATTTTTGGGATATTAGGACTCTTTGTGACCGTTTGGCTATGGACATACAGCATAGAGGCCTTCCTTAAAGATCCCAAGGCCATTCCGATAGTCATCCTTATTGGTCTGATGATAATTGGATGGATTCTAGATTGTGTCCGGTTTGGTCGCGAAGGTTTAGGAGGTTTGATTGTAATCCTAAGTGGAATGGTTTTTTATTTATTTCTTCTTTTCGATATCATTATCTTGAAACAATCGTATTCTCAAGGCCAAACTGCCGCTTTAGCAGGCACTCTCATTTTATTCCTATCTGGTATTCTTTTTTATTTGTGTGGAAGGAGAAGGAACAACCTCAAAAAAATGACAAGGGGATTTAAGGGCTGACAGAAAGGAGATTTTTCGATGAAAACATTTAAAAGCCGATATATCGGCTGGACAGCGGTATTTCTATTAGCCATCGCTGGAATTTGTTTTGCCGATCAATCAGTGGACACAGAATCTTTCAAAAAAGAGATTCATGCAAAACTGGATTCTCTGCAAAGAGCGGGTAAATTCCCCGGTGCCACTTTAGGGATCGTACTGAAGGACGGCACAGAAATCGCATTGGCGGTTGGATGGGCGGACACTGAAAACAGGATATCGATGAAGCCGCAAGATCGGATGTTCTCTGGGAGCGCAGGGAAGACCTTTGTCGCTGCCTTAGCTCTCCAGCTAGTCCAGGAAGGAAAGCTCGATTTGGAAGAAAAGGTCAACACTTATCTCGGACAGGAACCCTGGTATTCACGGCTTCCGAATCACAAAGATCTCACGGTAAGGATGATTTTGCAGCACACGGGAGGTCTGCCACGATATGTTTTTAAAGGGGTCTTTGTTGACCAGCTCCTGGAATCTCCCGATAAAATCTGGAAGCCAGAAGAGCTTCTGAGTTTTGTGTTTGACGATACTCCGGAGCATCTAGCTGGCAAAGGCTGGTCCTATTCAGACACGGACTACATCGTGCTGGGCATGATCATCGAAAAAATCACTAAAGACACTTTTTACAGCGAATTGGACAGACGAATTCTTAAACCTTTTGGATTTAAAAATACAACTCCTTCCAACAGCCGCAGGCTCAAAGGTCTTGTCACCGGATACACTGGGGACAAATCTCCCCCATTCAAATTTCCGGGGAAGCTGCCTGTGAACGGCCTCTATCCTGTTAATCCTCAATTTGAATGGTGCGGAGGTGGGCTGATCACAACCAGTCTGGACATGGCCCGCTGGGCCAAACTTCTGTACGAAGGCAGGGTGTTTGCAGAAAATCTTCTGGAAGAAATGCTCAAGCCGGTCGATTTCAGGACGGGTCTCCCCGCTGAACAGGGTTATGGCCTGGGCGCCATGATTTTCAATCGTCCATTTGGATTGATCTACGGCCATGGCGGATTCTTTCCCGGCTATGAGACTCAGATGTCCTACTTCCCGAAATGGAAGATTGCAGTGACCTTGCAGGTCAATGCGGACAGTTTAAGTGGAAAGCTCAAAGGGAACCTCAATCAGCTCATCGAAGAACTTGTACCTGTTCTGGAAAAATATTTCGGGAAATAAATCCCGATCTTCTTCTTTCACTTGACATCCTACTCTATATTATTTATACTCTAATTGATTTATAGTTTACTAATATTGCATCATCTGTCAAGAAGGAGACAGGATATGGATAAAATCTCAAAATTAAAAACGGACGACTGGGGATACATCCTTTTCACTCTGCTGATTATTGTTGTTCTGATATGCACCTGGATTTTCTTCGGAAAGGAAGCATTTTACTATGCCCTCTGTGTGATGCCCTTTATGGCGGCCCTCGTCCTCTTTGTCAGCTACTTAAAAACAAGAAACTGGGGCCACCTAATCCCCATGTTCTTCTATGTGTTTATTGTCCTGACTTTTTTCCCCCCACTTTCGCAGGGATCAAAGACAAAAATTCTCTTTGGTTCCACTGCAATGATTCTCTTCATAGGAGAGATAATTATACTCAAGAGCAAAAGAATCGCCTGGCGATACCGGGAGATATTGGAACTTGCCGCCAAGCCCATAGACGAGTCCGCCGATGGATTCACTCCCCGCCCTTTCCCGGCCGGAACAGCTCAGTACTCCAAAGAGGAGATCTTAGGATTTACAAAATTTATGATCAAACACGTTATCGCCTACCCTTTTGTTGAAAAAGACAGGATTGTCCTTGTGATCCCTGAAAACATGTTTGCCTACATGCTCCTCCTCAAACGCGGGTACAAAAAGGACACCTATGTCACTTTTGATTTCGACGGAAACGTCACTGTCTCTATCGCCAAAAAGGACTATCAGAAATACAAGGAAGAGTTCACCTTCGACCAACTCTGTTCTTCCCTCGGGAATCTATTTATAGAATTTCTCGAGCTCTACCAGAAAAACCAAAGCCATGAAATCATAAACAGATTGAATAGGATTTAAGATGGACTTTAAAACAACATCCCGATTAGGAAGCATTTTAGCGAAAGAATATGCCGAAGACTTCTTCAAACTTCTGGTAATATACAAAGATATTTCTGCCTCCGAATCTGCCTCTCGGCTCAACCTGCATATATCAACAGCCCAGGACTTTCTCGAAGGGCTCAACGCTCATGGGATTGTCACAAAAAGAGCAGTCTTTGAAAAAAAACGCCCCTATTTTCGATACACGCTAAAAAAGAAAAAGGTAACACTGTCTATTGATCTAGATGA
>CAZLLG010000255.1:0-5705 GCA_964560275.1 uncultured Eubacteriales bacterium | reverse complement strand
CTTTGATCTGTTTGACGATTTCTTGGACAGTGGCTTCAACAATGATTCGGCCTTTTTCCTTTGTGGCTAAGGTGGGATCTCCCCAGATTCCAGTCGGGCTGTAATGCCCCGCTCCTTCCGGATCGCGTGTCAGGCCCCTTCGATTGGGCCGGGCATCATAGTCCTTAACGGCCTTTGTCATGTCCACAGTTTGGGGAGCCAAATGGAGCATCATCGATGTCTCTCCTTCATCGGCATGCGTGCCGCCTTCCTGCTTCATCAGTCCATTGGGAAGGTTATTGTCAACTTCGATGATGTTGAGATAGCGAAGTTCAATTCCCTCATGAAGAAGCTCCTCGCGTGCCTTCTGCAAGGGAGGTGTTGTCGAGACACCTGTGTTGAGGACATAGAATTTTTTTATCCCATAACCCTTCATTGATAGACAGATATCGACCACTATATTTTTAAAGGTCTCTGCACTCAGAGACACAGATCCCGGGTATTCAAGGAAGGAGGGATAATAGCCATACTGCAAAGTGGGAAGCACTGCCACCGAGACCTGCTGCATCACTTGTTTCTTCAACTCTTCAGCCATCACATAATCGTTTTTTAGGAGAAGATGAGGGCCGTGTTCCTTTGTCCTTGCTCCCAAAGCGATCATGACGACCTCAAAGTTTTTCAGGGCCTTTTCAGCCTCGATCCATGTCAAATCTTCCAGATTGACCGATTCATTTTCACTCTGACTGAGAGCAGGAAGAAACATGTATAAAACAAGCAGAGGAATCAGATATTTTTTCATGGACTATCTCCTTTCTGAAACGTTTTCACCCACAAACATCTGAGACGAGTGTATCACGGCAAAAACAACATGTTCAACATATGTTCAGCAAGGCCTGGCCTCAATTAAATTACAAATGAACCGAGTTGAGGATATTTTCGAAATGGGCTATAAATATGTTTGGATATGAAAATCACTGAATTCAAGAGAGATAGTTCACAATGTATTCATGCAGCGGCCGCATTATTATTTGAGGAATTCAAAGAAAACTGGCCAAAAGCCTGGCCGACTTTGGAAAGAGCGATTTTAGAAGTTAAAGAGTGCATCCAACCAGAAAGAATAGCGAGGATGGCCCTTGATGAAAATAATAAATTGATGGGTTGGATTGGTGGCATCAGAAGTTACGATGGCCACGCCTGGGAATTGCATCCAATCGTCGTAAACAAGAATTACCGTAAAAAGGGAGTAGGAAGAGCACTCGTGGAAGCCCTGGAAATAGAGATCAGAAAACGTGGAGGACAAACTATTTATCTTGGAGCAGATGATGAAAACAGCATGACATCACTATCAAATGTTAATTTGTATGAAAAGACCTGGGACAAAATTCTTTCAATACAGAATTATAAAAATCACCCCTTTTCCTTTTATGAAAAACTCGGATTCAAAATTGTTGGTGTTATACCGGATGCCAACGGAGAAGGAAAACCGGATATTTTAATGGCAAAAAAAATTGAAAAAAAAACTGAGGAAAAATAATGGAAAAGATAAATAATGTGTCTACCGAAGCTGTTCAAAAAGCAACCGGAAAAAACTGGGATGAATGGCTTCAAATAATCGATAAAACAGGTGGAGAAAAACTCTCGCATAAAGATATCGTCACTTTTCTCGGTGAAAACTATGATATTTCACCCTGGTGGCAGCAGATGATCACCGTTGGGTTTGAGTTTGCAAGAGGGAGGCGGGTCACAGGGCAAACGGCAGATGATGGATTTCAAATCGGTGTACAAAAAACAGTAGCAGTTCCTCAGGAAAAAGTTTGGGATTTCCTGTTATCGAAAAAAGGGCTTCATATCTGGTTGGGAGAGATCGATAATATCATTTTAAAAAAAGGCGCTGAATACCTGACAGAAGATGGTACTATAGGTGAGATAAGAAGTATCATAGCTGCCCAAAAGATACGGTTAATCTACAAACCGAAGAACTATAAAAAAGAAACGACTTTACAGATCTCGCTAAGCTGCCCTAGAAATACGCGTTCAAAAACAAACATCAACTTTCATCATGAAAAACTATCAGGAACACAACAAAGAAACGAAATGAGGCATCATTGGAAAAAAGTGCTTGATCATATTGAAGAGGAACTTTTGATTTTTAAAGAGTAAATGAGATCACTTACCAACTTGATAAATATTTTCTCTGGGAAAAACTCAACTAGTTAGTCCTGTATCCCGCTCTTCTCCTGAATCCGGACATTTGGCCGGATTTATCGCTCTCTCTCACCACAAAAAAAGCCATATGAATAACTTTTTTCCCAAATTTTAGAGTAGATCCAACCACTTCCTCTCCCTCGAACCGGTAATCCCATCCTTTTCCGACAGATTCGTATTTTTTCTCTTTACACTTGAGTATTTGATCTAAAAATGTCTTCGCCTCATCTGTACTGCTTTTTTTGTCCTTTTCGTCCTGTTTTAAAATGGCATCCATGGCATAACTTTTCACCAGCTTTGGATGTAGAATTCGATACGCTTTTTCCAGAGAGATAAAATCGAAACCCGCCAATTCGTTTCCAAGAAATGTCAACAATCCCTTCTGCCCTTCTGTGCAATTGAATGCCTTTAGGTAGTCATCGAGGTCCTTCTTTTTCGATTCAAACGTCTGCCGCATGGCCCCAGTCTCAGAGCGGGCATCTGCTATATCGGACTGTTCACTGATCGCATCCCAGACAGCACTCTGATCCGATCTGTATTCAAGCGACGATTCGAGTGATTGTGAGACCGTATCAGCCTTTAAACTCCGAATCTTACTGGACATCATGGTGCCAGAATCAGAAAACTCCCTGGATGAATAGGACCAACGTCCCTGTTCTGTGCAGCTTACAGGGATCACAGTATCTGATCGCTCCTTCAGAAGGATGCTCGTGTTTAACACACGATTCTGCTTAGCTCCAATAACCTCTTCCCCATCCAAAAGAAGAACAGGAATATCAGCCTCATTTTTTACCTTTAATTCTGGCACAGACCCACCCTCACTGACTTCTGATATTTTCAACTTTTGCATCTCCAGGGCTTCTTTTAACGTCAAGTAATCCGGCGATCCGTCCAATGACGAAAGAATTGGCAAAACGGCCATGTTTCCAAAATGCTGCAGCTTTCCAAACTCCAATCCCAAAATATATTTTTTTATGGTTGAATCCATCAGTCCCCCCTTTAAGAATGATTTTTATCTAGAAGTAATATAAATCTTCTTTACAGCACTACTTATATATCACAAATATTAAACTTTCTGTCAAAATTTAATTTAGGAGAACCTGGCTTCAATTAATTGGGGACTGTCCCCAATTAATTAATAAGTTGGCAATTCCGTCAGATCAGTTCTTAGCAGCCTCCCGGACAGGTATAATATCGATAACCCAAGCGCTGCGGCCGTGGGTTGCAATCGCCAATACGTTCTCAGCCGTCTGCACAACGATCTCATGAACATAGACGGTAGGGAGATTTGAGCCGAGAACCTGCCAGCTGTCACCTCCATCGAGCGAAACATACACAGACCGGTCCGTACCCAAGTATAGGATGCTGCCGTCTTCCGGATCCTGTCGAATAACGTTGGCGCATTCGCCGGGGACGTCGCTTCCGATATCGATCCAGGTCTTTCCGTAATCAGTGGATCTATATACGTACGAGTTAAAATCGTTGTGCCGTTTTCCATTAACGGTTATATAGACGGTGCCCTCATCGACGCGCGAGGCTTCGATACTGGATATGAATAGTCCTGAGGGAAGCCCTGCGGTGTTGAGTGTCCAGGTCTCTCCTTCGTCCATAGTGGTGTGGAAATTTCCGTCGTCAGTTCCCGCATATATGAGGCCTTTCTTTAAAGGTGATTCGGCAATGGACCAGACTGTGGAAAAGGCGATGTTGCCCTGTTTTTCCGGATCGAAATTGGTCAGGTCAGGGCTGATTTGCTTCCAGTTTTCCCCGGCGTCATCCGTCAAGAAAACGAATTGAGCTCCGTAGAGAACGCGCTTGGTGCTGTGCGGAGAAATAATAATGGGAGCATTCCACTGCGCCCTTTTTCTCTCTTCCCCAAAATCTGGCGCGATGTTCTGGCCCCGGCTTCTTCTCCGCCTCTGTCCCTCTACGGGTTCGGGTACGGGTAAGCTAAAATCCATAATGTAGGGGCCGCCTCCGTAGCGGGTCGTCCCAAAGACGATATCCGGATTGGTCGGATCGATGGCATGCCGTCCGGCCTCATCTCCTACAGTACTTGTCCACTCCGTCCAGGTGATGTTGTCCCGGCCGGCGGTCATGTCGATTTCTCCGCGCCAGGCACCGGAGTCCTGAATATTGCTGTACAGCCAGAACTTCCCTTCAGTCTGAGTCGCAGCAAGGCTGAACTGATGGCCGATCGGAAGGTTGACCGGGTGCTCATATGTGGCAAAGTCATCATGCGTGAACATCAAACCGCCGTCATTGACAACAATGGAGTGATTCTTGTCCTCAGGATTCATCCACAGTCCGTGGTAATCGGCATGGTTGCCCCGAACGCTTTCCCAGGTCTTCCCTCCGTCTTTGGAGCGGCTGTACCGGACTCCCAGGACATAGACGATATCGGGATCGTAAGGAGCCACTCTGACCTGGCCAAAAACCCAACCGTAAGCCGGGAAAAGCCTTTTGATGTCGTCATTTCCCTCCACCAGGGCCCAGCTTTCTCCTTTGTCATCGCTGCGGTAGAGGTGAGCTCCGGACATGTGAATGACGACATAGACGACATTAGGCTGAGTCAGACAGATGTCAATGCCCACACGTTCGCACTCTCCCTTAGAAAAGTCTGGCAGGCCGTTGGTGAGCGGCTGCCAGGTTGCCCCGCCGTCAGTCGTTTTGTAGAGACCGCTCTCGGGGCTTGGCTTGGGATCGTTCCAGCGGCGGCGAAGCCGTTCGGCCGTTCCAGCATAGAGGATATCCGGATCTTCAGGATCCATAGCCAGGTCGATTACACCGGTCTTCTCATCGATATAAAAAACCTGAGTCCAAGTCTTCCCGCCGTTTTTAGTCTTATAGACACCGCGTTCAGGATTGTATTTGTATTCATTTCCGGCTGCGGCCACATAGACGATTTTGGAATTCTCTGGATGAATGAGGATGCGGGAGATCTGCTGTGTATCGCCAAGGCCCATATACTCAAAGGAATCCCCGGCGTCCGTAGACTTCCAAACACCAGCTCCGGCCATACCCGAACGAAAGATATTGGCTTCCCCAGTGCCAACCCACAGGATCTCGGGATTGGACTGGTCCAGGACGATATCGCCAATGGAGGCTGTAGGAAAGTCCTCAAAGATGGATGTCCAGGTCAAACCTTCGTCTGTGGTCTTAAAAACGCCTCCCTGTGCTATGGCCGCGTACATGAGCCCTGGATGAGAAACGTGGGCATCGACATCGGTCATGCGTCCAGACATCGCGTTTCCCCCGGCATAGAACCAGGTCAAGTTATTAAAAGGTGACGCCGCACGCCATTCCTGGTGTTTTACATAAGTGTCCAACCGGGCGATGGCATCTTCGGAATCCTTGACGCCGCCTGTATTGCAGGCCGAAGCCAGAAAGATTCCCGTCATAAATAGAAAGCAAACAAAAGATCGGTTAGAAAAATTACGAAAGGTTTTGATAAACATAAATACCTCCTTGATATGTATGTGGGATAAACTATATCAAACGGAGGAAAAAAACAATATGAAAGA
>CAZLLG010000254.1:0-5728 GCA_964560275.1 uncultured Eubacteriales bacterium | reverse complement strand
TTATAAGACCGTGATGAACTGCTCCTACGATTTCTTAAAAAAGAAAAGCCGTTACACTGCCCTGATCGCTGAACAAAAAAAGAGTTTTTATGACGATTCCTTTAATCCGGAAAAAAATTATTCCGATAGTGAAATCAAAGAGAAAATCCAAAATTGTCTCCGAGTTTTAAGCCCTAAAGAAAAAGCCGTTTTCCTCCTCAGAGATGCTGAAGGATTTTCCATAAATGAAGCGTCTCAAATTCTCGGGAGTTCTTCAAACAGCATAAGGACTCATTTATCTCGTGCAAGGCAGAAACTCAGGAAAGAATTTATGCGCTGCAACAATCTTGAAAAGGGAGGAATCCCATCATGAAGTGCCGGAAATTTGCCCGCCTTTTACCCCTTTTTGCCGGTTCAGATCTTCAGGAAAAAACAAGAAAAAAAGTTCAGCTCCATCTGCAAGATTGCCGACGTTGTCAACAGGAGTTCACCGAATACCAGAGCATCCTTCAGGAAACACGAGGATGGTTGGCACAGGAAAGGAGAGATTTGAAAGAGACAGAATGGAAAAGAATGGTTCAGTCGGCAGTTAAAAAAGCAGAGGAGAAAAGACGTTGGCTGGTGCCCTGGCCGTTTAAGAGAGAGTGGGCGTTTGTGCTGATGTCTGTGTCAGCAATTCTTATTTCTCTTTTTGTGTTGCATCCTTCACTTGTGAAGGACAACATGAGGAGGATCCCCATTTTTTCTGCCGTGGAATCCCAACCGAAAATTGTTTCTATGCAGCTTGTTTCAAAGGAAACCGGGTTAAAAATCAACTGGTTTTTCCATAAAGATTTAAAATTGGAGGTTATCGAATGAAAAAAATCATCGTTTTTTTACTTGTGTGTCTTGTTTTTGCAGGGATGAGTTTTGGTCTTCAGCAAAATGTTGAAAAACCAAAGCTTCAAAACGAAATTGTGGAAATCAAGTACATCAATGCAAACTGGGCGATTGGAATGTTAAGACCATACATGAGCCGATATGGAAAGATCAATCAGATTCAGGGAACAAGCAAGGTGATTATAGAGGACACACCGGAAGTTGTTGAGAAAATTTTGTCCATCCTCAGAGACGTCGATATCAGACCTTCAGACCTGCAGTTTAATGTCGAGTTGCTCCTTGGGACAACGGGAGATTCCAAAGGTACCGATCTGGCCAAAGAGTTGAAAAATGATCCTGTGCTGAAGGAACTGCAAAACCTTCTCAAATACAAGGCCTTCAGAACTCTCGATTCCTCCCTCCTTAAGGTCCAGGACAACAGCCATTCCTCTCACAGAATTGGAGGAAAAGGAATCAACCTGAAGCTCGACTTAAATCCTCGCTATATTCAAAACGGAAATGAGAGAGGCACATTTCAAGTGGATCTCAGACTGTCGCAGTACCAGGGATTTAAGCCCGATGGGAATGAACGGACTTTGACACTTATCGACACAAATCTTACGTTAGAAAGCGGAGAAAAGACAGTCGTAGGTATCTCTAACCTCTCCTATGTTCCCCGTGAGGCCGCCAGCGAGGAGGAGGATACGGCTTTGATTCTTATACTCTCGGGAAAAGTCTTGAAATAGTCCAGACAATAACTTTATTTTTAGGGCCCGGTGAATTCATCGGGCCTTTTTTTTGAGATTTCTCTTTCGTTCTATTTCCTTTTTGACCGCTTTGTGCAGAACAAGAAAATAGTAAAGGACAAGGCAAGCGGCCATCATAGCAAACCGTAACTGAATTCCCTGGAACAGCGTATAAAAAGCATATCCCACAACTCCAAAGAGCAGGATCATATGGAACAATGCAAAAATAAGTCCGTTCATAATGATATTTTTCCTTTTTTCATTCAAATATAAGCGAGATATAAAATGTTCCCTTTCGAGAGCCCGGATTTTTTTTGTAGGCTATTCCAATGCCGATTTTTATCAGGTATGTTTTTCTGACTGTGCTGTCCAGAGTCTCAGGAAGGAGAGTTAAATCTTCTGTCCCATAGGTAAGGGATTCAAGATGTGCATATTCAGGTAAGACCGGCATATCGCTTCTTCTTCTCAAAGCGGCCTTGGACACCGTCCTTTTGGCAGCTTCGGTGAGCTGTTCATCAAGAATGAACATCTTCAAACCGTGTTGAGCACGAAGCTTATTGATCAATTCGAAGATATATTGTTTCTGCTCTTCAGGACTTAGAGTGTGAGAGACGTTTTCAGCATAGAACATAAGAGCGAGAACGTAAACTCCTCCGGGAAAATCTCTGTTTTTACCGAACCAGATTCCCAGTGTGCCTCTGTTGTACCTCGGATTGACAGTTTCGGGGAAATCAAGCTCTTTTTGAGTCAAACTTGGAGTTGAAAGAAAAATAACGAGTGCCTCTCTCAATTCTGGAGGTACAACCGGTAGAGCAAGGCCCTTGGCTTTTCTTTCGGCCAGATTTTGAGCGAATTCTTCGGCTTCTGGCCATGAATCGAGAGAGGGAAGGGCCATCAAATGTCTGTCCGTGTTGATGCGGTCCAATACAATTTGGGAGACTTGCCGGTCTGTTTTAAACAGGAGGGGACGCAAGAAATCCTGAGTCACATAATACCCAATGTTTTCCCGGTAAATGACTCCGATTCCGATTTGTGTAAAGTCTGGATCAAGAATGCTTTCTCTGTGTTCTCCACTTTTGAAAAGGCTTTCATGGATAAACTCAGCCACATAGGTTTGGCTGAAGGCTACGTTCTCTCCGGCATCGACATAATAAAAATCCTCGTTCTCAAGCCGCTTGACCAGTGTGTCTCCGTTAGATGAAAGATGGGAAGGCTCTCCTTGATTGGCCATATCCCGGCTGTGCCGCCGCGCCAAGTCACTCAAGGCAGGAGTAAGTTCAAGATGGGGGAGGTTGTAAAGTTTTCTTTCCTTGTTGATAAGATTCCAGAGTTCCTTTTCTATGGCGTCAGTCGTGGGAAAAGCTTTGATTATTTTGGGATCCTGTGAAAGGGCAAAAACCGAATGATGAAGAACAAAAAGGAGGATCAGGACAGTCCATATCCTCTCTTTCTTCGTTCCTGACTTCATAAAATATTCCTTTACTTTTCTACTGTTTATTTTAACATAGAGAAGAAAAATTGCGAGGAGGCGAGCATGAGATTCCATATGCCAACTAGAATTGTTTTTGGAAATGGAGCGGCGTCTCGTTTTAAAGACATAATAATAACAGAAATTAATGCCTCTTCTGTTTTCCTCGTCACAGACAAGGGCATTGTCCAATCCGGAATAGCCGCTAAAATTATTGATCAGTTACCCGATGTGTGTGTTTTCGATGAAGTCGAACAAAATCCTAAGCATGAGACCATTGATAGGGCTGGTGATAAAATTCGTGCCACCAAATCCGATTGTGTCATTGGGATTGGAGGAGGAAGTGCTCTGGATGCGGCCAAAGCCATCGCTCTTTTGGCGACAAATCCGGGAAAAATCGAAGATTATGAAGGGAAGGCCAAGTACACACAAACTCCGCTTCCTGTCCTGGCTGTTCCCACAACCTGCGGCACAGGGAGTGAGGTCACCTGGGTATCGGTGATCACCCATACAGCCAGAAAGTTTAAGATGAGCATCAAAGGCCCTGAAATGTTTCCGGCTGTTGCAGTTGTGGATCCCGATTTGCTTTCTACTCTTCCTTCTCATTTAGTGGCGTCCACGGGTCTGGACGCGCTCACACATGCTGTAGAGGCCCTTACCGTTAAACCAGCCACATTTCTTACGGATTTTATAGCTCTTGAAGCCCTTAGGCTCATCATCCATTCAGTCGAGGCGGCCTATAGAGATATCCAGGGCAATGCTATGGCCAGGGAAGAGATCATGAAAGGGAGTCTTGTCGCGGGTTTGGCGTTTGGAAATTCGGATGTGGGGGGAGTCCACTGTCTATCCGAATCTGTGGGTGCTATCCTGGATACACCACACGGGGTAGCTAATTCCATCTTCCTGCCCTTGGTGATGGAGTTTAATCTTCCGGTTTCTGCAGAAAAATACGCAAAAATTGCAAAAATTGCCGGGCTCCAAGGGGAAAATAACAAAATGTTGGCGATGGCGCTCATCGAGTATATCAAGGACCTTGCCGGCAGGTTGGGCATCCCTTCCTTCCGTGAGACGGGCGTCCAAGAGAGCCAATTGAAGGAAATAGCCACAAAGTCATTCGAGAACAATTCCAATTCCTCAAATCCCAGAGATGCGACAGTTCAAGATTATCTGGATATTCTGCAAAAAGCGTATTCTTAAAATTATATTTTTCTGATATACACTCAATTTTAGGAGGGATGTCATGACTTATTTTCCTCGCCTTAAAATCCGTACTGTTTGCCTATTCATTTTTGTTCTGGTCCTCTGTGTGACCTGGAGCCAACCTCAAACTCAAAAAATACTGACATTCGAAGATATCATGAAGTTTAAGGAAATCCGGAATCCTGTGATCTCTGAGGATGGTTTTATTGTTGCTTATGGAACTCAACCAGGGCGGGGGGATGGAGATGCCTTTATCCATAACTTAAAAAAAGGAAAAGTATTCCGTATCGAGCGGGGAAGCCGTCCAGTCATTTCTAAAAATTCTCTTTGGGTGGGATTGACTGTCCCGCCCAAAACAGTGGATCTAGCTAATGCCAAGAAGGATAAGCCTAAACAGAGTATGGCTCTAGTCAATACTCAAACCGGTGAGATCGATATGTTTGAAAATGTCGATAAATATGAGATGTCTGAAGATTCAAAATGGCTGGCTTTCAAACTGTTTCCAGAGAAAACAAAATCGGAGGAAGAACCGGATAAAAAAATTGGGACAACTCTTTTTCTCAGCAATCTTGAAACGGATCGAATCTTCGAGATCCCCTATGTGTCGGTTTTTACTTTCGATAAAGACTCAAAATATCTCGCATTTGTTTGTGCGACGCCGGATGGAGCCGAAAACGGGCTGTATTATAAGGAGTTAAAAAAAGATGTCGAGTCTCAAACGACGATACTCAAAGAGATGAATGCGGAATTTTCCAATCTTGTCTGGTCAGACACAGACAGCAGGCTTGCTTTTATATTCAAAAACACGAACAGCGAAGGACCTGATGTGATGTCTCTGAAAATTTGGGAAGGACCTGATAAAAATCTCATTGAGGCTGTGACACCCAGTGCTGTCCCGCAGGGATGGGTGCTTCCGGATAATAATCGGCTGTCTTGGACGTCCGATGGATCCCGGTTGTTTTTTGGTTTTAAACCTGAAAAATTCAGGGAAGAAACTTCCAAAGATGAAGAGACGGCTTTGATTCAAGAGGCCGATCTTTTTGATAGAAAAAAAATCCTGGCTGAAAGAGGGGTTGATGTCTGGCACTGGAATGACCCGCTCATCATTCCAAACCAGAAGGTTCAATGGCCTCGGAAAAAAAATCAGACTTATCTAGCTGTTTTTGATATATCCAACAGAAAATTTATCCAATTGGCAGATGAAGATATGCCAGAAGTCCGGCTCACTGAAAATCCAAACATAACCTTGGGATTATCCAATGTTCACTACCGGAAAGAGATCACATGGTACGGAAATGTTCAGGACGTCTATACAGTCCGTTTAGAAGATGGAAAAAAGCACAAGATTGTCTCTCGTCTAGATGACCAAGCCATTCTGTCTCCGTCTGGACGTTTTGTTCTCTACTTCAAGGATAATCACTGGAATCTATACAACATCGAATCTCAAACAACCCTCAATTTGACTGAAAACCTTGAT
>CAZLLG010000253.1:0-5732 GCA_964560275.1 uncultured Eubacteriales bacterium | reverse complement strand
GAGGGCATGGCTAAAGAAGTCTATACTTTAACCACACGGATGTGTGAATCTCCTGAAATGAACGAGATCCTTGGAATGGCCGGCCAAGCCCAAGCCGAAATGTTTCTTCATTATGAGATAAGATATGCCGTTTTAAATCATTTGCTCGAGACAGGTCTTATTGAAGCTCCCATCGATTTTAAAAACGCTGAACACAACCGCCCTTCAGATAAAAGGAATCTGGTATTTATAATAAAAACCATTCCTGTTGACCTCTGAATCCACCTCTGATATAAAACATCAGGAGGGAGACAATATGGGAAAAATCATTATAAACCGCCGCGATTTTTTAAAGACGTGCCTGACCGCCACGGCCGCTCTCGGCACATTTTCCTGCAAAGGGATGTTCTCCTCTAAAAAGGCAAATCCCTTTGATGCCATGGGCCTGCCCACCCGAGCACTGGGAAAAACAGGCGTCCAAGTTCCCCCTATCGTGGTGGGATGCGGCAGCCGGTTCTGCACCGTTGCGGACCCAGATAAAAGCACTGAAATTCTCACATACGCCCTGGACAACGGCTTCTTTTACTGGGATACAGCGCACGATTACGTCTACAACAACGTCGTCAGCGAGGAACGCCTGGGTTTGGTTCTTAAAGACCGCAGAGACGAAGTCTTCCTCTCCACAAAACTCGGTGAAAGAACCTATGACGGAGGCATGCGCCAGCTCGAGGAAAGCCTCAAACGGCTGCAGACCGACCGCCTCGACATTCTCCAGATCCACCTCATTCGTGCCCTCGAAGACGTAAGTGCCATCTGTGCTGAAAACGGCGTACTCAAAGTCCTCCAGAAAGCCAAAGAAGAAAAAGTCGCCCGTTTTATCGGTTTTACAGGTCACATCGATGCAATGGCCATGACGGAACTGCAGAGCCGCCACGATTTTGACACCATGCTCATTGCCCTCAATCACTATGCCGAAAGTGGGGGCGACTTTGAAAAATTGGCCATCCCCGCTGCCGCAGAAAAGGGAATGGGCGTTCTGGTCATGAAAGTCATCAGGCCGAAGGAGACCGTCGAAGGTGTCTCTCCCAAAGAACTCATCCGCTACGCTCTATCACTAAAACATGTCAGTGCCGCAGCGATCGGCATTGACGGCCTCGATGTCCTCAAGGAAAATATCGACCTTGTTAAAAACTTCCAAAAGATGAACCAAGCAGAAATGCAAAATATGACCGCCACGCTGAGGCCCTTTTTTCAAGGAAAACGGCTCTTTTGGATGAATCCCAGCTACACGGATGGAATACCGGCATGAAGAAAAATATTTATATAATCACGGTTCTTCTTTTTTGTTTTATGGCCTGTGGGGAAAAAACTTCAGATGAACTAACGACCTTTGATTTCGAAGACGGAAATACCGAGGGTTTGCAGCCAAACTTTCCCGATGGCTGGCAGGTCACGGATCTCGAAGGCTCTAAGGTCTATGCTCTGACTGCCCCAGGAGAAAGCGGTGAGGTCGCCGCCCCTAAATCCTGGTCTGTTTTAACAGACCGTGATGTAAGCTCCTTCGAATTTTCCGGCCGGCTAAAATGCATGGCCGAAATCGACAATCCTAACCGCGATCTCTGTATCTTTTTCCACTATTTGGATCCCACCCATTTCTACTATGTTCATTTTTCGGCAAGCAGCGACGAAAGGCACAACATCATCGGTCTTGTTAACGGTGCCGACCGTATCAAAATCAATGTCGAACCACCTGGTTTATCGGTCTTCCGTCTGACAGATAGGGAGTGGCACACCTTCAAAGTCACTTACGATGCAGAAACCGGCACCATGTCGGCTTTTCTGGATGACATGGACACACCGACCATGACAGCGTCAGGCTCAGTCTTGGGCCACGGCCTGGTTGGTGTCGGGTCCTACGATGACACAGGCTATTTTGATGACCTCACGCTAAAAGATATAAAGTAGAGACAGGTCCTTTCGAGCCGTTTTACAACCGGTTTTCATTCCACTTTTTTTCTTAACAAACTTTTAACATTTTCTTGACAACCCTTTGACAACTTCTTTCCACACAAAAACTACATTATAGGTGTGAGAAAGAAATGAAAGGAAACAAAAAAGCAAAAAAACTCATCCGATTCGCCATTATCTTGAGCCTCACGCTCTCAACTCTCTGGCCATGTTCTTCGGGAAATAAAGAAATAGAAAGACTCACAATCCAAAGACTAAAAAATAGAGAGATTGTCTCATCCGTCCAGCCAATCCCCGATTCAAAAACACACAGGTGCGAAGTCAAGGGACTCATTTATGCTCCGATAGAAAAAGTCTGGGACGTCATCTCTAATTACAACAGCTATGACAAATTCATGCCGCGGACACCCAAAGCATTTCTTGTCCATCCAAAAATACTGACTCTTTGGCAGAATCAAAACATCAAGAACTGGAACAAATTCGAAAAACTTTTGGTTCAATACAAAATAGAGGCATGTGGAGACAATCCGTTTTATTTTTACAACCGTTTCAGGATGCCTTGGCCGCTGCAGGATCGATACTTTATTCTTAAAACAGAAAGATTTCCACAAATTTACAAATCTCAATGGGTTGAAATCATTGGCAACACACAAGTTAATGAGGGATCATGGGAACTGAGGTCATTTGAAAATGAGCCTGAGACGACACTGGCTGTCTACACCCTTTATGTCGATCCTGGGATAGCTCTCCCAGGAGCAATTCTCAAGGCAGGAATGAAGGGGATTCCTGTTATTATCCACTCTCTTCGCCAACGTGTCGAATACACCCTTCAAAACGAAAAATCCTATGACAAAGAATGATGGAGATTAGCATGAAAATATTCATAACAGGAACCACGGGATTTATCGGATCAAACCTCGCCATGAAACTGGCCGAATCTGGTCATACAATCCATGCCCTCTACCGCTTTTCATATAAAACATCCAGAATCCAGCACAAAAACATAAAGATTTTTAAAGGCGATATCCTCGACAAAAAAAGCCTCCGGAATGCAATGAAGTCCTGCGATCGGGCCTATCACCTGGGTGCTTTTGCCCGGACCTGGGCAAAAAAACCTGAGACCTATTTTCGGGTGAATGTTGAAGGCACAAAAAATGTCATTGAGACAGCCATAGATCTTGGACTTAAAAAAATTGTTATCACGTCTACGGCTGGAGTACTCGGCCCCTCCAACGGGAAACCCAAAGCCGAAAATTCCATCCGCTATTCCGATTTTTTGAATGAATACGAAAGCTCAAAATTTATGATGGAAAACCTCATTCACGCATACCGGAACCAGGACATCCAAATCGTACTTGTGAATCCATCTCGCGTCTATGGGCCGGGACTTCTGAGCGCACCGAATTCAACAACAAAAATTATCAAATTATATATGGATGGAAAATGGTTTTTCATCCCGGGCGATGGCCGGCGGATCGGCAATTATGCGTTTATCGATGATGTTGTCGACGGCCACATTCTGGCCATGGAAAAGGGACAATCCGGAGAGAAATTCAACCTCGGAGGGATCAACGCAAGTTATGCAGATTTCTTTTCAATCCTGGCCACTGCATCTGGGAAAAAGAGGAAACTGGTCAAAGCACCTGTACCACTTATGGTTTCTCTTTCAGGGCTAATGTTTGGTTTAACAAGGATATTTGGAGGAACTCCGCTCATCACACCAAAATGGGTGAAAAAATACCTTCATGATTGGGCCGTATCGAGCGAAAAAGCAAAAAAGGAATTGGGCTACTCCATCACTCCATTGAATAAAGGGATAGAAAAAACGATCGCATGGTTCAAGGGGGGCCACATACAATGAAAAAAGAAGAATCTGACCATCTGTTTACTCTCATCACCGGAGCAAGTGCCGGGATTGGAAAAGCATTAGCCGTCGAAAGCGCCAAAAAACACCAAAATCTTGTTCTCATCGCTCTTCCCGGTGAAAACCTTGAGAAATTTTCAGAAAGTTTGGCGCAGGCATACAAAATTTCGGTGAAATTCTTGGAGATTGACCTCACTCAAAAGCATGCACCCTTTTACGTCTACTCGTGGTGCATCAAACAGAAACTGTCCGTAAACAGACTGATCAACAATGCAGGATTTGGATGCCATGGTTCATTCGAAGATTATCCTCTTCAATTCTACGAATCCATGATGAGTCTGAACATGACTGCTGTCGTCCAATTGACAAGGCTATTCATACCAGAGCTGAAAAAACACACGTCCGCTTCGATTCTTAATCTCGGAAGCATGGCCGCTTTCCTCCCCATCCCCTTTAAAACTGTCTATGCCGCAACAAAGGCTTTTATCTACTCATTCACTATCGCTCTTAGGGAAGAGCTAAAAGAGAGCGGGATCAAAGTCCATATCCTCTGTCCGGGAGCTGTTCCCACAAACCAGGATGTCCAAGACAGGATTGCAGCGGCCGGCTGGCTTTCAAAGATTTCTCTCATCGCTCCTCAAAAAGTCGCCAAACTCACTCTTAAGAAAATGGATAATCAAATCACGGTCATTGTGCCTGGATTGATGAATGGAGTTTATATGTTTCTGGGAAAATTTGTCACAAAATCTATGCGCACACGAGCCTTGGCCAAGCTTTATAAAAAAGAACAAACACCTATTTCTCAGAAGGCAGCTCTCGTTCTCTGAAAGACATGAGGGAATAAAATGTTATGGATTCTATTTTTCTCGTTCTTATTCTTGTCGATACGGGATACTCTATCCGCCAGAAAAAGAGGTGAGCCGCTCTCTCTCAAACAGAGCTTTCGAAATAACTTTGAAAAACTTAAAGCCCAGGTCAAACAGAGATTTTTTACGAAAAGCAGCAAAGCTCCCGCCTAATAGTGATAACAGGCCTGAACGAAAACAAGAAGCGCCCGTTTTTTCTCAGAAAATAATTCACCCAAGAGGATCCTCTTTCCCTTGGTAAGGTGACACATATAACTTCCTTTTTGCAATTTATACTTGACATTATGCAATATATATCTTACATTGCGAGTATGGAAAACATAAAACTTAAAATTGCGAGAGTTGAAAAGAATTTATCTCAGCAAGAACTGGCCGATCAAGTTGATGTCACGAGACAGACGATCGGGCTAATCGAAAAAGGGAAATATAACCCAACACTTAATCTTTGCTTAAAAATCGCAAGGACCTTAAACAAAACTCTAAATGATCTTTTTTGGGAGGAACAATGAAGCCTAAAAAACCGTTCATGAATATGGATGAAAGGAGTAAGCGAATAGCTTATAAAGTTATAGCCGTAATGTATTTTCTCACAATAATCGCTTTGCATGGGATTGTTATTTATCGCGAGCTTGCCCTCAAGCAACCAATAAGTGCTTTTGAGGATATTGCAATCGTTGTGACCGTAAATACACTCTTTCTTCTCAGCGCTCTTTTATACTTTGGAGCCATCCCTATACAGAAAGTGAAGATAAAATATATAGTGCTCGGATATGCAGCAATCGTTGTTATGGGAAGTTTATTCACGTATGCAAAGTACAATATCTTTCAAAGTCCAGGACTATCTTTACTGGAGTTGTTTAATAAACTCATCATAATTATATCCATCAGCGGACTTATTGTGTTGTTCTTTGTTATATTTTCAATTTTGGGCAAACGAAAACTCGACAAAGAATTAGAAGACTAATCAAACCTTTTTTATTTCAACTCAAAGTGAGCTAAAATTGGGTGAAATTGGGAAATTGGGGACAGGCCCCATTTAATTAAATGGGGCCTGT
>CAZLLG010000252.1:0-5756 GCA_964560275.1 uncultured Eubacteriales bacterium | reverse complement strand
TCAGATTTACGTGACAGGGCTGCCCTGTCTTCAATTCTTGAAGCTTTGTCAAACAGATGTTTTGAGTTTTTGATGCCCATCTCTTCAAGTTTTGAAATCACATGGCTCTTAATTCCAGAAAATCTATTCAATTGAACGGGATTCGGAAAATAGCTGCTGGCTTCTCTTTTTAACAAAGTTAGGTACCCAATATCCAGTCCGGTCCGTTTAGAAAACGTCTCAATCTTTAGCTTGGTTTTTAAAACCTCGATAAGATCTCCAAGACAAATAATACCTGCTTCTTGGATTGATCTAAATCTCGATTTTATCTTCTCTTTTAACGCTAGTCGACTCGGTATTAATTCGCGAGATTCCAGGCTATTCTGAAAACTCTCCATGCTGAATTTATTCGGATCTAGATGATATTTAGAGCTCATATCCGCTTTTTACTCCAAATGGAATATTTTTGATAATACTGCAATTTTTTCTGCATATCAATGGAACGTTCTATAGATTACTTCAAATGCCACTTAGGGAGTGCTGGGAATCGAAGGAATATTTAAAAAATTAAGTATTGACATTTTAAAATAAACGTCTACAATAATAGTCGATTGACTTATATTATAGTCATTGGAGGGTTTAAATGGCCAAAAAGCAATCGGAACCGCTGACTTCTTCGGAGTGGAAAATCATGCGTATTGCCTGGGCGAAAAAATCAGGGGCTTCTCGAGATTTCTGTCGTGAGGCTGGAGTAAAGTACGGCTGGTCCCCCAGTACAGTGAAAACCTTACTCAGCCGGTTAGCCCAGAAGGGATTCCTCAAAACAACCCGGATTGGAAACAGCTTCCTGTATGAACCCGTAAAGCCTGCCCTTTCAACCCTTTACAAAGCCGCCGATTATCTCATAGACAATATAGTTCACGGAACAAAGGGCCCTCTTCTGTCCTATATGGTGAAAAAAAGTCGTCTCTCTCCCGAAGAAGTGGATGAGCTGCTGTCCGTCCTGAATGATTATAAGGAGGAATAAAACCATGCTGCCCATTGAATCTTTGAATCGCTGGAGTGAATCGTGGGCCTCTTTCTGTATGAATCGTCTACTTGAATCAACATTGGTTTTCATTTTCATCGGGATCATTTGGATAATCCTTAAGAAACGATTGCCCTCAACAATTGGATACTGGTTTTTTATTCTTGTATTCCTGAAACTCATTATTCCCGGTCCTGTCATAGTACACAATGGAGCAACGGATTGGTTATCTCTTAATATTCAGGGAAAGATTTATTCCCAACCAATGGGATTAGAAACGGAAATAAAACCCGAATCCATTTCAACCGCAGCAGAAGAAAACTCGAGCACTCTGCCTGTTCTAAAAAAATCTATTGAAATACGATCTCTTTCAGTATCCCTGACAACATTTTTAATGATTTTGTGGAGTATCCTTGTTGTTTTTCTAGCTGCACGCTTTCTTTTTACACAGTGGAAAACCAGACGATTTATCCGACGATCAAATCCTATTGATCCAGGAAGACTTCCCATTCATCTTCATAAAGCATTAAAAGCGGCAGGTGTGAAAAAACACATCCGAATTGTCACTTCAAAGGAAATTTCCTCCCCTGTTGTATGGGGTTTGTTTAAACCCGTACTTGTCGTCCCTTGGTATATGATAACAAACAAGACCTTTCCACAGATGGAATGGATCTTTCTCCACGAAATGGCTCATATCCGGCGGTATGATAACCTCATCCATCTTTTCCAAAAACTGATCCAGATACTGTTCTTCTTTCATCCAATAGTCTGGATCACTAGCCATATCGTTGATCGACTCCGTGAGTATTCCTGTGATGATTCAGCTCTGATCGGTTGTAAATGTCTACGGAAAGAGTGCGGGAAGGCTTTTCTCAATATGGTTTTACGGTCAAACAGAACGCCGATATTTATTCATGGTTCTATAAGTGGTGTCTGTGTCTCAAAGATGTACATAAGAAGACGACTTTTAAGAATTCTTGATGGAAAGCGAATATTAAGAAGGAGTTTAAATCTTGGAAGCACTCTGTTTCTAGTTGGATTTGCTCTTGTTGTATGCCTCTTTAGCTTTGGCGGAAAAAATTCATCATTAGCAGATCATAATAACAAGATGGATACATCATTAAGCGGAATTAAAACAATTACAATTCCTCTCCCCAATCTCCCTTCAGAAGCCAAGAATTTAGAGATGGTTCTCATCCAAGCTGGTTCATTCAAGATGGGCTCTCCAAAGACAGAAATGGGCCGTAAGGGCACAGATTGGCCTAGCCATGAGGTGACGATCTCAAATGATTTCTACATAGGAAAGTATGAAGTCACCCAAGCCCAATGGGAAGCCCTAATGGGCGAACACAGGTTCTATTTCCCTGGCAATCCCAATTTTCCTGCGGAAAAAGTCTCTTGGCGTGAATGTCAGAGATTCATAAAGCATCTGAATGCCCTTGGGTTGGGATTCTTTCGCCTTCCAACCGAGGCAGAGTGGGAGTATGCTTGCAGAGCAGGAACTGGGACACGGTACTTTTTCGGTGATACTCTCGATCTTGCGGACCAATATATGTGGTGGAAAGGAAACAATTCTCCCAACAGTACTAAGGAGGTTGGATTGAAGAAGCCAAGTCCTTGGGGCCTTTACGATATGCACGGGAATGTGAGTGAATGGTGTTCTGACAAATGGAGGGGACCCAATGTGCGCGGACCTCAGATAGATCCACAGGGGGCTGGAAAAGGATCTGCCCGGTTTCCTTTTATCTGGACAAACCGTGTTTTCAAAGGAGGGGGATTTTCCTACGAAGCCAACAAGTGTCGATCAGCAATCCGATCGTATGAGCAGTCGATGGACTATCATTTCACTGTGGGTTTTCGTTTGGTTATGGAAGTCAAGAAAAATAATCTGTAAATTTCATTCTTCCTATCGCCTCTTAAAATCATCGGCTGTCTGACAATTACAGGCTACTCATACTTCAAGGCACTGGCAGGATTGGCTGAGGCTGCTTTGAGTGTCTGGGAACTCACTGTAATCAAGGCAAAAATCAGAACGATTGCAGATGCACCGAGAAAAGACAGGATGGAGATTCCTCCCCGGTAAGCGAACTGTCGCAGCCAGGTTCTCATCAAAATATATGCGAGTGGCCAAGCCAGCAGATTGCCTAAAAGAACCCATTTAGCAAACTGGGTGGACAGGAGGGCAACAATCTGCGACTCGGAGGCACCGAGAACCTTTCGGATTCCAATCTCTTTGGTCCTCTGAGTGGTCACAAAGGACGCCAAGCCGAACAATCCCAGGCTCGCGATAAAAATAGCTAGAATAGAAAAATACAGGAAAATTCGTCCAGTTCTCTGCTCGTTTTCGTATACGCGGCCAAAATAATCATCCAAGAATTCGCGCTCGAACGCCTGGTTCAATGCGAATTTTTTCCATGTGTTTTCTATATATCCCATAGTCGCTCCGATGTTTTCGGGGCCGATCCGGACGGAGACGAATCGTCCGATGTTCCCCTCACCGTACATACCGATTATCAATGGGCGGATTTGTGTGTGAAGGCTTTCGAAATGAAAATCTTTGACAACTCCGATAATGTTTAATCTTTGTTCCTGCGCCTGTGTGTTTCCTAAAGCTACGATCTGGGCGCCCACTGGATCCTCCAAACCTAGCTCCCTGGCGGATGTCTCGTTGATCACAACCGCTTGGTTGTCTGCCTCCCGTCCTTCCTCGAAATAGCGACCCGCCGCCATTTCTATCTGGTAGGTTTTAACGAAGTCGGCATCGCTGAAGAAGGTCCAGAGAAGATGGGTGTCCTCACCCGTTTCTTCAGCCAATCTGAATGCGGAATTTCCGAAATTACTCCCAAAGAGATTATTTGTATTTGTTGCACTGAAAATATTTGGATTATTGAGTAGTTCCTGCTTGAAGGTCTTCAGTTTATCTGACAGGTCATCTGTTTTTTTTACGATCACAACCTGTTCTTTATTGAATCCCAGGTTTTTATTTTGTATGTAATTCAACTGTCGCTGTACGACGAGCGTTCCTACGATCAGGACTATAGATACAGTAAATTGAAAGACGACAAGAACATTCCGCATGTTCGATTTTTTAAGGCTACCCGGAGTTTCTGTTTTTAGCACCGCTACTGGATCAAAGGCTGCCAGAAAAAAGGCTGGATACAAACCGGCCAATAGCCCAATTAACACCACAAGTCCTAAAAGAAGAGGAATGGTGAAAAGGTTGTCCAGATAGGGGATTCCGACCTGCTTTCCAATGAGGTTATTAAAAATGGGAAGAAAAAGCTGGACGAGCAGAAGTGCAGCAAGAACAGCGAGAAGGCTTGTTAGAGTGGTTTCCGCAAGGAACTGCCGGATGAGCTGAGGGCGGTTGGATCCGAGGGTTTTGCGGACACCCACTTCCCTTGCACGGGTAGATGACCGAGCAGTAGCCAAGTTCACGAAATTGATACAGGCTACTAAAAGGATTCCCAAAGCAATGATGGAGAAAATATAGACATAGGACATATCGCCATTGGGTTCCACTTCGAATTCAAGGTGGGAGCGAAGGTGAATATCGGTCATGGGTTGAATAAAATAGCTGTAAGCTCCTCCAGACTCATAGAACTGCTCGAGTGAAATACCAGCTGCGGCCTGAATTTGTGGAGCGACATATTTTTTAACCAGCTCCTCCATCTTGTTTTCGAATGCCTTTGGAGAAGTTCCTTCCCTCAAGACAAAATAGGTGTAGTAGTTGTTGCTGACCCATACTGGACTTCGACTGTCTGAGTAAGTGGAAAGAGAGGCCAGAAAGTCATAGTGGAAGTGAGTGTTTTTAGGGACATCTTCGATGATTCCGGTGACCAAGTAATCCCTACGTCGATCCGCATTGATGGTCTTTCCCAGAGGATCTTCATCTCCGAAATACTTTGCGGCCATGGATTGGGTGAGAACGATGGTTTCTGGTTTTTCAAGAGCCGTTTTTGGATCTCCTTGAATGAAGGGAACTGTAAAGACATCGAAGAAACCGGGATCGACCCAGAATACCTGCTCTTCGCTAAAAACCTTGTCATCATAACGGAACACTGGAAATCCGAAGTTCCTTGCGCGGGTGGCGGCTTCCACTTCTGGATATTCTTCCACGAGAGTTTTAGCCATGGGGGAGGCCGTAACGACACCGTGAAATTCGTGACCGCTGATAAATCCATACAGGCCGGCTCGGTAGATCCGATCTGCCTTCTCGTGATATTTGTCGTAGCTTAACTCATCGACGACAAAAAGCAGGATCAGCAAGCAGCAGGCGATTCCAACAGCCAGGCCGAAAACATTTATAAATGAAAATCCCTTGTGCTTGAGAAAATTTCTCAAAGCAATTTTCATGTAGTTTTTTAACATAGAGTTCTCCCGAAAAAGATATCCTTTCATATAGTTTTACGAAATTTAATTTATAAAAGTTCAGAGGAAGTATCATTAATATTTAAGCATTCTTTTATTTTTTCTGGAGTGAAAAGCCATCAGGACATTAAAACGTACAAGAGAATAGTTTTCGCTATTGACCTCCCCTTCGATGCAGTCTATCCTGAGCGATGTAATATTATGTAACAAATCTATTTTTAGACAAAATTCTATTTATGAATAAAAATGACTTAACCGAAGCCTTCAATTCGATGAAGGAAACCATACAAAATCAGACTATTGCGGACTGGACAGATATAGACCTTTTTTCACAAACAATTGATAAGGAAAAACAAGATAATTCTACGAGCACTTTAGG
>CAZLLG010000251.1:0-5761 GCA_964560275.1 uncultured Eubacteriales bacterium | reverse complement strand
TTGGGGACAGGCCCCATTTTTTCTTCCGCCAAAAAATGGGGCCTGTCCCCAATTCTTTTAGTGGAGTTGCAAAGGGAATTTTAACTTGATAAAGTAGAATTTTCTCAAAAGGAGGACCGCATGAAACACAGATTAAACAATAGTTTTTCGGCGTTATTAATTCTGTTACTATTGCTGACAATAGGATTAAACTTTGGCTGCAAAGGCAATCAAACTGCAAAAAACGAAAAATGGGAAGGAACTCTCAAAGTGACCGATATCAAGGAGCGTCTTGCCCAGTTTGTCCCCACACAAATCACATACGATGAGTCCCTGCTCAATGAAGAGCAAAAACAAGTGCTGGAAAAACTTGTACTGGCGGCCAAGCAGATGGATAAAATATTCTGGAAGCAGGCTTCTCACAACGGATTGACCATAAAAAAAGAACTTGAAGACATCGACGATCCATCGGCTCAGGATTTTCTGCGGTATCTGGAAATCAACTTCGGTCCCTATGACCGCCTCGATGAAAACAAACCGTTTATAGGAACAGATGCAAAACCACCGGGAGCAGGCTTCTATCCCGAAGACATGACAAGCGAATCTTTTCAAGATTACATCTCTAGCCATCCTGATGAACAAAAAGCGCTGGAAGACACATTTACGGTTGTGAAAAAAAAGGGGGAAACACTCGAAGCCGTCCCCTACAACGTCGAGTATAAGGAGGACCTGGAACCGTCTTCACAATATCTTAGAGAGGCTGCTGAAATCACGACAAATGCCTCTTTGAAAAAATTCCTGAATCAGCGTGCTGACGACCTGCTTTCTAATGACTACTACCAGAGCGACAGCGACTGGATCGATCTGCAAGGAAATATTGTTGAAATTGTCATCGGCCCATTTGAAGTTTATGAAGATGGCCTCAACGGAATCAAAGCCGCCTATGAGGCCTTTGTCTACATCAATGATTTTGCGGAAATGAAAAAGATCGAGGGCTATCTGGAGTTTCTGGAGGACATGCAGACTTCCCTTCCTGTTGAACAAAAATATAAGGATCAGGATGTCGCCGGCCTTGCCTCTCCATTGAATGTCGCCATCGAGGTCTTTACAGCAGGCGACACTAAGGCCGGTGTGCAGACACTCGCCTTTGTCCTTCCCAATGACGAGCGCATCAGAGAGGAAAAAGGCACAAAAAAGGTTTTTCTCAAAAACATCATGGAGGCGAAATTCAACCAGATACTTGTCCCTATCTCAAAGACGGTCCTGTCCAAAGAGGATGCGGAAAATGTCTCATTCTGGGCCTACTTCAACGAAGTCGTGTTACACGAAATCTGCCATGCTCTCGGAGTCAATTACGTCACGCTGCCCGACGGGACAAGAACGACTGTCAATCAAGCCCTCAAGGAAAATTATTCGGCCATAGAAGAAGCCAAAGCCACTGTTGTCGGGCTCCAAAGCATCCCCCTTCTTGTCGAAAAAGGGTGGATTCCAGAGGATAAGGAGAAAGAGATCTACACCACCTACCTTGCAGGCATGTTCCGCTCCATGCGGTTCGGGCTCCATGAAGCCCATGGGATGGGAACGCTGCTCCAGTACAACTTTTTAAGAGAACAGGGAGGGTTTGTTTTTGACGAGGCTATTGAACAGTTCAAGGTGGATTGGGATAAAATAAGAAGCTCTATTACCAAGCTGGCCCAAACTCTGCTCATCCTCGAAGGGGATGGCAGTTACAAAAATGTTGTCCAATTCCTCGAACGATACGGCCATCCGGACGCTCTTACTGAAAATATGGTGGCGAAGCTTAAAGATATCCCTGTCGACATCGCTCCCGAATACAAATACTGAGGAAAACGATGAATAACTTCATAAAAATAATCTTAGGTCTTTTCCTTTGTGTCTTTCTTTTTGCCGGATGCGGTTCAAACCATCCACAAATCCTTATCTCAACAGAACTGGGGGACATCACGGTCGAAATCTTTCTGGAGAAAGCCCCGGTCACTGCGGCCAACTTTCTCAAATACGTCGACGAAAACAAGTTTCAAGACGGCGCTTTCTACAGGGTTGTCACCATGGACAACCAGCCCAATGATGACATCATAATAGAGGTCATTCAGGGCGGCCTGAGTTATACAAAGGACAGGCGGGGATTCCCATCCATCGACCACGAGACAACTGAGGTCACGGGAATCCTCCACACCGATGGTGTTATCTCCATGGCCCGGAGCAAACCCGGGACAGCGGACTCGGAATTCTTTATCTGTGTGGGAGATCAACCGGACCTGGATTTTGGTGGACTGAGAAATCCGGACGGTCAGGGATTTGCCGCCTTCGGCCAAGTGACAAAAGGAATGGATGTGGTCAGGAAAATCCACACTCAGCCCGTCAACGGCCAGCGGCTCAATCCCAGAATTAAAATAATCAATATCACCAGAAAATAATAGAATAGATCATTTTAACGAACAGCCTAAATTTATTTAGAATTTTAAATTATTTAGTCTTTCTCGCTTCCGCCACCAACTCTTTAACATCTTCAAGCAGCATCGGGGCATGGTAAACATAACCATCTTTAACCGTCCACTGCACACCGCCCTTTTGGACGATCTCCCCTTCCACCATCTCCACTACACCCGTGGGATAGAGATATTTTAGGTTCTTGAGCGGATTTCCGTCGACAAGAATGAGATCGGCAAGATACCCAGCACGGACACGCCCCAGCTCATCCTCTTTGCCTAAGATTTTTGCGTTATTCCCGGTCGCATGCTGGATCACATCGATGGGATGAAAGCCTGCTTCCCTATGCAGCTCCAGCTCACGGATAAGACTGAATCCGTACATCGTATAGATATATCCCGCATCTTCACCCACTCCAACAACTCCGCCCTTAAGAGAAAAATTGCGGACGGCTCTCATCCAAATCTTAAAATTCTGTCTCCAAAAGACTTCATCCTCCGTAGTCCAATTCCAAAAATAGGAGCCGTGGTTAGAAGGGTCGGGCTTGAAGTAATCCTCGAGAACAGGGTGGAGATAATCCTTAAACCAGGGCTGATTCTGTGCCCGCAGCAGATCACGATTGGCCTCATAGATGACAAGTGTTGGGCACCAGGTGACATTTTTTTCCACAAGAGTCTGGAGGACTTGATTCAGCTTTTTGGGATCGGCTTCCCGCCAGAGACGTCCGGCATAGCGGAACCGCTCGGCCTCATCGCTGTAATTGTACCAGTAAGGAAAATTCTGCGATCCTTTTAAGGCCGCATCAGGCACGCCGTACCAGTGCTCTATCGAAGTGACTCCAAAAGCCGCATCGTCCCAGGCGTCTGTTTCTTCAACGCCCACATGATGAGCCACACGGAGCTTCAGTTTATTCGCTTCTTCGAGAGCGGCTTCCATGATGTCCCTATCCATACCGAAAATTTTGACACCATCTCCGCCCTGCTTGGCAATATCCCGGACTCTTAAACGCACCTCTTCAGGCGTCGTTCCAAAGGCTCTCATGTAGAGAAAAATCCGCGGAGCGGCTATTTGCCCATCGTTACTCTTGCGCCGCTCCTCCAATGTCAACTTGTAATTGCTGCCCACATCACGAACAGTTGTGATCCCGCAAGCCAACCAGAGTTTGTACAGGTAATCAAAAGGAATGGGTGTCCCACCTCGGTTATCATGGACATGGGCATGGATGTTGATCAATCCGGGAAGAAGATAGAGTCCCGAACCATCCAGGACGTGTCTTTCTTTTGAATAACTGTCCGCACTTCTCGCACCACGAACAGATTCGATTTTGTTGTTCGCGAGAATGACATCAACAGGACCTCGGGGGGGAGTCCCTTTTCCGTCGATCAGAATAACGTTTCTGATAATCAGCCTTTCATACCTTCCTCCGCTTTTAACGCCTTTGGTCTGTCCCCAAAGTCCACATGCGAAACACATACACAACAGAGAGATCATTATCAAGCGAACGAATTTTTGATTTTTTATCATTGTTCTCCCCTCACTTCTTCTTCTCGTGTCCCCAGAGTTTCTTTTTTTCGTTCATCTTTCGCCACGCATCCCTCCAGCGGTGAATCTCTACAGGCCCGATGGCCGGCATGTTCTGCCGTTCCTCTTTGGGCCTCATTTCCGGATATTTTCTATGCGGTTCTTGTTGGTACCAGTAGGCCACCGTGACAAGATCAAGAGTCAGGCAGTTGTTATGGCCGTGTTCGATCGTCGCTTTGAGCGATTTTTCAAAGGCGATGGGCGACTCGAGAAAAAAACGGTAGCAGTGAGTCCGCCCCAACCAGCCAATGTCGTTGTTGACACGGGGATATCCAAAGTAGGGATGCATATAGACCTCTTTGGGACACCAGGAGGAGTTGAAAAAATCCTCGGTTCCGGTTCCATGAAGCGACGGCGGCCATGGTTCTCCGTCGATATAAAACATGTCATCGCCTTCCCCGTACCAAACCGGAGATGGGCTGTCGACGTAGTAGTTGACGCCCACAAAATGACCTTTCCCCTCGATATCGGCAAAGACGTAATTGGCGGCCCCATCAATATTGGCCTCCTGGGGCCCAAAAATACTCCACTCGTTTTCCTCTTCCCCTAAAGGTTCGGTCAGTTCCCTGTTCCAGAACGCATGAAAACGGCCTAGATTTGGACTTATGGATTTGTGCTCTTCGTAGTCGACATAATAGTAGAAGGCATTGACCCTTTCTTCGGATTGATTTTCAACTGAAATTACAGCTCCGTCCGAAAACGGCATCGGAAAATAACTGTTGAGCGCATTGCCCTCTTTGGGCGCGACAGCCAGGGGAAGAGAGATCAGCGAATATTTTTCACCCCATCCATTCCCGAAAAAATCTCCGATCGGGCATTCCACGCTGGGATTGACTTCACCATCCCAATACATCCGCAGGAGTAAATTGCGTCTGACCATGGGATCGCTGCTGGAAATCGTGATCCAGATGTGTTTGATAATTCCCGCCCCTTCAATCTTTGCGATCTCCGCTGTTTTTCCGGCATCGATAACCAGGCGGTCCGCATTTTTTCCGGTCTTATCAAAACTGGATATCCTTTTGGTTTGGTAGTCTTTGAGTGCCGCGAGGTTATCGAGTGTGGAATTTGACGGGGGTTTGTCCTGAGAAAAAACAGTGGCAAAACCGCAAAATATAAAAACTGTCAAAAAGACAAGCAAATCTTTAAACCACATATCCCTCCTCCTTATCTAGAGTTGTCCCTATTAATACTAAAATCAGAAAAAAATATCTACTTAAATCTAGATTTATCCAATATTTGCTTCGACTATAAATTCCGGAGGATACTGCATGTGGATTTTAACGGCGCAGCTGTTGACCGATTTGATCACTGCTGTTTTATATTTTTCAGGAAAGTCTTCCGGCAAATTGATATCGATGAATATTTTTCCGATTCTCTTGGTCTCCGGATTTCTCTCCTTTTTTTGGATGATGGAAATGTTTTCATAAGGCAGTCCACGGTTCTGGCAAAAAGCAAGCACGTAATACCCTGCGCATGTGGCAATCGAGGCCATAAACAGGTCGAAGGGCGCGGGAGCCGTTCCCTCTCCGCCCTGGTAAACGGGCTGATCTGTCTTAATGACAAAATCTCCATATTCAACGTCTACTTTTTTACCGCCCGGAAACGAAACCTTCATGTCATCACTCATTTGAACTCTCCTTATAAGTGGTGTGATAAATTTTTAAAACAATCCCGGCCAGATGTCAAAGGCTGAATGGCTCTATAACAAAAAGTGTGATGGATAATGATGGAAGTTATTGAACCGTAAGAG
>CAZLLG010000250.1:0-5763 GCA_964560275.1 uncultured Eubacteriales bacterium | reverse complement strand
ATTTTTCCAGTGAAAAAATGGGGCCTGTCCCCAATTAATTAAGATGATGTTCCTTTAATTACCTTTAATTACTGTTAATTTTGAGAATGGACGTAAAAAGAAAGACATAATAGAATAGATAACACGATAAGTGCTATTGGAGCGATAAGATGAATAATAGCTATGGTTGTGGAGAGGAATTTTTAAGTCACTACACATGCTGTCGTATAGACGAGTCTATTCAAATAGATGGGAATCTCGAAAAAGAATGCTGGAAGAGTGCTAAAAAATCACCCCAGTTTGTAGATTTGATCACAGGGCAGCCGGGTTTTTTGGATACGCGTATGGCCGCTCTTTGGGATGATAAATTCTTTTATGTCGGTTACTGGATAGAAGAACCGAAAGTAGAGGCTAAATTCACTGAGCGAGATTCGCCTGTTTATTATGAAAACGATGTCGAAATGTTTATTGCCGGTCCGGACTGCTACTACGAATTCCAGATAAATGCCCTTGGTACCATCTATGAGGTGTTCTACATCTGGCAGGATGCTTACAAAAAAGGGAGCTATTTTGACAGAGCTGAATATGACTTCCGGTCACACCATGTCGATGTTCTAGGAGGCTTCCAAGATTTGTCCCGTCACAATAAACATCCCCGGGGAAAACGATGGGCCTTTATGGACTGGGATTTTCCAGGTCTTAAAACCGCTGTCAAAGTTAACGGAACACTAAACGACAACTCGGATGTCGATAAGGGATGGACAGTGGAACTGGCTTTTCCATGGAAGGGGATGGACATTTTAGCTCAGGGGCGATCCCTTCCTCCCAAAGAGGGAGATGATTGGAGGATGGATTTTTCCCGCTTTGAGGCTTTTAATCTAGATGGAACAGCGGCCGACCCGTCATTCGGATGGGCACTCAACAAACACGGGGTCTATGACTCTCACATCCCGGAGTGCTTCTCTTTTGTGCACTTTGCCAGTCGGACTCACCCTAAGATTTAATGGGAGTAAAAGAGCGTGGATGCCGGAATAATTTGTTTCTCCATGTTCGGCCCCGATAGAGACACCTCTAAATCCATCCCTCCAGTTCGCTGAAAAAACAGCACTGTTATGGGATGAAATCCGGACTGCAGTACAATCCGTCCCATTTCCAATCTGGATCCATGAAGTCCATCATTATCCACAACCAGCTCTTCCCCAATATACAACTGACTGCCGTCATCAGAAGCGAGGAATAAATTATAGAGCCCATCTTCAGGAACCTGAATAAATCCTGTGAATTTAAATCCAAAATACTCTTTTTGGACAGCCGGCTGCGTCCCAAAGTTTTCGATGGTACCTGATGCTTCGGATTTGAGGCTGTCAAAATCAGGAAGTTTTTCCCAATTGCCGTGAAAATAGGAATAATTCAAACCCGGATGTGAGTGCTCTAGGGTGACAGCTGGCCTAGGCTCCACTTCTTCAAAAGTCTCTTCAACAACACTGCTCAATGCTTGTCCATCTCGGAAAACCTGGCATTTGACGGTTGTGGTTCTATCCAGCTTTATGGGTTCGGAATAGACAGAAGAATCGCTATCCGGATCCTTCCCATCGAGCGTAAACATTATGTTGACATTCTCTAAATTGCTGGACAGTTTAACATCTAAGTTTTTATAGAAAATGTCACTGTCTGCTTCAATGACCGGAGATTGGATAACTTCGGGTGGAGCATCGAATTCAAGGACAATAACAGAGACGATCGGATTCGGTGCTGGTTGCGGAACATGTAGACTAGATGAACCACCTTTATGAATCATAGAAAAGTCCTGTGTTGGACCGCTAAGGAGATGGATTTTTATAGGTTTATTTATAAGGCCTGGAATTTCCAGGTTCCCATCTTGAGGCCAATCAAACACATGGAGATAAAGCTTGTTTCCTTTTGTCGTGCTGCGGCCCCACGCCAGGTTTGAAAAAAGACTGGCTGTTGTCCCATAAATACTTTCACCATAGACCTTCATCCACTCCCCCATCGCTTTGAGCCTGTCGATAGATTCGTGAGGAAAAAGCCCTTCGGCCGTAGGCCCCACATTGAGCAGAAAATTTCCTCCTTTGCTGGCGATATCGACTAGTTTTTGGATGAGGTCTTCTTTGGACTTCCAGTTGTCATCATTTTTATTGTAGCCCCAGTGATTGTTCATGGTCATGCATGTTTCCCAGTCATATCCCAGTCCTGTTGCAGGGATTTCCTGTTCAGGCGTACCAAAATCCCCCATGGCTGTCTCTGGATCATAGGTTCCCGCCATTCCGGCACGCCCCTTCCCTACCCTGTTGTTGATAATGATATTAGGTGCCAAAGCACGGACATAATCATAGAGATCCCGTCCCCTTTCAGCATCCCATGTACTCTCCCACTCTCCATCAAACCATAGCACTCCGATATCCCCATAGTTAGTGACAAGCTCTTTGACTTGGGCTTTCATATAGTCAACATAGCTGTCCAAATCGGCTCCTTCTGCGGAGCGTTCTTCCCATCCCCGCCTAGGAAGGTAGTCGGGATGGTGCCAGTCCATAATTGAGTGATACCAGCAAATCTTAAGCCCTTGTTTCCGGCACTCATCGGCCAGTTCTTTCATAATATCCCGCTTAAAAGGGGTTGAATCCATCACATCATAATCCGATATTTCAGAATCGAAAAGGCTGAATCCGTCGTGGTGTTTGCTTGTGATCACGATGTACTTCATGCCAGCATCCTTTGCCATACGGACCCATTCTGCGGCATCGAATTTTACAGGATTAAAGTGTGGGGCAAATTTTTCGTACTGCTCAACTGGAATCTGGGCTGTTGTCAGGATCCACTCGGCATGATTGGTCTTTCCTTCCCATTCGCCAGCGGGAATAGCATAGAGCCCCCAGTGGATAAAAAGGCCGAATCTGGCCTCTCTCCACCACGCCATCCGCACATCGAACTGCTCTTTTGTTTCCGGTTTCATTTGGACCTTCCCTTCTTCGTCCACTGCCCCCTTTTTACAGGATAAAGTCCCAATCATTATTACCGCAAAAAACAAAATGAAAAAAAGAGAAAAAATTGATTTAATCTTCATGCCGCCCTCCATTTTTGATGTCACTTTTGAATAGGAATAGAATATGACTTTTTTCCTGCATAATCAATTGGAAAGACTATATTTTCATCTATTTTTATGGCTATTGACTTCGCAATTTTCCCTATGATAAGCTTTTTCCAAACTAATTGTGAAAAAGTGGGGATATGGTTAAGGGAAAAAAAAGAAAAAAATTTGTTTCGCTGTTGCTCGTTCTTTCTTTAGCGGTTTTATCAGTTAATATAGCAGCCAGGGAAAAAAAGGGAGCTAAACTTAAGGTCGAAAAAGATGATGGTCAAGAAGTAACAGGTGAACTCATATCTGTTGAAAAGGATTCGCTTCTGCTGTTGACTTCAGATATAAATGCAGATATTTCAGAGCGAGTGCTGATGAAGGAAGTGAAATCGATCACAATTGTGAAAAAATCTCGGGGATTTCAAGTGAGTATTTATGGGGTTTTAGCTGGAGTGCTCTATGGATCCATCAATAGACCTGCTTATAGGTATGAAGATAAATCTCAAAGTTTTTGGATGTCAGGTGTAATTGGCGGAGTCGCTGGTTTTGCGCTTGGAATGGTTATAGGGATAAATAAAACGATCCAGATTCAAGGAAAATCTGAGACAGAAATCCAAGATATTACAGAGAAACTCAACCAAAAAGCTAGAGTTCCCAACCTTAAGTAAAATATCTTGTAGAATAAAATGAGCACTGAATGCCCTAAATGTCAAACTGACAATCCTCCTGACTCCAAATTCTGTAATTCCTGCGGCCAACAGTTCGACTCGATGGATAAAATCCCCGTTTCTCAGACCAAAACACTTAAAACTCCCACAGAAAAGCTGACACGCGGAACACTATTTGCTGACAGATACGAGATTATCGATGAACTGGGAAAAGGAGGGATGGGAAAAGTTTACAGGGTAGAAGATAGGAAGATAAAGCAGGAGATCGCACTCAAGCTGATCAAACCCGATATTGCCGCCGATAAAAAGACCATCGAAAGATTTAAAAACGAACT
This sequence comes from uncultured Eubacteriales bacterium, assembly GCA_964560275.1. Lineage (GTDB taxonomy): Bacteria > Acidobacteriota > Aminicenantia > Aminicenantales > Aminicenantaceae > JAUWVG01. The sequence continues at coordinate 1,687 of CAZLLG010000250.1, read as the reverse complement.
CAAGACAACCCGAGATATCCGCCATAAAAATGTCTGCGGGATGTACGACCTAGGTGAAGATAAAGGGACACATTTCATAACCATGGAGTATGTCACCGGAGGCGATTTACGAAAACTGATTAGACGTACCAAACAACTCACTGTGAGGACAGCTATCTCCATAGCCAAACAGATCTGTGACGGATTGGCCGAAGCGCATAACCTGAGAGTTGTGCACCGCGATCTCAAACCGAACAACATCATGATAGACGATAGCGGCAATGCGCGGATCATGGACTTTGGGATTGCCCGCACGCTCAAAGGAAAAGGGATCACCGGCTCAGGAATCATGATCGGTACTCCAGAGTATATGTCTCCCGAACAGGTCGAAGGTAAAGAGGTAGACTTGAGGTCAGATATTTATTCCCTGGGTATCATCCTTTATGAAATGCTGACGGGAAGAGCCCCCTTCGAGGGGGATACTCCCTTTACAATCGGTGTTAAACACAAGAGCGAAACCCCAAAGGATCCAAAAGAATTCAATTCACAAATCTCTGATAACCTCAGCCGCCTCATCCTCAGATGTTTGGAAAAAGACAAGGAGAAGAGATTCGCAAGCACAGAAGAGCTGAAAGCTGAGTTGGTAGCGCTTGAAAAGGGCATTCCAACCACCGAGCAGGTTTCACCAGTCAAAAAAACGGCCACATCCAAAGAAGTCACGGTCACCCTAAAAAAACACTGGGTATTTGTGGTCGGATTCTTTATGCTCGCCGCTGTGGTTTTTTCCATAATTCTTATCTTAAATTGGGGCCAAAGTCCCAAACAGCAGGAAAACAAATGGCTTATGGTGCTTCCTTTTACAAACCTAGGTCAACCCGAAGACGAGTATTTAGTTACGGGGATTTCACGGGAAATCACGAATCGCCTCGACCCCATTCCTGAATTGAATGTCAAAGCCTACGCCACTGCAGAGCAGTGTTTAAAGACGGGAAAAACAATCCAACAGATCAGAGAAGAATTGGATGTGGATTACGTAGTAGATGGAACAATCCTTAGGGATAAGAGCTCAGGCGAGAAAGGCCAAATGATTGTGACATGGGATCTTTCGCAGACAATCGACGAGAAACAGATCGGTTCGGATACAATTGAAGTTCCTTTCGAAAATATTTCAGGTGTACAGGGACAGGTCGCCGAAGAAATTGTCAAAGCGCTTGATCTTAAACTTCTCGAACCACAAAGATTAGCCTTAATAGCTAACGCTACAGATAATCCAGAAGCCTTTACTTCTTATCTCCTTGCCGACGACCACTTTTACAAAACCTTCACAAATTTAGATATTCAAGAATTCGAACCCGCATTAGAATCCTATAGAAAGGCCGTTGAACTCGATCCAAATTTTATCAATGCTTGGAGCCGGTTTTCCTATGTCCAATTATATATGTACAATTATTATGTCGACCGGACTCAGGCCAGGCTGGATAAAGCCAAAGAAGCGATAAATAAGGCGCTTGACTTGGAACCAAATAATCCCTGGGCAAAACTCCACTATGCCTATTACTACTTTTGGGGTCTCCAAGATTTCGAACAAGCGCTGAAGATATACGATTCCGTTAGAAAAATCCGCCCCAATATTTCAAAAAACCTCCCATCTAGAATTTATGGGGAGATGGGGCGATTTGAGGAGGCCATAGAGCTTCAGAAAGAACAG
>CAZLLG010000249.1:0-5820 GCA_964560275.1 uncultured Eubacteriales bacterium | reverse complement strand
TTGGAGAATTCCATCTTCATAGATTTCAAAATCATCAATGGTGAGGTTATCTATAAATGTCTTCCCCTTAAAAACCCTGGTTGGGACCTCGATGTTTATGGCAACAGCTTCCTCCTGAATATCCTGGGCAAAAAGAGTCAAACCTAAGACAAGGATGGTTAGCAAGATTGTGTGTTTTTTCATTGTAAATCCCCCTATCTAGTTTTCATCAAAGTTTTCCATAGCAAATATTGTGCCAGTTAGGTTCTGACTGAAATATGTATTCTAGCATGATATTCTGTCATTTTAAATGGACAAATGTAGTTATTCTTAGAATGAATTGAAAAAACAAAATAAATCAGGTTGTTAAATCAATAGGCCGAAAAGAGACTATCTAGGATATTACATCCCATTTTTTTATCAGATCCCAGTTTTTGATTTTGAATCTTTTTACGTACTCCATTTAGTTTTTAATATGACTCATGAAGAAGAGTTGTCTAGGCAAGCAATTGAACCTATTTCACAGGGTAAGATTAATTTTATTCGAACCACAAACAGCGCCCCCAAAACCTTAAAATTTTCGTCTTTAACTAAACATCTCTCTTGCTCCTACTTCCTATTTTATTCCAACTATTGGCAACGATTAATTCGGATCTTTCGTTATATTTACTGAAGGTATAAAAGGAGGGAATCATGAAAAAAACAATAATTTTTATGATATTTTTCTGTATTCTGGCCGCACCCATTTCCTGGTCACAAACAAAGTTAGAAAAAGATGAAAACATCTCTAAGCAGGTTATAAAATTAAAAAAACAGGTCGAGATATTGGAAAAACGGATAAAATCTCTTGAAAAGCTGCTTCAATCAATTGAACGTAGGAGTAGCAAAATCCTAAAAAATGTCCCTAAATTTCAAACACTCCCCGAAGGCTGGCGAGAAGTTGAATACGGAGGACTCACCTATTACATCGTTCCTTTAGCGAATGAGACTAAAAAGAAATAGAAAAACTCAGTGTGATCGGACGTTTTGGATTATCGTCTTTTCCAGCCTTTAGCCTCATTTATTAAGACTCTTATCCCGAGGAGTAAGCCCAGAGCCAATCCTCCAAGAGGTATCCTCCCAAAGCTTGAATAGATATACCATCCTCCTGTAATGGCCATGAGGCTTATAATTAAGATTATCCATTTTAAAGCTGGTGCGATTTTTTTCACTCGGTTGGATTTCGGTCTATAAAAGCTCCTTAAAATCCAGACAACTCCCATTATTCCAAATCCTACAAGGAAGGCGCCTATTTATATTGATACATGAAATCAAGCCTTTTGGAAGCAGAATATTTTCATTTTTTTTCCACAATTCTGTATTCGTAGACACACGATTCATTCTGAAAATCGATAAGATAGAGCCTATTTTCGTAAAGAGAAAAATTGTCAAATAAAACATCTGGAAAAGGGACCTTAAATAGTAAAATGCCATCTGAATCAAACACATCGAACTCATAACATTTGGATAAATTGCCTTCATTCTCAAATTCCCCAAATTTATTGGGCTGTTTGAGAAATGTTAAAACCCATATCCTGCCTCTATGGTCCATTCCAACACCTTTTGAAACGGAAGATACGGAAGGCCAGGGAAATTCTCTTTCCAAGTTACCGCTTTTAAACAATTCGACTTTCATTACATTTTCAATTTCATATGGGAGGGATCTGTCCGTAGAAAAAATCATTTGGCCATTGGGTGTGTACTTGATGATTCTATTCTGATGGGCGTAGGATAAATATAAGTTTTCACTGCTGTCTTTCGTGAAATATACAATATTGGCATTGAGTGTCAAATCCTGAGTTTCAAAAAGTTTAACAGCACCAAAAGATCGGATAATTGTCCCTGTTCTATCATAAACAGATAACAATTTATGGTCTCCAGATTCTATCCACATTGAAGGAGAACTTGGAAGAACCACAAACGATCCAGAGAGGACGGCCATGCCGGACGTTCTGTATTGAACTCCAATGCTGCCGAATCTTGCAATAACATTAGGCTTGAAGCTGTCTTGGAAACTCCCGTCAGGTGAAAACTTTGAAATTCTAGAATCTGCAACATAAACCATACTCTTGTCTCGATTAAGCCTTAAAAAATACGGAGACAGAAAATCACCCGGCCCCTGACCCCTCTGTCCGAAGGATGAAACAAATTCATGGTCTTTATTATAGCGTTTCACTGTGCAGCCGCTTCCTTCTAAAATGAGGATGTCCCCGTTTGAAAGCCGGGCAACATCTACAGGATCGTACAAAATGTCTTCTTCTTCCTCACCCTCCAGTTTTCCGATTTTTCCAATGAGTTCCAGTTTTACATCGGCCGTCTGTCCTAGCTGAGGAGCGTGATTGTGGACATACCTGACATCTTCTATGACTTCAACAGAAAACAGTGAGTTATCGAGTGAAAATTTTTTACAGCCTACCATCAACAAAACTAAAAACACTGTGGCAGCCAGAATTAATAAAAAAATCCGTTTCATTCGAGGCTCCTTCTAATTTTTCCTATTTACATCCTCTTACTCCCAAATAACCCGGAAGCGTTTTACAGTTTGATAACCTTCATCATCTTCGGCGATTCCATACATTTTACCTTTTTTCCACAAAAAAGGCCTGGTATCGAGATAAAATTTTGTCACATAATATCCATCTGGATCGAAGACATCATAGACATATCTGAGTTTGTCTTCATACCGATCCCATGCTTGAACAATCACCCGACCTTCATCATCGACTGAAAACGTGCGAAACGGGGGGTAGTGTTTTAAAAAAACAACGTTAAAACCCTCAGGATACTCCTTACTCGCTTCTTCCTTTTCTACCTCCGATATTTCCACAGGATCATAGTCCTTGAGCATCCTTCTGATAATATCTCCTTCAGGATTTAGGATTTGAATCTCATAAGTTTCTGGGAAACCATAAACGATGTTGTCGTCCTTATCGATTTGAAAATAAAAGACAGGGTGGAATGGATTGATTCTTCCTGGCGATGGCGTTGGGCATGTGCGGATTATTTTCTGGAACTCAAAATCTGCATCAAATTTCCTTATTTCGTATACAGGATTTTGAGGATCTATATCAGTCCCCAGACCCAGCATATATCCCTGTTTGCTAATCATTGTCCTTGCATACATGCGGATTTTTGCCGTAGAGAAGGATTTAACGAAGCGCCCTTCGAGAGTAAAAAATTTAATCGTCCTGTTTCCTGAATCATCGACCATCAATAGATTCTCTGATGTAATGGCCACATCCCTCGGGCTGCTGAATTCCTCCGGCCCCTGACCCGCTTTTCCAATGGTAAACAGATATACACCGGAGGCATCGAACACTCTGACATTAGCGTTTCTATAATCGCCAATATATATTCTGTTTTGTTCATCGACAGCTATACCTCGAATGATTGAAAACATGTACTCTTCCCGTCCCTTGACCTCTCCAATAGAAAGTTCCTCCTCAAAAGTGATCTTGGATGGAGTTCCATTTCTAGGTGCTGGTTCTACTGGATTGTGAATGATGGGAATTCCATCGACAGTCTCAACGGCCGCTGTCTTTTCTTTTTGACAAGAGAATAAAAGCAGAGAGATAAGAAGACAGAAAAATCTTATAAAAGGGAATTTCTTAATCATTGTTTTTAATCCTTACTAAAAAAGACATTGATTTATTTTACGCCATATCTAACGACCTGGAGGAATGGTTCTTCCACTTTGACATACAGCCGGCCTTTTGAATCTATGGCTCGAACATCTCCTTCAATATCAAGAGATTCAACCTGACGGCCTTTTTCAAAAACATCGATCTGATTGGGTGTGTCTCCATGACTTGCGATATAGGAATAGAGCCTCTCTTTGCTTTCAAAAATAGAAGCATTGCGCCAGTTGACTTCTTTTCCATTTTTAACAGAAACAGGCCAGAATGCCGAATTTTCCCCCTTAAATGTACTTTCAAATTCTTCTTTCCAATAGATAGAAATCTCATAGCTGTGAGGGTTACACACATAAATTCTTTCTGATATTGAAACGGTAAATTCCTGAGGATATTTTACGGTGGGATAATCATACCGGGCAAGATTCTGAGGGACTTTAAAATGCCCGCCAAAGGAACTGAGGTGGCTGCCTTTGATATCATAAACATGAAAAAGGGCGTCGGCCTTGTCGCCCATAATGATCAATTTCTCATCCTCGAAACAATTAATCGAGATCCCAAAAAAATCCAGATTAAAAGAATTGATGGCCTTTCCATACTGGTCAAGAACTAGAATTTTCCAGGCCATAAAATCAAAGAGAAAAATGATTCCTTGAGGGGAAACAGCCATCTCTCCAGGGAATGTGAGTTCTTCGGGTCCCTGCCCGTCCTGAATGGGATAACTCTTGAGAAAAATGCCCTTGCTGTTAAACTTCTGGATCCGCCACATCCTCCAGTCAAGGATATAGACATTATCTACGGCATCAGTGCAGATCGAAAAGATTCCCCCAAATATTAGGTTTTCATCTCCTTCTTCCACACCAATACTTAAATCTTTTTGGAGGGATATCTGTGGTTTTTTACAGGCTTGAATTTGTCTCAGAAGTACAGCTGTGATAATCAGAAAAATGACATACTCAACTTTTAAATTTTTCATTTATTTCCTGATGACAGTTTTAATAACTCCAAAAGATCTTATATCTCTTGACCACGGGAAAACCTTCGTCATCTTCATCTATTGTATAGAGCTTATTCTTTTTCCACACTGAATTCCGATCCAGTTTGGCAAACACTGGAACTTTAGCCATATATTTCCCATCCGGATCAAAAACATCATGGAAAAACAAATCTTCTTCTTCTTCAAGATGCAAATATGTCTGGACAAAAATTCTTTCTTTTTCGTCAACAAAAATGTCTTTAAATGCCGGAAAATGGCTTGGAAGCTTGAGTTCATATCCGGCTCGAATAGGCTCAGCATATCGCTGTTCATACATCTCTTTGTCTTTTTCGGTAAATCTTATGGGATTTGGATCCTTTAATATCTTTTTTATCAGCACTCCCTGAGGATTTAAGATTTGAAACTCATATTCTTTTGAATCTCCCCAAATAATATTATCGCTTGGAGAGACATCACAGTAACAAGACGCTTTTCCAATATCGAATACTCCTTTTTTTCCCTGTTTTTCCTCTGCAATTGTCATTATTGCGTTGAAATCCGGATCATACTTTTGAAATATTTTCCCTCCAAGTGGAGGGGGTGGCGGGGGTACCATCCCGATAAAATTTCCGAATGAATCCATTTTGAAAATAAGAGGAAATCCTGTTCTCCCTGAAATACTTTGTCTAAGAAAGTCTCCATTAAGAGTATAAAAGAGGAGGCGTCGCGCCCCCATGTCCTGAACAAGAAGTTCATTGTTGGAAGTGATCTGAACATAGTATGGCCACTGCATTTCCCCAGGGCCCTGTCCTTTTCTCCCGATTGTTCTTATATATTGTCCATGTCTATCGAAAACTCTTATGTGAGCGGAATCCAAGTCGGCAATATAAATGTTCTCATCCTTATCGACATCTATAGGACCAATCCTGGAGAACATGTATTCTTCCTGTCCTTCTGCAAAGCCAATAGACAGATCCTCAATGAGGCTAAATATATCTTCTCCATAGATGGGTTCTTTTGGATTCTTAACAATAATAACACCGTCCTTTTCTTCAATAGTTCCCTTCCAAATGGTTTCGTGCTGTTGGCAAGAGATGAATGAGAAAAGGAAGGCTATTAAAAGGACAATTAAAAAGTGGTTTTGTCGAGTAGACATTTTCAACCTCCTTTTGGTTTAATGCCCCTCACAGAACC
>CAZLLG010000248.1:0-5824 GCA_964560275.1 uncultured Eubacteriales bacterium | reverse complement strand
AGCGGAGAGGTCAAAGAGACCATCATCGGGGCCCTTCCTCAAAAGAAAATCGAAGAAGCCATAAACAAGCACCTATGAGTGAAGTTTACGACGCCGTTATTATCGGAGCAGGTCCGGCTGGCTTGTCAGCGGCCATTTATACGGGTCGAGGCAGACTCAATACCCTGGTTCTTGAAAAAGGGATTCCAGGCGGACAAATTCTCCTGACCGATTTTGTGGAAAACTATCCGGGATTTCCCGATGGAGTCGTGCCTTTCGAGCTGATGGAAAAATTCCGGGCACAAGCCGAAAAGTTCGGCGCTAAGATTGTTCAAGATGAAGTCGAAAGGATCGAAAAAAAAGACGATCTGTGGAATATTATTGCTGGACAGGGAGAATACCTCACGCGCACGGTGCTTGTGGCCACAGGTTCGGTCCACAGGAGGCTGGGGCTTGAGAATGAAGGCAAATATCTCGGAAGAGGAATTTCTTACTGTGCGACATGTGACGGGGCGTTTTTTAAAGAAAAGGATGTGGCCGTTGTGGGAGGTGGAGACTGGGCGCTGACAGAAGCCCTATTTCTGACAAAATTCTGTAAATCACTCAAGCTTATTCACCGACGCGACAAATTCCGGGGGGAACAGATCCTCCAGGAACGTATCTTTGAAAATGAAAAGATCACAGTCATCTGGGATTCGATTGTAACCCGAATATCAGGGTCAGCCACTCTTGAATCTTTGACGCTTCGAAATGTCAAAACACAGGAGACTTCTGAATTAGCCGTGCATGGATTTTTTGTCTCAATCGGACTGGATCCTAACTCGAAATTTGTCGATGACATACTCGAGCTCAATGAATGGAGGGAAATCAAAGTCAAACAGAACATGGCGACATCACAGCCTGGAATATTTGCGGCTGGGGATGTATGCGATGCCTGTCCTGAGCAGATGGCCACAGCAGTCGGTACAGCCGTCTCTGCTGCCATTGGAATCGAAGACCTCCTCCGCAAATATTAAGAAATGAGGCCAGACTAAAATTGGGGACATAAATTGGGGACAGTCCCCATTTTTCCTTGAAAAAATGGGGACTGTCCCCAATTTATGTCCCCAATTTTATTTGGATTTTAGTTTATCGAGTTCTTTAAGGATCTCGGGGATTTTTTTAACATTGGCCCACATCCTCCAGTAATCTTTGATTTTCATGTGAGGGCTGCCGGCAACGGTTGTTCCTTCCGGCACATCGTGCATCACCCCGGCTTGGGCCGCAATGATTGCGTTATCTCCAACATTGATATGATCGGGTATTCCGGCCTGTCCGGCGATGATTACGTTTTTCCCTATCCGTGAGCTTCCCGCAATCCCTGCTTGTGAGATGATGATGGTATCCGTGCCGACTTCGACACTGTGGGCAAGCATGACGAGGTTGTCGATTTTGGTCCCTCTTCGAATGATGGTTTTATCCATGGCGGCTCTGTCGATGGTCGAATTGGCCCCGACTTCCACGTCGTCTTCGAGGATGACGGTTCCCATCTGCGGAATTTTAACATGAGTTCCATCCCCTTTCTGGACATAGCCGAATCCATCCGCTCCAATAACAACTCCATTCTGCAGGATGATCCTGTTTCCAAGCGTACAGCCCTCCCTCACCGTCACCTGAGAGTGAAGAATGCAGTCCGCACCGATTTTAGCATACGGATAGATATTGACATGAGGGAAGATGATTGTTCTATCCCCGATCTCCGCCTCTTCTCCTACCACAGCGTATGCCCCGACCGACACGTCCTCACCGATTTTGGCGGCCTCGGCCACCACAGCTTTGGGGTGAATTCCGGCCTCAGGGAGATAAGGCTGAAAGAAAATCTTTATGGCTTTTAAAAATGTCATATTGGGTGTTTTGGAACGCAAATAAGGGATTTTCCCCGGCTTTTCTTCAAGAGAGACCACCGCTGCAGAAGCCCTTGTCTGCTCAAAAAGAGGCCTGAACTTGGGATGGGCCAAAAATACAAGATCGCCTTTCTGTGCCGATTCTAGGCTGGATACACTCCGGATTATCACATCCCCATCCCCATCAAAGGGACATCCCACCCTTTGCGCCAGTTCGGCTACTGTCAGACACAGTGGATTTTTAGACTTTTTGCTCATGTATCCTCTCGTTTAAAACGGTTGCCAGTTCGGCCCCTAAAAGCAGGAGAATGAGTGAAAAAGTGATCCACAACAGAAAGAAGATGATGGATGTCAGAGTTCCCCTAACCAGCTGATTAAACACTATCCCGATGGCTGAAAAATGGGCGACATAGCCGGCGAAAAATCTCTTAAAAACTTCCCACAACAACGCGATAATAGACGCGGCTATCAGGGCCGCCTTGGTATAGACTTTTATTTCGGGGATAAACTTGTAAATGACAAAGATCACAAGAAATGTCAACATGTAGGGGATCAGGTACTGAAGGAAAAAATTGTTCATCAATGCCACAAACTCCGGATTGATGTGATCAGCCACAAAGACGCTGCTGTTTATTGATCGTTGGATGGCCGTCCAGATAGCGGTGATGGACAATGAAATCAGCATGATCACACCGATGATAAACATCATGATGTACTCCATCAGGCGGTTATAAAAAAAGGACTTCTGGTACTGAGCCTTAAAAATGAAATTGACAGAATTGATCAGCCGCGAAAACAGAAAACTTGCAGCGACAAAGGAGCCGATAATCCCGAAGAGCCCCAAATTGGAGATGTAGCGTGGGATGGTTTGCACTTTCTCCAGAAACAGCGGGTCGATCTGAGCAAAAAATTCCTCCGAGAAGATGTTCAGGCTCCGGAATGCTAATTCAGGATTTCCCAGTATCTTCGTGCTCACATAGGCAAAGAAGGCTGCCACTGGAATTGAGCAGAGCAACGCAAAATAGGAGATCGTAATCGCGTGGTTACCGATCCTGTCTTCGTTAGCGCGCTTAAACGTGACTCGTATAATGTCAAAGACAGAGAAACTCATACGTTTATTTTAAACATAAAACAGGGGGTTTGGCGAATCCTTTCTAATTGACGTATTTCCCCCAGTTAATCATGATGATCATAATCGAGATAAGCAGAGCGTAAATGACCAGCGTTTCGATCAGAACCAATCCGAAGATCGCCAGGAACCGGATGTGGGGAGCAGCTGCTGGGTTCCGGGAAATGCCTTCAAGTGCTGAGCTGATGGCTTTTGCCTGACAGTACGCACCTACTGCAGAAGCGATCGCGATAACGGCACCCCCAACAATCAGGGCCCACATGTAAAGAGTGGCTCTGTTATCAGTAACATCAGAATCCTGAGCGAACATGGGCACGCTGGCCATAACGAGCAAAAATACGAAAAGTCCTAAGGCTTTAAATTTCGTTGTCATCAAATTCTCCTTTTCCTTTGGTGTTGATTAATGTTCTTCCTCATGAGCCACGGCTCCCGCAATATAGATACAGGACAAGAGCACAAAGACAAATGCCTGGATGGTTCCGGTAAAGATAGCTATTGCCATAAACGGCAGCGGCAGAAAGAAGGGGATGATTGAAGCGATCACCACAATCAGCAGTTCTTCTGCAAAAATGTTGCCGAAAAGGCGGATGGACAGCGATATGGGGCGGGAAAAATGGCTGATAATTTCTATCGGCACCATAAGCGGGGCAAGAAGCGGGATAGGGCCTGTAAAATGTTTAAGGTACTTCCCTACTCCCTGGGCCCTCACCCCCTGCCAATGGTAATAGACAAAAACGCATAGAGCACAGCCCACAGTAACATTGAGCTTGCTGGTGGGCGACATAAATCCCGGAATCAATCCGAGCATGTTGCCGAACCAAATAAAAAGACCCAGTGTGGCGATCATGGGGACATACTTTTTCCCTTGTTCGCCGATTGTGTCTACGAGTAAACCCTCAAACGTCTCGATGATAAGCTCCATTACACTCTGGAGCTTGGAGGGAACGAGATCGCGTTTACGGGAGGCTAGGCCTAAAAACAGGATCAAGAAAAGGAAGATGATCACAGACATGACGATATAGTCAGGAATAAAGTGGGCCGGGTCATGAACCTCGATGCCGAATATGCCGAGAAACCACGCCAGTGGTTTGCCGAGTAATTTGTTGACCAATTCGACGAGGCCCAAACTGTGTTCTAATTCTTCCATTGTTTTAGTTTAGCCAGCGCTCCGGCGGCCTCGATTAAAAATACAGGCAAAATCATCGAAAAACCAACCACAAACGCCAGGATCTTTTTTGAAAAAAAGATGATTATAATAAAAAAGATGGCAAGAATCAACAGAATCCGGACGATGTACAGGGGGACAGCCGTGCGGATGGATTTCTTTTTATTAGGAGAGATGGCCTTGGAAATGGTCTGTTTGAGCCAAAAGAAGTTGAGCATGGAAAAGAGCCCCCCTGCCAAAATGAGAAGGGCGACGAGATAATCGAAAAGGAAATAACCGGCTATAGCGGCAATTACAGTGCAGATGAGGGTTTCGACAGGAATTCGGCGGAGGATTTTTTCCTCGGAGTTGTCCGCCAGTGCAAATAAAGGTTCTTCTCTTGTCATTTAATCCATCCTCTAAGATGCCTGCCAACAGCAATCTAAACGTCTTTATATCTGTTCAACCCTCTTAAAAGGCTGATGAGTCCCGATGCCGTGCCCAGAAAGAAAAAGAGCAGTGTCATCCAGGGATTCGTCCCCAGCCATTTATCCAGCATGTATCCAAAAAACAGCCCCACGATAATAGACGAAGGAAGCATAAGCGCGAGCGAACTGACAGCGGCAACCTTTCTGTAATCAATTCGTGATGGCTTCTTTTTGAGCATCTGGAAGCCCCATTTTATCATAGAAAGAAAAAAAAGAGGACAGCGCTTCGCCCCTTAAACTCTAAGATTTTATTTCTGTTGATTTCTAATCAGGTTAAATCACATTCGCGTGAATCTACAATAACGACGTTTATTTCATTGTCCTTTTTTTATCAGCTTTAAAACCGGTGTGAAAAGCAAATATTTTATTTTGATGACAGCCAGCAATATACAGTATTCATAAAATTTCCCATTTTTTCTAAAGTATTTTAATAAACTTTTTTGGAATTCTTGAATTCTTTTGATATCGCCCCATTGGTCTGAGCTTTTAGATAAAAAATGAATGGACGAGCTAAAGGGATAGTGGACAATTTTCCAACCGGCTGCTTTGATTCTGAAGCATAGATCCACCTCTTCAAAATACATCCAAAACCTTTCATCAAATCCCCCAACGTCCTTTATCACTTGACTTCTGATGAACATAAAACTTCCCATTATCTGGTCAACTTCTCTAATGTCTGAGTGGTTCCAATCCAACATCAAATAGTCGCGAAATATTTTCATTTTTGGAAAAAGAAATCTCATTCCGATTTGCATGAGAAAAATTGTTTTAAAGCTGGGAAATTTTCTGCAAGAGTGCTGAAGACTCCCATCTGAATGGGTGAGTTTACACGAAGAGGCTCCAACAGTTGGATTTTTTTCCATAAAATCATACATCTTTTCCAGACAATTTTTTTGGACCGCCATATCGCTGTTTAGGAACAAAATATATTTTCCCTTTGCCAGGGCATAACCTTGATTACTGGCGCGTCCGTAACCGAAGTTTTCTTGGTTTTTGATAAGAGTTATCTCTGGAAAGTTTGCTTCCACGGCCTGGGGGCTTCCATCGGTCGAAAAATTATCAATGACTAAAATCTCATAGATAATTTTTTTCGTGTTTTCTTTTATGGAATGAATACAGTTGTTTAAGAAGCCTATTGTATTCCAATTGACTATAATAACCGAGAGATCACATGCCATTTTAATAAATATTTATTTTGAAG
>CAZLLG010000247.1:0-5856 GCA_964560275.1 uncultured Eubacteriales bacterium | reverse complement strand
ATGAGAGCTGCAAAAGAGCCAAGAACAGGAGAGGCAAAATGTGCGGCTGTCAAAATCGCAGGGAAAATGTTTTTATGCATAAGAAGAGAGGGCATGCCAAAAAACCGCCCCTTGAGTTTAAAGAATTTAAAAGGATTGAGCGTCTTGTTTTGATCTAGAGTTTTTTTATGAGTTTCAAGTCCCTGCAGACGATCTCGACTGTACTTATTTTTTAGGAAAGGCGTATTCCAAATTCCAATCCCGTATGGGTAACCACCACTCAAAGTGGCTAACCGGACCATCATCTGGATAAGGAGGAGACTTAAAGCATAATGGACAGGTTTTAAATAATCACAACTAAAAGAGATCATCACTAGATGTGTGAAAGTTTTATCGCTGCGGGTGACAATCACTTCACAGGCAGGTTTCACCTTGAACCGCCTCGCGAGTTTCCGAACATTTGATAAATAGTGAGGAAGTTCTTTCCCGGGAACGATAACTTCAGCACCTAAAAGGCCGGGGCCGATCCGTTGGGCCTTAAGAGGGAAATAGCGATCTGCCCAGAGATAGTGAGAGGCCATGGAATTTTCTTCGACCCGTATGTTGTTTCCATTTTGGGAGGCGATAAATTTCTTTTGGGCTTCTCTACTCTCGAAATGCAAAAGGGCAACATCAAGTTCCGGGACTATGGGCTCTTTCAATCCGGAAATATCAAAAAAAAGGGCATTTTCTCTGATCATGGATTCCTGGTCAAAAAGCGCCACATGTGATGGTTTGTGATCACTGTTTGTGAGATTTTTCAAAAAAGATAAGGATTGGTTTGGCGATTCAAAAGCAATCAGACAGGTGCCGGTGTGTTGAGGTCTGGGTCGAACGCTAAGCGTGATCTCGGTCAAGATTCCAAATTGTCCTTCGGTTCCAAATAGATTTCTAAGGGAAGGGCTTTGTGCATCCAATTCTTCGATGGTTCCATCCGGGCGGACAACCTGGACTCCGAGAACAGATTTATAAACAGGTCCATAGGCATAACCGTGCAATCCAATTCCTCCTGTCGAGATCCAGCCGGCTATGGTTGAGAAGAGACTTGTCGGAGTTGTTATAGGGGCCAATCCAAAAGGTTTAAGTTTTGCCACGACATCTGCCCATCGTGCTCCAGACTGCACACGGACGAACATCCCTTTCGGATTGACTTCCAGTATGGCCATCAGAGGAGAGAAATCCACAACAATCCCATTCCTGGTAGGAACGGCTCCTCCAAAGGCGAATGAGCCCGAACCTCTGGGGAACACGGCCAATTTTCTTTTTTTACAGAAGGCCAGAATATTGGAGATGTCTTGTTCATTTTTCGGCTGTACTACCAGAGTTGGAGTTGTGCGGTAGAGAAGTTTTTCCATTAAGGGAGGGACACGTGCTAAATCCATACTGTAGTTTCTGCGTTCGAAATAGTCTGTGAAAATCCGACACTTCACGCTTAAGAAAGATTGGAGCTCTTGAGCTAAAAGATTTATCTGATGCTTCCGGGCAGGGGTGTCTCTGTCTGTCAAATAGCGCAGGAATAATTTTATGCCTCGATAGGGTGTTCGAAAAAGAGTATCAAATATTTCTCTGTATTTTTTACGGAGATCTAAACCCATCAAAACAATTCAAGCACTTTAACGGACAGCTACACACTTCATCTGTTGCTGGTCACGAATCAACAATTTTCCATCAGCGAGAGCAAGAGGAGCCCAGTTTGTTCCTGGATCGAGCAATTTTGCTTTGGCCAACTCTTTAAATCCATCCGGATTAGGTTCACTGAGATACAAGTAGCCCTTATTGCCGTCCATACTGAGAAATAATCCATCAACCAGAATGAAGCCACCTTTATCAAAGAGAGGCGTGCGGCCTGTTTTCCACATGATCCTGCCATTGAGGTCCATACAGACTAAACCATCTCTTGTTTCATTGGTGCTGCAGTGACCATAGAGGTATCCTTTGTAGAGGATGGCAGGATGAACATGTGTGCCAAACTCATCAGTTTTAAACAGTTCTTTTGCAGCAAAACCTTCTTGGTTCTGCAAAATCTCAATCATCGCCGAACCAGCCTGATAACCGCCGGTAATAAATATTTTGCTGTCGTCAATAACCGTTACATTGGGGACAGGGATTCTGCACTGCCAGCCATCAAAGGACCAAAGAGTTTTTCCAGTTAAAGGATCCATTCCCAAAACAGCGGCATTGGCAGGTATCATCACCAGGTGATCTTTATCTAGGATCTTGACCAGCTTTGGTGTAACATAACCCGGCTTTCCCTGGAGAGCGGCTGAGGCCCACTCGACAGATCCACTGAGTTTATTGTAGGCTACAACTCCTGCCTTTTGTGTTTGAGAGGCGAGAATGACAAAGTCGCCGTAAATGAGAGGATTTTGTGAAATGCCCCATCTCGGAACATCACTGCCTCCAAAATCTGTCCAAATATTTTTTGTCCAGACAGTTTTGCGTGTGTCTAAGTCGATGCAGTGAACATGGCCAAAGGGGCCACATGTGTAAATATATTTACCTTCAATTGTTGGTACAGATCGCGAACCGGGCCGGTCGACCTGTCCGGGAGCGTCATAGGAAAATGTCCATTCTTCTTTCCCTGTGACCAGGTTAAGGCAGCGCAGGATATCTTTTTCATTCCCTATCCGGTCTAGAACATAGACCTTGCCTTTACTGACAGCGGGCCCACCAAAACCTTCGCCGAGAGGAAAGGTCCAAAGCACTTCTGGCCCCTCTGATGGCCAAGTCCGTTTGATCCCTGTTTCCGTCGAGATCGCATTGCGGTTTGGGCCGAGGTATTGAGGCCAATCGTTGGCTATACAAATGCTGCTGAAAATCAGTGTAAAAAGGACTAATTCAGAGACATGTTTTCTCATTCTGATAATCTCCTTGTGCGCCATCAAATCTTTTTAAAAAATTTAATTCTTACTTAATATATCGAATTAAGCAATAATTCGCAACAATAACCTCAAAATCATAAGAGTTTGTATCTCTTTACCAAATTTTGTACATTAAAACTATAGGATATCGACAGTGACAATTTTTGAAAACAATTTTTCTTGGTCAGTCTCACGGGATGCCGTTTTTAAATTATGCCGGCGAAAGTACTACTATCAATATTATGGATCCTGGGGAGGTTGGAGTTTTGACACAGAAAATAGAACCAGAACAATTTATATCCTTAAGCAGCTTAAAAATAGGCAGATGTGGGCGGGAACAAAAGTCCATAAAACCATCGAAAATGTACTAAAAAACCTCCAGGATGGTGTCAAAATCGAAAAAAATAGTGCCATCGAGGATACATTAACTCTCATGAGGGAGGAATTTAGAAGTTCGCTGGCTAAAATGTATCGAATGGAACCTAAAACCTGTGCCTTATTTGAACACGAATATGAAGTTCCGGTTTCTGATCGAGAATGGAAAAACAATGCCAAACATGTTGTCGACTGTCTAAAACTTTTCTTCAGTTCCCAAGTCTATGAAGATATCCTTTTTTTATCCCCGGATCAGTGGCTGGAAGTCGAGGAATTCTCTTCCTTTTATGACAGAGGCATTAAAATCTATTCGGTTTTTGACTTTGCCTGCAGAAAAAAAGAAGAGGTTTTTATATATGACTGGAAGACCGGGAAGGAAGAACACGATCAAAATAAACTTCAGCTGGCCTGCTATGGCTTGTTTGCCACTACTAAATGGGGCCTCACACCGGACCAAGTTCAATTACAAGAGTTCAATCTCTCAAATGGGCATATGGTTAACCTGTCCCTTAAAAAGTGCGATTTAAACGAGATTAAAAAGCACATCTGGAACTCGATTGAAAACATGTTGAACTGCCTCGAAGATAGACAGACAAATACCGCCATCGAAGAGAATTTTGCTTTTTGTGAAAACCGGAAAATATGTGAATACTGCAATTACCTCAAAATTTGTCCTCGTTAGATCGAATTGATAGATGGATAGCAGTTAATCTGTAAGTTTGCTACCATTTTTGTAGCTTCTGGATGTCTTTCGAAAGAAGTTGTTAAAAGATTCCCCATGTCGCGGTGCCCGGCCAGACTCGATAAGAAAACACAAACGCGAAGCTTGTGTAAAGTAGGGGCGGCGACGCCAAGATTGAGGGATATATCCAGTGTGGAATGCCTGAAACAGCTTGGACAGAAGGAATGTGGTGTGAACGCAGCCTATTCTAAGTTTCTTGGGGAAATTAATCCTCGATAGGTTTTTCACGATAGCCTCATCAAGAATTTTTTGAACATTCTCATTTTTATCCTGTAAAATGTGTTCAGCCCAGGGCCACATAAACAGTGAAAAGAGTTCCTCCTGAGATAGCTGAAAACCTCTTGAGATTGCTTCATCTTTTGCCTTGAGCAGTTTTAAAAGTTTTGAAAAAAGTTCCGGTTTGGCCTCATAGTCTTTTCCCATTTGACCGAGCAGGAGGTTTAAAAAGCCATAGCTGATGTACGCCTCAAAGACAGGCATGGAATCAAAATTAAGATCCTTGTTCAATTCTTCAAAAAGTCGGGCTCCTGGACAGGTTTCAAGCAGGTCAAGATGATTTTGGATAGAGCGTTGTGTTTTCCTTTCGATATCAAATCCCAGGCGAGCTGCATGTCTGACAACCCGAATCATACGAACAGGATCTTCTGTGTAGCGCTTGGAGGGATCGCCAATAATCCTTATCTTTTTTTTTGAGAGATCTTTTAAACCACCGACATAGTCGAGGATAGATGCTGTGGACACATCATAAAAAAGAGCATTAATTGTTATGTCTCTTCGGAATGCGTCTTCTCGGGGTGTGCCGTACGTGTTTTTCCATTTGGGTGTAGACTCGGGATCGTTTTTGTTTGGAAGCACAGGATCTCGTCGAAATGTTGCGACTTCAATAAACTTCCCGTTTTTAAAATGGATATGGGCCAACCTGAAACGCCGGCCAATGAGATAAGTGTTTGAAAATCGCCGTTTGATCTGACCCGGTCTGGCATCGGTCACGATGTCAAAATCTTTTGGAGAAACACCGTTCAAAAGATTCTGAACGGCCGCCCCAGTCAGGTATGTCGTAAAACCATGCCTATTCAGACGATCTATAACCTTGAGAGCATCCCTGTCGATATCCTTTCTGAAAATCCGGTGGCCGGGTCTCTGTAGAATGATCGGTTTTCCGCGTTTCGATTTTAATGGATCTCGCATAGAAGGTCATTTTACACAATAATGACTTTAGGAAACAACTGATTATTAACACGTGTGAGTATCTCAAAAACATTGATATGAAGGACGTCTGCGAAGAATTTCGGATAAACTTTTTTGGAGGAGGGATACATTTTAAATTAAGTGTTTTTTAAAAAAATCGGTTTGATCTCCGACACTTTTCTCGAAGTTATCTCCAAGATAGATGTCAAAATGATCTATGGGGTAGTGAATGACCTCTGCAAGAGAACCCAGCTTATTCTCTGCTGTTTTAACGCTTTTTTCAGGAGTGGTGATAATATCCTTGTCACAGATCTGAAGTAAAACAGGGCAACGTATTTTTGAGGCGTATTTTATCGGCCGGTATTTATCTATCCGAATAATAATCCTGGCACAGATTTCATTGACAAAATTTTCCGGCGCAAGGACATTCAAGGCATTCCAGGCATCTGAATCTGCCATAACAGCAATGCTGTGCGGTTGTCCCACAAGAGGGATTTTATAGGGAGAAAGACCCAGCCATGTTCTGACCATATCCCGCAGTCCATGCCCAAACGCCATTTGGAGGAGGTATCCAAAACCTACTTTTTTTATGAGAGTCAAGCCCCCTGCATCACCACCCAATAAGGGAACTTGGGCAGAAATGCAGGCAATTTTTTGGTCTTTTGACGCCGT
>CAZLLG010000246.1:0-5869 GCA_964560275.1 uncultured Eubacteriales bacterium | reverse complement strand
AATTGCTCCTTCAAAACTCCTACGAGAGTATTGAAGACATAAAAAATACCTCTTTAGATGAGCTGGCCCAACTGATTGGGAAAAAAACCGCCGCTGCCCTTAAAAAAGCCTTATAAAAAGAAATTGGAGAAATTGGAAATTGGGGACAGGCCCCAATTAATAAATGGGGACTGTCCCCAATTGTTCCCAATTGTTGAGATGAGACACAATCTTGGATATACTAGATAAACGGAGTTTGCTTATGATTTACGGGATTGGTATCGATATCATCGAAGTGGAGCGGATTCAATCCATTTCTGAAAAAAATCCAAAGTTTTTAACGCGAATCTTTACAGAGACAGAAATTGCCTACTGCTCGAAAATGAAGAACAAATATCAACATTTAGCGGCCCGTTTTGCAGCCAAAGAAGCTTTTTTTAAAGCCATAGGCCGGACAATCCAATGGACTGATATTGGGATAAAAAATCTGCCTTCTGGAAAGCCAATGCTGGAAATTCTTTCCAAAGAAAAATTTCGCTTTTCCGAAGCGAATGTATCTATCTCTCACATCAAGGACTACGCCATCGCAACGGTTATTTTGAGCAGTTAGTGTGTTGTGATCAGATCCCTATAATTAATCTGACAATTAGGCTGAGGATTATCGCCACAAAAATATTCAATCCCATAGACAGAAAAGCTATTTTCCGGCCAATCTCTTTCCAAAGGATTGCAACCGTCGAAAGGCAGGGGATAAAGAAGCTGATGAAGACAGTAAAAATAACAAGTTGGTCTTTGGTGATGACAGACATGACATCCTGATAGCTCACGCCAAGCGCTTGCAGCATCATAACCAGAGAAAGCTCCTTTCGTAAAAATCCGAACACGAGTGTGACACCGAGCTCTCGAGGTAAACCCATGATATTTTCAACAAACGGAGATAGAATGAGGTTGACGATACTATCCAGATTAAAAAACTGCATGAGGCCCAAAATCACGCTTCCCACAATGAGAACGGGCCACGCAAACTTAATGAAGGACAGAAGCTGGACATATGTTTTTTTTGTGATATTTTTAAGGGACGGTACCTTTAAGGAAGGAATTTCTAAAATAAGTCCTGGCGATGGAGATTTTAAGAAGAAAGAGATTATTCGACCGAGAATTCCAACCAGGAGGATATTACCGATATAAAAACACAACGCCCACAAAGGACCCAGGTAAAAAGCGATCAGAGCCAGGACAATGGTTGTTCGAGCTGAACAAGGGATAAAAGGGATCAACAGGGACGTCAGGACCTTGTCCCTCCGGGATCCCAGCGTGCGGGTCGACATGATAGCTGGAACATTGCATCCAAAACCAAGGATAAATGGGGAGACAGATTTTCCATGAAGCCCAATGCGATGCATAAAGGTATCCATCAAAAAACTCGCTCTGGAAAGATAACCGATATCTTCCAAGATCGACATCATAAAAAGCAGAGGGATAAAATAGGGAAGAACAATGGCAACACCGCCCCCGACGCCTTGGATTAATCCATCCAGGAGAAAAAAGAGAACACCCTCCCCAAAACTTTCAGAAAGATATAGTCGAAGGTCATTTAAGGGATTGAGCAAAAGTTCTTCCAACGGATTTCCGACTTTAAAGATGACAACGAAGAATGCAAAAAATACAGCCAAAAGAATAAGATAGCCGAGGAAAGGGTGCATGAGGATATCATCGACTTTCTCCATCCAGTTCTGTCTTTTTCCTCTTAAGACTTGGCTGCATTCTTCGGACAGTTTAAATGCCAGATGGTGCCGCTCTGCGGCAATCACTTCGTAAGCGGGGGCATCGTGCCTTTTCTCTAGGTCTGCTCTAATAGATCTGAGGGAACGCTTAAGGTCAGGATTGATTTCCTCAAGCATCTTGTCAAACATCAGCTTTCCAGCTTCAATCATTTTTACAGACGTAAACCTTTTATTGGCGACAACTGGAAAATCTTCTGGCAGCATATCCGAAAGTTCTTCAATTTTTTCCTCGACATCTTTTGACCAATCCAGATGTGATGCCCGTTTCCCTTCATCGAGAACATCAAAAGCCGCGTCGATGAGTTCTTTCACTCCGCGACCATGAGTGGCAATCAAGGGAATGACGGGAATCCCAAGCAATCGTTCCAACTTTTTGGGATCGATTTCAATGCCTTTTTTCTCTGCCAAATCCATCATATTCAGTGCAACAACCATGGGATATTCCAGCTCGATCAGCTCCAGAGTCAGCTCGAGGCTCCGACCGAGCAATGATGCATCTACGACATTGATGATCAAGTCCGGCTTTTCTACAAAAAGATGAGTCAGAGCGACATTCTCTCCTTCATCCAGGGGATTGAGAGAATAGGTTCCAGGAAGGTCAATGATATTTAATATTTTTCCAAATAAATTGACCTTGCTGTGTGTGTGTTTAACTGTGGTTCCAGGAAAATTGGATGTCTCCGCTTTTAATCCAGCTAGAGCATTAAAAAGAGTACTTTTTCCACAGTTAGGCTGACCAAGAAAGATAGCATCGGGATAGGAGTTGTTATTCGTCAATGATCTCCACCATTATCTTTTTAGCGATTCCGCGACCCAAAGCTGCGGAAACCTCAGTGGTTAAATCTTTGATGAGCAAGGGACCGCCAAAAATACTCCGAGAATCCAACTCAATGATGTCATTTTTATGGAAGCCTAAAGCGAGAAGCTGCCTGTGAACACTTTGACCGCCTTCAAAATCTACAATTTTAAGTTGTTTATCCTCTGGTGCATCGATTAAACTTATCATGATTTGTCAAGTTCCTGCCTTTGTTTTTTTTATTCAAAGGAATGAAGGTTTACACGTGATAATAAAGAAATCTCCCTTAAAATGCAAGAGCGGCCTTTGACATCTCCAGGGGTTTCTGCTACAAATAATTCAAATGTATAAATGGTTTATTCAAAAAATCTTCGGGACCCAGAACGAAAGAGACCTGAAAAAACTCCAGCCCTACGTCTCAGCCATCAATGAGCTGGAAGCCCAGATTCACAAGCTTTCGGACAGCCAGCTCAAACAAAAAACAGCAGAATTTAAGGAAAAACTCAACCAGGGCGCAAAACTCGACGACCTACTGGTACAAGCTTTTGCCGTAGTCCGAGAGGTGAGTGTGCGCGCACTGCAGATGCGGCATTTTGATGTGCAGTTGATCGGTGGAGTGGTCCTGCATCAGGGAAAAATTTCGGAAATGAAGACGGGGGAAGGAAAAACCCTTGTCGCCACTCTTCCGGCCTATTTAAACGCACTGACCGGAAAGGGCGTTCACATTGTGACCGTCAATGACTACCTAGCCAAAAGAGATACGGAATGGATGGGCCCTATTTATAACTTCCTTGGACTCACAGTCGGAACCATTCAGCACGAAATGACCGACTTTGAAAGGCAACAAGCTTATAACAGCGATATCACCTTTGGAACAAATAACGAATTCGGATTTGATTACCTCCGCGACAACATGAAATTCCGCAAAACAGATCTTGTTCAGAGGGAGCACACCTACTGTATTGTCGATGAAGTTGACAGTATCCTTGTCGATGAGGCCCGAACACCTCTGATTATTTCGGGCCCTACAGAAGAATCCACGGACATCTACTATAAAACAGACAATCTCATCAGACGTCTCCAAAAGACAAAAGACTACCAGATCGACGAAAAGACAAGAACAGTTCATCTTACAGAGGAGGGAGTTGCTTCATCGGAAAAACATCTCAACGTGAAAAATCTCTACGACCTCTCACACATGGACACTATCCATGCGATCAATCAGGCTCTCAAAGCTCATTACCTGTTCCGGAAAGATGTCGACTATATGATCAAAGAAGGAAAAGTCGTTATCGTCGATGAGTTTACAGGACGCCTGATGCCGGGCCGCCGGTATAGTGACGGACTGCACCAAGCGCTTGAAGCTAAAGAAAAAGTTAGGATCGAGGAAGAGTACCAGACACTGGCCTCTGTAACATTCCAAAACTATTTCCGCATGTACGATAAGCTGTCGGGAATGACAGGAACTGCCGTGACCGAGGCCACAGAATTCCAATCTATATACAAATTAGAGGTTGTAGAAATCCCGACAAATAAACCCCTGATTAGGCTCGAAGAAAATGATGTCATCTACCGATCAGCCAAAGAAAAATGGGAAGCTGTTGTCCAGGAAATTCAGGACAACAATACCAAAGGCCGCCCAGTGCTCGTCGGAACAATCTCGATCGAAAATTCTGAACACCTCAGCAAAATCCTAAGAGGCCGAGGGATCAGCCATGTGGTTCTGAACGCAAAGTACCATGAACAGGAAGCCCAGATCATCGCCCAGGCGGGACGGATAGGAGCTGCAACTCTGGCCACAAACATGGCGGGCCGAGGTGTGGATATCATCTTAGGGGGAAATCCTGAGTACCTTGCTCGTGAAACCTTGAAAAAAAGAGGAATCGATTATCATGATGCATCTCACGAAGATCTTGAAAAAGCCCAGGCAGAGGCCAAGGTTAAAATTGATATCGATCAGAAAAAAGTCTTGGACATGGGAGGTCTGCATATCATAGGCACAGAGCGGCACGAAGCGCGGCGGATCGACAACCAGCTCAGGGGACGAGCCGGCAGGCAGGGCGATCCAGGATCATCCCGTTTTTATTTATCCCTGGAAGATGACCTGATGCGCATATTCGGAAGCGAGAAAATCTCGGGATTGATGACGCGTATCGGTATGGAAGAAGGTGTACCTATCGAACACAAATTAGTCAGCAGTGCAATCGAACGAGCGCAGAAGCAGGTTGAGGGTCAAAATTTCTCCATCCGAAAACACCTGCTGGAATACGACGATGTAATGAACAAGCAGAGAGAATCCATATACACCATGAGACGTGACATTCTTCGTGGGAAAAATATGAAGGAGTTCCTTTTGGAGCTCATCGCAACGATCGTTGACTGGAGGATGGAAAACTTTACAGAAAAGGAAAAATCCCCTGAAGATTGGGACAGAGAGGGATTTCAAACGGCTATCGGTGCTCAATTCGGACTGGATTTTGAGAGCTTTAACATAGATTGGGACACCATCAATCACCCAGAATTGAGAGAGGCCCTCCTTCTCCGGCTCAAAGACCTCTATGAAGAAAAAGAAAAAATTATCGGCACCGGTCAGATGAGGGAATTTGAGCGGATCATCATGCTCCAGATTATCGATACTCAATGGAAAGACCATCTCCTCGGCATGGACTACCTAAAAGAAGGAATTGGTCTCCGTGGTTACGGACAGAGAGATCCATTAATCGAATACAAAAAAGAAAGCTATGATATGTATCAGGCTATGATGGACCGAATCGAAGACGAGACCATTCGCTACTTGTTTCTCCTTCAACCCGTGGTGGAGAAAGAACTGCCGGAAAGAAAGGAACAGCCAGTCTACTACCAGCGGGCACAAAATGTGCCCGTCCAAACGAGCAAGCAGGCCAGATCGGTCATCCCAAAAAAAAGAAAAAAGAAAAAAAGGAAAAGGTAAAAAGGGGGGGTTATGTTGGATGAAAAGATAAAGTCAGGTTTAACTTTTGATGATGTGCTTGTGCTCCCTGCAAAAACGGATGTGCTGCCTATCGAAGCAGATGTGTCAACCAGGCTAACCCGGAATATCTCACTCAATATTCCTATCGTCAGTTCGGCTATGGATACGGTCACAGAATCTCATATGGCCATTGTTTTGGCTCAGCAAGGAGGGATAGGATTTATCCACCGCAACATGCCCATATCTCAGCAGGCGGAAGAAATTGACAAGGTGAAACGGTATGAGAGCGGTATGATCGTCGATCCGATCTCCATGAGACCCCAGAACAAAATTTTCGAAGCCAAAGAAGTGATGAAAAAA
>CAZLLG010000245.1:0-5890 GCA_964560275.1 uncultured Eubacteriales bacterium | reverse complement strand
ATTTCCCTGGTTGAAAAAGATTTTTCTCGCTGGAGAGCCAGAATTTGGCTTAGGATCAATTTTTCGCCGATTAATTCATCAAATAACCTGCTGAACTCTTCACTGGTGAAAAAATCATTATATGCTTTTTCTGTTCTAACTGAGACTCTTAGCCTCTCCGATTGCACCAGCTTTATATAGGGGATGAGTCGTGTTACCGCCTCCAGTTTGAACTTAAATTTTTGTCTATCTAAACCCTCGCCCTCGCCAAGAGGACCCAACTTTTCAATGCTGGGGCCAATTTCATTCATCATATGGGCAAAACGGATACCTTCACCGGCTGATACCCATTCAAGTCTCAACCTTTCGGGATTCAGACCAATGGACTCCATCAATTTTTTACATATATACACCAAACTCAATGCATCGTAATTTCCATGGGTCACATAGTGGCAGTCGTTAAGATGACAACCTCCGATGAACACAGCGTCCAAACCGGTTGAGAACGCCCGGAATATGTGAGCAGGATCGACTCTGCCGGAACACATCAACCTGATCACCCGCAGATCAGGGGGGTATTGATACCGGGAAACACCGGCAAGGTCAGCCCCTGCATAACAACACCAGTTGCAGAGAAATCCTAAAATTTTTGGTTCAAATTTATACTTCGCCGCCATTCTCAACTCTCTCCCAGGGCAGTCAAATTCATGTGTGGATTCCTTCGTCAGGAGAATCCTCCGCCAGGTTTGGAACCGCAGCATCTATCTGGCAAAAGACCTCTTCATCGGTGTAGTGCTTTAAAACGATGGCATTGGTGGGACACTTTGCATTGCAGAGACCATCGCCTTTGCAGAGAATCGGATTCACCCAGGCCTTTTTGCCTTTGGGTGTCTCACGGAACTCTATGGCACCATACGTACAAGCTGTAATACAGGCTCCACACGATACACAATCGTGTTCTTTCACCTCACAAACAGATCCGGAAACCGTAACTGTATCCAGAGAAAGGAGAGTGACGGCCCGGCCGGCAGCTCCATAGGCTTGACTAATTGTTTCAGAAATATGCTTGGGGTAGTGCGCTGTCCCACACAAGTAAACACCCTCCGCAGCAAAGTCAACAGGCCTTAATTTTACATGGGCTTCTTGAAAGAAACCATCCGGGCTCAAAGGGGCCTTGAATAACCGGGCTATGTCCTGACTTCCCGTCGAGGAAACTACAGCGGCGGACAGGACGAGAAAATTTGCGTCCAAAACAAGCCTCTGGCCTAAAATGGGGTCAGACACACAAATCCGTAAAACAGGCTTGCCCTCCGATGTAGCCAACTCCACCCGGGGCTTGTCATCCGGTTCCCAGCGGATGAATGTGACATCTTTGTCCGCAGCCTCGCGGTAATAATCCTCAGCGAAACCATAGGTTCTCATATCCCGAAAGAGAATGTAGATATCCATCTTTGGGCTTATCTCTTTGAGTTTCAAGGCGTTTTTTATGGCCTGGTTGCAGCATATGCGGGCGCAATAATTTCTGTCTTCCTGTCTGCAGCCGACACATTGAATCATCACCAGACTCTGGGAGTTAATCAGGCTTTTTTCGCCTTTAGTTATTTGTTCCTCCAATTCCAGCTGAGTCAGTACCCTATCATCTTCCCCATAGAGATATTCACTCGGTTTATACACGTCAGCACCGGTAGCAAGGATGGCAGCACCATGACGTATCTCTTTGATCCCTTCTTCTGATTTCACAGTCGTGATAAAATTGCCTACATAACCGGAAACATCTGTAATCGTCGCATCAAAAGAGACATGGATCAAAGGGTGTCTATAAACCTTGCCGATAAGATCACTCAGATAGGCTTGAACATCCAGCCCATCCAGAGTGTAAAAAATTCTTCGCGCCATCCCCCCTAAATCTGTCTCTTTTTCTACAAGGTGAACCTCAAATCCCTGGTTGGCTAAGGCCAAAGCACTAGTCATTCCGGCCAGGCCTCCTCCGACCACTAGGCCCGTTTTGTTGACGGGTAGGTCAAATTCCTGGAGAGGTTCCAAATGGGCTGTCCGGGCAACTGACATCCGGATGATATCCTTTGCCTTTTTGGTGGCTTCTTCCTTTTGTTTAGAGTGGACCCATGAGCAGTGTTCTCTGATATTCGCCATGTCAAAGAAATATTGATTGATGCCCCCTTCCCGAAGCGTGTCCCTAAACAGCGGCTCATGTGTCCTGGGAGTGCAGGCGGCGACAACCACACGATTGAGCCCTTTTTTCCGGATGGTGTTTGATATTTGCTCTGCAGCATCCGTGGAACAGACGAAGAGGCTTTCCTCAGCATGGACAACATTGTCCAAGGTAGAGGAATATTCAACAACAGAAGGAATATCTACAACTCTTCCGATATTTGCTCCACAGTGGCACGCAAAGACGCCGACTCTGGTCTCCTCTTCAGAGACATCCCTTTCCGGAGGGTAGATCCTCTCCCTGGCCAGCTTCCCCCGCCGGGAATCAAGCAGATCACCACAAAGGGCTCCGGCCCCACTGGCGGCTACAACAGACTCGGGGATATCCATAGGGCCCTGAAAGGCTCCACATGCATAAATCCCCGGACGAGTGGTTTCCATAGGATTAATTAGAGAGGTTTTACAGAATCCAAAAGAATTGAGCTGGATGCCGTACGTTTCGGCCAGGTTCTGGACATCTGCAGGAGGGTTCAATCCAACGCCCAAAACCACCAGATCAAATTCTTCTTCCTTTACCCCATCCTCGTTGGTGGCGTATCGTATTGTTACATTTTTTGTTTCAGGGATCTCTTTTCCTATCGATACATAGCTTCTGATAAATGAAACCCCTGGAAGTTTCTCTGCTCTCTGGTAGAATCGTTCGAAATCCTTGCCAAAGGACCGAATATCATTATGGAATATAGACGCCCTTATGTCCGCGTCATGGTCTTTCGCCAGGATCACCTGCTTCTGGATATACGAGCAGCACACCGCGGAACAATAGCTGTTCCCCCCAGGGAGAACTTCCCTGGAGCCGACACAGTGAATCCAGGCTATTTTATGCGGATGCTTCTTGTCTGAAGGGCGTAATATCTCACCTTCGTGCGGCCCGGTGGCACAGAGGAGCCGTTCAAAGTCAAGACTGGTGACCACGTTTTCCATCTTTCCATAACCATAGTCCCCCCGGAGTTTGGGATCAAAAGTCTCATAACCCGGAGACAGAACAATCGCCCCAACTTTTACATCGACCTTCTCTGCCTCTTGTTGAAAATCTATGGCGTCATGCTTACAGACTCTCTGGCAAATCGTACATTTCTTGTCCTTAAGATAAAGGCAGTTCTCATCTATATAGGTGACAAGGGGAACGGCTTGAGAGAAGTAAATATGGATGGCCTTGCTGGTCGACAAGTTTTGATTAAACGGATCGGGGACATCAACCGGGCAGTACTCTGCACAGACAGTACAACCTGTGCATTTGTTCTCTAGAACGTACCTGGGCTTTTTAATCAAGCTGACCGTGAAGTCTCCAGCTTCCCCTTCCACATTGTCAACTTCGGTATAAGTGAGTATCTCTATGTTCGGATTCCTGTCACATTCTATAAACTTGGGAGATTCAATGCACATGGAGCAGTCATTCGTGGGAAAAGTCTTATCGAGTTGGGCCATCTTGCCGCCGATAGTCGGCGATTTCTCAACCAGATATACCTTAAAACCCGCGGTGGCAAGGTCAAGAGCGGCCTGGATTCCGCTGATCCCTCCACCAACAACCATCACATCTCCGAAATGACTGTCCATGAGAATATCGGTTATCCGATTTTCCACTTCTTTTTCTCTATCCAATTCGCCAGGTCCTCATTTTGTTTCTTCGGTTCCCTCAATCGCATCCCAGATAATTTCCGTGATGTCCTTAATCTCTAAAATTTCGCTATCCTCCAGGTTCAATCGGCTGTCCTCAAAATTGGTGATACAGTATGGGCAGGACGTCACCAACACCTCTGCACCGGCCGCAACAGCCTGCTTGACTCTGAGGTCGGAGAATCTCTCTTCTTTTGGAGTTTCCATCCAAATCCTGCCTCCTCCTCCTCCGCAACAGAGGCTGTCTTCCAGAGAATCAGCCATTTCGATCAGTTCTAAACCAGGCACCTTTTTCAAGGTCTCTCGGGGTTCGTCATATATCCCGTTGTGTCGACCCAGGTAACATGGGTCATGATAGGCTACCTTCTTTCCATACTCCTTTGTGAGCTCAAGCTTTCCCTTGCCGATAAGCTCCAATAAATATTGAGAGATATGGACCACTTCAAAGTTCACTTTAAATTCGGGATACTCATTTTTGAACGTGTGAAAGCAGTGAGGAGAAGAAACAATTATTTTCTTTACCCCATTTTCGACAAATGTTTTGATGTTTTCCCTGGCCAATCGTTTGAACAATTCCTCATCACCGGTCTTGCGGATACTTTCTCCACAGCAATTTTCTTTGGAACCCAGTATCCCAAAATCCATCTCTGCTCCATTCAGGATATTGGCCGTGGCCCGGGCTACCTTCATTAATCTTGGATCATAGCAGAGATAGCAGCCTGGAAAATATAAATAATCCATTCCCTCGGAAAAGGGTTTTACAGAAAAACCTTCAGCCCATTCAGCCCTCTTATCACGTTCTTCATTTAAAGGATTACCATCTGCATCAAGGCTTGCGCTTACGGCGGAAACCGGTTTTGCGCTCGGAGGAAAAACCCCGTATTCCGTGGCAATTCTGCGCAGGGATACACTGGATTCTATCTGTTTAACGTCCCTGGGACACTGCTGGGGGCATATTCCACAGGTCGTACAAAGCCACATATCTTCAACGTCTATCTCGGTCAACCCAAGCCCAGCCTGCCGGACTATCTTGCGCATACTAAAGTTTCTGACCTGATTCCATGGACAAACGGTATCGCACAATCCACATTGATAGCATAATTTGAAGGCGTCTCCACCGCTTTCCTTTATGACATCTATGATCTCCTTGTTAGGAGCCACTGTCTCTTTTGTCATTCGCTGTCCTTCTCTTTCGCCTTCTGCTCTAGGCTCTTCTTTGACATCGACATTCGGGCGACGGTCTCCATTAACTTTTGAAAACCATGTTTGTTGGCCAAAGATTCCAATCCGATCTCCATCTCCTCTCTCTTCTCTTCTTCATCGGCGTCCTCCTCTCTCTCTTCATAAGTCAGGGCATCTACTAAGCACCACTGAACACACATCGGCTCGGCTAAAGGCGGGTCGCTTTCACACATATCGCATTTCAACGGAAGACCGGAATCGGGTTCCTTAAAAACGTCCCTGGATGGACAGGACACTCCGCAGAAACTGCACTCGTCATATTCCTTTTCATTAATCGTATAGGTGTGTCTGCCTGTACATTCGGCTGGAGTATAATCACCTGCACGTATCGGAACATATACATCTCTGAGGGGTTCATGAATCACGCGAATACGGGACCTCGCCGGATTA
Source organism: uncultured Eubacteriales bacterium (assembly GCA_964560275.1). GTDB lineage: Bacteria > Acidobacteriota > Aminicenantia > Aminicenantales > Aminicenantaceae > JAUWVG01. The sequence continues at coordinate 436 of CAZLLG010000245.1, read as the reverse complement.
TTGCTGCTGTATTTTGGCGAAGCGTGAAAGGCAGAGCAGACGACCTCACACGCCCGGCAACCATTGCATTTATCAAGGTCTACTTTTATTATTTTTGTTAATTTCTTTTTTTTCTCACCCACGACGGCACCCTTCTCTTTGTATTATTTCTTCTCGTTTTCCGGCAAAGACTCTTTTGATGGAACGTCATCACTTTCCGTCAAGATTCCCCTCTCCAAAAAGTCTTGACTCACATAATCCAAATCCAATTCGTCTAAAGATTCTTTAGTTGGAATACCCTCCTTGTTCCACCCTTTAAATTTGTAATACTCATTTAAGAGCTTCGTTTCAAGTTCGGGAAATCTTTTCTTCCAGTGGTTCTTAGGGGGTTTCTCATCTTTTGTTCTCATGCCTCTTCTTATGTTAATGGCTCTCACTAAAGTTCGGTACCTCTTGG
>CAZLLG010000244.1:1939-5928 GCA_964560275.1 uncultured Eubacteriales bacterium | reverse complement strand
ATCCAGCTGAGCTACGGGCGCACCTTAGTAAGACTGGGGAGTAATATAGCGGAATGGAGGTTATTTTTCAATACGCATCTCCTCTCGGAACAATGTTCACGACCGCAATGATCTTGTTTTCTTGTTGAGTTTATTCTGAGATTTGAAGGACAGCCGCACCGTCAATTTTGCTTTCTTTTAGGAGTTTTAGGGCTCTGTTGGCGTCTTCAAGTTTGAATGAGTGTGTGGTTGTCTTAATTGGAATCTCAGAGGCAATTTTGAGCAGGTCTTCCCCATCCTGCCGCGTGGCATTGGCAACGCTGCAGAGAGTCCGTTCGTCGTAAATGTATTTCTGGTAGTCCATCTCCGGAATTGGGGACATATAAATTCCCGCAAGAGCAAGAGTCCCTCCCTTTTCAAGGGCTCTGAGTCCGTCTAAAACTGTCGGTCCTGCCGGAGTAAAATTGACAGCACCCTCCATTTTTGCAGGAGGGCTGTCGTCTGAAGTTCCAATCCAGACGGCCCCCAGTTTTTTGGCCAAATTCCGGTGTTTTTGACTGCGAGTAAACACGAAAACCTCACATCCCCAGTGGATTGCCACCTGGATAGCCACATGGGCTGATGCCCCGAATCCATAGAGCCCCAGGCGCTGACCGGGTTGGATCCGGCACTGTTTCAAAGCCCGGTAACCGATTATCCCAGCACACAGAAGAGGTGCGGCTTCAGCATCTGAAAAGACTTCGGGAATGCTGTAGGCAAATTTTTCTGAAATAGCCATATATTCCGCATAGCCGCCATTGACATGATATCCGGTAAAGCGGGCATCCTCACAGAGGTTTTCACTGCCATTCAAGCAGAACCGGCAGGATTCGTCTGCTGAATTCAGCCAGGCAGCCCCAACTCTGTCTCCGACATGATAACGAGACGTTTTTTCGCCGGTTTTTTCGACAATGCCGACTACCTGGTGACCGGGAACTACAGGAAGAGGCACCTGAGGCAGTTCTCCTTCGACGGTGTGGAGATCGGTGTGGCAAACACCGCAGACCTTGATGCGGAGAAGGATTTCTTCAGGGCCAGGGATGGGTGTCAGATGATTCACCAGCTTGAGAGGCTTCTGCTCAATAGGTGCAAAGTCCTTTAGCTGCATAGCTTTCATGGGATATCATTCACATATAGGGTACAGAAACTTTGCGAAGCATGGGAAAATGTTTTTTATTCAGTGTGAACAGCGTCATTTCATTTATAAATGCTGTGGCTGCAATGAGCGCATCGATGAGGTCGACATTGTGGCTTTTTCCGTATTTTCGGCGAAATGTACCGCCCTTTTTAGAAATGGCTTTATTGACAGGGAGAACTGAAAAAGCCTCCACAAATTGATCCAAGCCGCTCCGTTCCTGATCGCTGCGTGCACCTGCAACCAATTCTGCCACCGTCATGGAGGATACACAAAGGATGTCCTGAAAAGACTCGAGAAATTTAACCGATTCTTCGTTCCCCCGAATATAGTCAATCAGAATGTTTGTATCAAGGAGAATTCCTCCATTCATTTTAATAGATCCCTATTCACCTCTTTCCGGATTTCAGAAAAGATATCATCCTTTCTGTCTTTCCACATCCCTTTGCATACACGGAGCCGCTCCAGCCGGTTTTTTGTTGAAAACGAAGCCAAATACTGATCTATCGCTTTTCTAATCAGCTCGCTCTTTTTGTTTCCAAGATGCTTGGACAAAAAATCGAGGCCTTCATGCTCTTCTTTTGTCAAATAAATTTGTGTCCTTACCACGGCTCTTTTCCTTATGAATGATGTATATAGATAATGTACAATTGAAGACTTGTAAAGTCAATCCTCGCTTTTATAAAACAGACGTGGAAATGGTTGATTATTCTCGTGTGAAAAAGGAAGGCTAAACGAGTTCGCTTTTGGCGACAGGGATGACATACCCGCCGACGCTGATTTCGATAGATTTCCCGATATCTTCGGCCTTGATATGGATCAGAGATGGCCTGTTGATCTCAATTCCCTGTTCGTTCTGAATATCGATTTTTGTCGTTCCAAAATACCTGTTCTTTACGAGATAGCCCCCCAGACCTCCGTTGGCACTTCCAGTGGCAGGATCTTCAGGCACTCCGAGGGCATCGGCAAAAAAGCGGATATTGAGCTGATTGTTCTTGTTATAGGTTTCCGGGGCAAACACAAGGATGCCGGAAGCTCCACCCTTATCGACAAAATCATCATATAAATCCCTGTTAATTCTGGCTCTTTTTACAGCATCCAGGCTTTTAAGAGGCACCATGAGTGCATAAAAGCCAGTGGATACTTCCTGGACAGGGAACCGCTCATCGATCGCACTGCTCTCGATACTGATCATATTTGCTATCTGCTCTCTGTCATAGGATTGACCGAATGTTGGAGCCTTTTGTTTCATCCAGAGGATATCGACTTTGTCACCGCTGAATTCAAAAGTCACAGGAATCTGGCCAACTCCCAAATTAAGGATAACATTATCGACTTTAGTTTTAAGGATTTCCTGCTGGATGACAAAGGCCGTCCCCAGCGTGGGGTGTCCGGCAAAGGGAAGCTCGGCTTCGGGTGTAAAGATGCGGACGTCATAGCCGCCGTCCCGCTCTTTATCAGAAAGGATAAACGTGGTTTCAGAAAAATGCATCTCACGGGCTATTTTTTGCATCAGGTCGCCGGAGACATCAGCGGCATCGCGAAAAACAGCCAGTTGGTTCCCGGTGTATTTTTCTTCGGCAAATACATCGACAATATAAAATTTTAATTGGGACATTGTGTGGCTCCTTTAGTTTTTATTCTCCTTTTCCTTTTTTATCTTTAGGCGGAGACGATCCATCCGGTGGGAAAAATCTCTTTCGTAAAAGGAGGAAAAGTTCCGTGCCAGGACAAATCCTTCTTCAGACACTTTTTTAGCCTCCAGGAATTCTTTTTGCTTGTGCTCATAGTACATGGCCAGTTCCCTTAGGGAAAAGAGAAGATTGTTTGAAGGAGTCTCCACAGCGGCCATCTCTTTCCAGAGAGAGACCGCTTTGCCCCATTCCTGGTTCTTTTTGAACTGCACAGAGAGGCGCCTGCGGACGGAAAGAAATATCTCATCAGAAAGATGGCCGTCAATGGCTTTTTGAAAATACAAAGAGGATTTTTCCGTTTGGCCGAATTTTTCCAGAACCTTTCCCGCTCCAAAAAAATCCATGGCATCGGCCTCGCAGGCTGAAGGATCTTCGGAAAATATCTGACTTCCAACGATGATCACACCCAGGAGGGATAGGATGTCTTCCTGATTGTGGTAGAGGATGGGTTCAATAAGGTCATAGTTGCCGGTTTGGATATACTGAAAATAGCGCCAGGGAATTTCGGCCGAAGGAATATCTTCCGTCCGGCCGGTTTCTACAACTTCAAGGGCAAGGTTATGAAGCCTGCAATTTTCCAGTTTGTGGGCCCAGAGTGCCCGAGCGGGAAAGAGAAAATCAAGATGGGGCAGCTCACTTAGAGTGAAGGGCTGGCGTTTGAGGATAAATCGTGTTTCAAGAAGAGGAAGATCGAAGACTTTGCCATTGTAGCTGATGATGGATTTGAATTCCATGTCGGAAAAAAACTGGTTGAGTTCCTTGATCATCCGTTCTTCTGCGCCCGGATCTCCCAGAAAATACTGAGCAACATAGCATTTGTCCTCTCTGTAATATCCCATCCCCACAAGGAAAGGAATAACTCCGGTCCCACCAGAAAGACCGGTCGTTTCCAGATCGAAAAAGAGGGCGCTCGAAAGATCGAGTTTTTCGAACTCCGGATCTTTACTTAAACAGGAAAGGATATCTCCAGAAATAGCCAGTCCTTCGGCGATCTTAATTTTTCCGTATCGGGCATCCAGAGGATAGGGATTCTCTATGAACTGGAACGGTTCCCTTTCTTCAGGTTCGAACTGAGGTACATGTGTTTCTGGTTTTTTTTCTGTTCGGGTCAGGTTGATGAGGTGCTCAAGCTTTTCTTTTGT
>CAZLLG010000244.1:0-1929 GCA_964560275.1 uncultured Eubacteriales bacterium | reverse complement strand
GTGGTTTTGATCTTCTGTGTTTTGGACCGGGTTAAACGTTCTTTTTTAAGATGCTTGAGTTTGTCCTTAATGTCCGTCATATCTTTTTTTAAATTGGTTAAATTGGGTTAAATTGGGGACAGTCCCCATTTAATAATTGGGGACTGTCCCCAATTAACCCAATTAATTATTCTCCTATGAACTGCAGATGAATGATTCGGGAGCGGGAGCGATTGTCAAAATCGACAAAAACAATCTGCTGCCAGGTACCCAGAGTCAGTTTTCCATCTGAAAAAGGAACTGTTAGAGAAGGGCCAAGTAAAGCGGACCGGATGTGGGAAAATCCGTTTCCATCGCCCCAACGCGCATCATGGTGATACCCCACACCCGAAGGTGCAATCCGCTCCATCAATTCTTCAAAATCTTTGACAAGGCCGCTTTCATACTCGATGGTCGTGAAGCCCCCAGTTGATCCGGGGACAAACAGAGTAACGGTCCCGTTTGTAAATCCATGTGAAACCACTTTCTGATCAACCGCACCTGTCAGATCATGCATATCACAGTAACCGCCTGTGGAAAAACTCAACACATAGCTTAAAACCTTCATTGTTCTCCTCCGCTCTCATAATAAAGTAATAGAGAGGAGTTTACAATTTTTGATAGAATGAGGGAAGAAAAAACCGGAGGAATAATATGAAAAAGATGAAGTGTCTCTTATGTGTTTCTATTTTTTTTATAAGCTTCTATCTGTTGTTGAATCCAGTCCTTGCAGATAAAAACGAAGACGCTCTGCATAAAAAAGCCGTCGTCTGGGACACGCACAACGATCTCGCGTACAGAGTGCTCTATGAAGGATTGGATATCGGCAAGCACCTGCCGGCCGGGCATGTGGACATTCCGAAATTGAAAGAAGGAAGTGTCGATGTTCAGGTTGTTGCGTGTTTTGTGCAGAACTTTCTCTATCCTGACAAATGTGACGAACAGGCCCTTGAACTTATTCTAGCGATGAAAAAAGCCATCGAGGACAATTCGGACTCCGTTGAACTGGCCAGAACAGGATCGGATGTAGAACGGATTATAAAAGCTGGAAAAATTGCTATGCCGCTGGCCATTGAAGGAGGCCATGCCATCGAAGACAATCTTGACACCCTCGGGAAATTCTCCGAAATGGGTGTGTCGTCCATGACACTCACCCACAATATAACCCACGGCTGGGCGGATTCGAGCGGAGATGAACCTAGATGGCATGGATTAAACGATCTAGGCCGCAGGGTGGTTATGGAGATGAACCGGTTGGGAATGGTCATCGATGTCTCCCATGTTTCCGATAAAACATTTTTCGATGTGATCCAAACAACCAAAGATCCTGTGATATTTTCTCATTCGGGATGCAGAGCTTTAAATCCGCATCACAGAAATGTCAGCGATGACATGCTCCGCGCTCTGAAAAAAAACGAGGGTGTCATAGGGATTGTCTTTGTCCTCCCGTTCCTGACCCCTGAATACAACCAAGCGATGCGGGAGCTTTCGGCTATCAGCCGACCATGGATCAACAAACTTCCGGCGATTGAGGATGTAGATGTCAGGATTGCCTTTGAACATCTTTTTTTGAGCCAGGATTGGCCGATGAACAACCTGCCAACAATCGAGGATGTCCTCGACCATGTCGATCATGCGGTCAAAGTTGCGGGTGTGGATCATGTAGGTCTCGGCGCAGATATGTACCCCAGAACTCCTTCTCCGGTTGGGATCCTCGGTGTCCAGGATTACCCAAACATCACAAAGGGCCTGAAAAGACGAGGTTATTCCGACGAAGACATCCTTAAAATTATGGGTGGCAACTTCCTGCGCGTCTGGAAAAAGGTCACTGATAAATAAATATTTTTCCCTATAAATACACGCAATATCTTGTCAACGAAATAGGGAGCCGTTCCGTTTTGATTAATGAAG
>CAZLLG010000243.1:3568-5929 GCA_964560275.1 uncultured Eubacteriales bacterium | reverse complement strand
GTTGAAAAAATTGACAGCTCATTTACAGACGGCAAGAGAAGAAGAGCGCACTCTCGTAGCCCATGAGATTCACGACGATATCGGACAGGCTCTCTCTGCTCTAAAAATGGATATCTATATGCTGGAGAAAAAATTACCTAAGGATCAGAAGGAGATTTCCGATCAGATAAAAGAAACCAAGGATCTTCTAAACAATACAATCCAAACCACAAGAAAAATTTACTCGGAATTGAGGCCTACTCTGATAGACCACTTCAGCATCAAAGAAGTCCTGGAAGATCAATTGATTGATTTCAGAAAATCGAACAATCTCTCGGGGATTACTGATATTGATTTTGAGGGACCCGAATTAAAGGAAAAAGACTCAATCACAATTTACCGGATCGTCCAAGAGACACTAAACAATGTCAAATGGCACTCCAATGCAAAAACAGTCAACATTAAGCTGAAAAAAACAAAAAATCTTTTCAAATTAACGATTGAAGATGATGGAATCGGTATAAAAGAGAAAGACCTGAATAAACCCAATTCGTTCGGGATTATCGGAATGAAGGAACGGGCAAGTTTTTTGGGAGGAAAGATAAAGTTTAAAGGCCTCCCCAATAAAGGAACAACTGTCACTGTTACATTCCCCATCAAATCAAAATAACAAGGAGAGGATAGCTGGTCTCGAAGGATTCAGGGTTTTTCCCTCTCTTTTTAAGACGAAAAAAATTTAAAATAGTTGCTTCATTCATAACAAAAAGAGAAATACAAGGAAATGAGATAAGAAAATGGAGAGTTTATTACTCCGATGAAAGTTCGGTAATTTTATGCTGGAGAGAATCGTTTTCCCTGATCAGCTTATCTCAGAGTGCTTTTGTCCTCAACTGAGCACGGATTCTGGCCAACAGGACGTCAGGAATATAGGGTTTGGTCACATAATCATCGGCTCCCGTGTCCAAACCTTTTTTCTTAACTTTAAATCAAACCCAAATCTGAAGGTTAAAATCGTATATTTTTCTGCTTAGAAATTCAAATGGTCAAGAATGTTTCGTTTCAGTCAATTTCGGACCACACATGATATTTCTTATGCGATGGTTTGCGTATAATAAAATCATTAAGCTATCTTTGTTCAATTCGTCAATTTGATTGATTTTTCGATATTTGAATGAGAAAGACAGAGTAAGAATCCCGTTAGTTAGTTTGACATCAGATGATTATTGGAAGATATTCTTTTTTTTGTGTTGTTTTTACACATTAATATGTGTAATATAATGTGTGGAATTGAGACATGCCAACGAATTTAGCAATAGAGGATGACCTCATCATCGAGGCCAAAAAAATTGGGAATCATAAGACAAAGAAGTCTGCCGTAACTGAAGCTTTAAAAGAGTATATTCGTCGACGAAAACAAAACGAACTCAAAAAAATGTTTGGGAAAGTTGAAATCGATAAGGATTATGATTATAAAGCCTCTAGAAAACGAAGATGAATATTCTTGTAGACACATCTATCTGGTCTCTCGCTCTTAGACACAAACCACAGCAAAAGAAAAAACAGGATGATCCCAAAGTTGCAGAACTTGCAGAGTTGATCGATGAAGGACGAGCCGTATTAATTGGGCCAGTGAGACAAGAAATCCTATCAGGAATTTCCTCACCATCTCAATGTCTTCTCTTAAAAGAAATGTTGAGGGCCTTCGACGATCTCTCCTTAAATACAGAAGACTACGAAATGGCTGCAGAATTTTTCAATAAATGCAGAAAGAAAGGAATTCAGGGATCACATATTGATTTTCTAATATGCAGTATTGCCAAAAATCATTCTCTGGCCATTTTCACAAACGATCAAGATTTTCATAATTATTCCAGGATTCTTAACATAGAACTCCATAAACCGAGAGCATTCCTTTAGATTCATGAATTTTAATTTTAGAGGAGGAGGCATATGAAACCAAAATATATTTTATCCCTATTCTTTTTGATTATTTGGTCAGGTTTGATAATCCATCCAGCCTACTGCCAGGAAACACTTACAGTCGGTGAAGTGACATCTTCTCCTGGAGAGATAAAATCAGGCTACATAATAGTACCCGAAGGGATGGATGGCCCTGAAATCATGCTTCCCATTTCCATAGTCAATGGAAGTAAAAACGGACCTGTTCTGGCACTTACAGCCGGTATCCATGGGTATGAATACCCACCAGTTCTGGCTCTCCAGAGGTTGAGAGCTCAGCTAAATCCCCAAAACTTAAAAGGGGCCGTTATTATAGTCCATGTTGTCAATCTCCCCTCATTCCTGAAGCGTACCATTTACTACAATCCCTATGACTGGAAGAACCCGGTTCTGGTTCTTCCAGTCATAGGGATTGTACCATTT
>CAZLLG010000243.1:0-3558 GCA_964560275.1 uncultured Eubacteriales bacterium | reverse complement strand
AATCCCTATGACTGGAAGAACCAGAACCGGGTTTTTCCAGGAAAATTCGACGGGACGATGACAGAAAGAATTGCCTTTCAAATCACAAATGAGGTGCTATCAAAAAGTGATGCTCACCTCGACCTTCACTGTGGTGATGGTAATGAAGATCTTATGACCTACCTTTATTATATGGAAACAGGGAATTCTGCTTTGGATAAAAAGACCATGGGTTTGGCAAAAAATTTCGGATTCAAGGTCTTGATTCACGTGACAGCAGGTCCCGAGGGACTGCCGGCAACAACATGTGCCAATGCATCGCTGTCTATGGGAAAACCAGCCTTAACTGTTGAATGCGGGAGGCTCGGGCGGACCGATGAAGAGGATGTCACTGCAATTCTCATGGGGTGCATTAATACACTCAAACATCTCAAAATAATGGCAGGCCAGCCGGACCAGATGTTTGATCCCCCTATTTGGGTGAAAAAGACAACCTACATCCGATCAGATTATGAGGGACTCTTCTATCCACTGACTAAAGGCGGAGCCCATGTCCAGGAGGGGGAACTGCTTGGCTATTTGACCGACTTCTTCGGGAATGTCCTGCAGAAAGCCATCGCCCCTCATGACGGCATAGTGATGTATGTCATTGCTACTCCACCCATGAGCAAAGGAGAGCCCATGGTTAAAATCGGAGGTTTTTGACGATATTTCCGGATTTTAATCTCATATGATTATTTATTGAACATAAAGCCATAATAGTGTAATCTTTTGTTTTTGGTCTTTGTATTAAAGGAAGTGTGGGCCTCCTTGGCATTGTGAGAACGTAATGTCATTATACAAATTAATAGGTGCAAAATATCTTCAGAGAATAACTCTTTTATATTTTGTGCTGAGCTTTTTTATCCAGCTTAATGCTACCGAAACAACACAGCTAAAAACACAGAAGCTAAAATTAATATCTATGTCTGTAACCCGGATTGGGATAGCAGAAAATCTCAGTGAAAGCCAAATCCAAATTGATGGGAAACTGAACGAGGTGCCTTGGCAAAGAGCTTCAGCTCTAACGGATTTTGTCCAAAATACTCCAAACGAAGGTGCAGCGGCTACTGAGAAGACCGAAGTTTTTGTTCTCTTTAGCCAGGATTCCCTTATTATCGGTGTGCGCGCATATGACTCAGAACATAACAAAATCAAGTCCATCCTGGCCCGCCGGGATTCAAAGCTTCCTTCAGACTGGATAAATATCTGGATTGACAGTTATTACGATCACCGATCGGCCTTTCAGTTCTCCGTAAACCCAGCCGGAGTGAAAAGGGATGTGTATTGGTCGGACGAACGCAGACAGGATGATGACTGGGATGCCGTTTGGGACGTGGAAGTTTCAGAGGACAATCAAGGATGGTATGCCGAATTCAAGATCCCTTTCAGCCAGATACGCTTTCCAAAAAAAGACGTCCATACCTGGGGATTCCAGGCATCACGAGTCATTGCCAGAAAAAACGAAACCAGCTACTGGAGGCATGTTCCTAAAGGCGTGCCTCAATTTGTTAGTCTTTTCGGAGAATTAATAGGCATCCAGGGGATTCCTGCCCCAAAGAGACTTCAATTCCTCCCCTACACAGCGGCAAAAGGGGCCTTCGCACCAGCCCAAGAAGGCAATCCTTTCCGTACAGGATCCAAATATTTATGGAACATGGGCTTGGACCTCAAATATGGCCTCACAAGCAATTTGACCTTAGATGGCACTTTTAATCCTGATTTTGGCCAGGTTGAGGCAGATCCAGCACAGGTGAATCTCACAGCCTTTGAAACTTACTTCCCCGAAAAGAGGCCCTTTTTTATCGAAGGGAGAAACCTTTTAAATTTTTCACTCGGCAGTGAGATCGAAAGAGAGTCGTTGTTTTACTCGAGAAGGATTGGCCGTCCTCCGCAGGGATATCCCACCTCAGCTCGCTACTATCAAAGACCTGAGAACACAACCATCCTCGGCGCCTTAAAATTAACGGGCAAAACTGCCAAGGGATGGTCCATTGGAATTTTAGAAGCCCTGACTTCAAACGAAAACGCCCCTATCCAAAGATGGGATGGGACAGATTCAGTAGAAATTGTAGAGCCTCTCACAAACTATCTATTGGGACGGGCGGAAAAAGAATTTAGAGAGGGGCGGAGTGCCTTTGGATTTATTCTCACAGCCGTAAACAGGAGCCTAAACTCCGAAAATCTGGATTTTCTGCGAACAGCGGCATTCAGCGGTGGATTTGACTTCCGTCACAGATGGGCAAAGGACAGATATGAGGTCAAGGGATTTTTTATCGGAAGCCATATTCGAGGAAGCGAAAATTCTATTCTCAGTGCCCAGAAATCATCCGCCAGATATTTCCAGAGACCGGATGCCGACCATCTGGAACTCGATCCGACAAGGACTTCTTTAACAGGTTTTGCCGGCTATTTCTCCCTATCTAAAATCGGTGGGGGGCACTGGAGATGGATCCTTTCAAACCGGACACGCAGCCCAGGTTTTGAAATTAACGACATGGGTTATTTGCGGAGTACGGACACAATCACCAGTTATCTCTGGATCGACTACAGAGAATACAAACCAGGGAAACTCTTCAGAGACTATGATATCAGCCTCCTTTTGAATTATTCAAGCAACTTTTCCTGGGATCGCACCGGATCGGGCGCCAGTATCAGAGCCAATTTCCGGTTTCTCAATTACTGGAGACTAACCTCAAGCGTCTCCCGCACTTTGGAACGGCTTTCGACAACCCAATTGAGAGGCGGCCCGGCCGTAACTATGCCGGGAAACTGGTCACTAAGTGGCAGTCTGACCACTGACTCGAGACGAAATTTCTTTATGAGTTTCAGGGGAAGCTATAGTTACTCCGATAACGGAGCTATCACGACCAGTCTTTCTTCGAGCTTCACAATTCGCCCTTCAAGCCGGCTGTATATCAGTCTCTCTCCCCGCTACTCAGATGGCTTCCGTCGGCTCCAGTATCTGACAAAAAGAACCATTGGTCCCATCACGCGGTATATTCTCAGCCGTATCGATCAGACGGTCCTGTCATTAACCTTAAGACTCAACTACTCCATCACACCTAATTTAAGCCTCCAGCTTTACACCCAACCCTATATTTCCGCTGGCGATTACAATGAATTTAAAGAAGTCATCGAACCCCGCGCGGCTTCTTATGAAAACCGCTGGCATATATTTAGTGACCAGGACAGTATCTATTCGAATGGGTATTATCATCTCCTACCTCCGGATTTATCCGGTGAAGAATTTATCATCCGTGATCCGGATTTCAATTTTCGCCAGTTCCGGCTGAATTTTGTCGTCAGGTGGGAATATTTGCCAGGTTCAACGATCTTCCTTGTCTGGACCAATGGTTTAAACGACTATGCCTATGAAGGGCGGCTCAATATCGGAGATGACCTCAAAGGCCTCTTCAGTGCCTCATCCAATAATGCTTTTATGATCAAAGTGAGCTACTGGTTTAATCTGTAAATCCCTTCAGTTGTTGCAGCAACGCGATAACTTCCGGATTGAGCAAAGCAATAATTTCCGGTTTA
>CAZLLG010000242.1:0-5937 GCA_964560275.1 uncultured Eubacteriales bacterium | reverse complement strand
GAATGGAAAAATGCCGGTAAAAAGAACATTCAGGGTTGCTGGTCCATTTCCTCGACGTTTTCTGAAAACAAAACAAGTAAAAGAGCCGAACAAATTGTTCAAGAAGGTTTAAAAAAGGGATATAAAAACAGTTTGAAATCACATAACAATTGGTGGAATAATTTCTGGGCGAAATCATCGATTTCCTTGCCGGATTCAATTTTAGAAAATCAGTACTATATGGATCTGTATAAATTTGGCTCTGCAGCAAGGGCCAACACTCCTCCCATATCGCTGCAGGCTGTATGGACCGCCGATCACGGCAAACTTCCACCTTGGAAAGGAGATTTTCATCACGATTTAAACACGCAGTTGAGCTATTGGCCATCCTACTCGGGTAACCATCTCGACTTGGAGGAAGGTTTTCTCAACTGGCTTTGGGAAAATCGTGAAACGTTTAAGAGATACACCCGAAACTATTTTGGAACCAACGGTTTGAACGTTCCAGGAGTGACCACATTAAAAGGAGAACCTATGGGAGGGTGGATCCAGTATTCGTTCGGGCCAACCGTTTCGGCGTGGCTGGGGCAGCATTTCTACCTTCACTGGATCTATTCTAAAGATTTCAGTTTTTTAGAGGAAAAGGCCTACCCCTGGATAAAGGATGTGGCCATCTATCTGGATGAAATTTCTATAAAAAAAGAAGATGGACAACGCAAACTTCCTATCAGTTCAAGCCCTGAAATCAACGATAACAGGATCGATGCCTGGTTTAGAGAAACCACCAACTTCGATTTAGCCCTCATAAGGTTTACGTTCGAAAAAGCAGCAGAAATGGCCTTTGAACTAGGGAAAAAGGACGAGGCGAAAAGGTGGACTCTAGTTTTGAATGAATGGCCTCATCTGGCTTTAGCCGGGGAGAACAACGGGCTGGCTTTTGCTCCAGATTATCCCTACGAAGTGTCTCACCGCCATTTTTCACACTTAATGGGCTGGCATCCCCTTGGAATCATTGATTGGAGCAACGGTGAAAATGAACAAAATATTATAGAAGCCACACTCAAAGATCTCGAAAAATTTGGCTCCGACTGGTGGGTGGGATACTCGTTCAGCTGGCTGGGAAATTTGTATGCTCGGGCCTTTAAAGGGGATAAGGCGGCTGAAATTTTGCGTGTGTTTGCCGAAAATTTCTGTTTGCCCAACAGTTTTCATGTCAATGGGGAACAGCACAACAGAGGGTATTCCAGGTATAAATACCGGCCGTTCACTCTGGAAGGGAATTTTGCCTTTGCGTCAGGAATCCAGGAAATGCTGCTCCAAAGCCATACCGGAGTAGTCCGTATTTTTCCGGCAGTCCCGACAAGTTGGGAGGATGTGAGTTTTTCTGGTTTGCGGGCGGTGGGGGCTTTTGTGATCGATGCTGAAAAAAAATCAGGGAATGTTGTCGGGATAAAAATTCTTGCAGAAAAGGGGGGGCTGATCCAACTGGAAAATCCCTTTGGACAAATTAAATTAAAAATAACCGGGGGTGAAATTGTAGAAGAAGGGGAAATCCTGAAAATTATAACGTCACCGGGAGAACGGATAGAAATAAATGCAAATGAATAAAATATCGAAACGTTATGGTTTTGCAGTGTTGGTTTTGGTGGTCTTGAATTACAATATATTTTCACAATCCAAAAACGATACTATCCCTGTTCCTAACGAACGTCAGCTCGCGTGGCAGGAGGCCGAACTGGGCGTGCTTATTTCGTACGACCTTCATGTATTTGACGGAGAAAAATACAGGCAGGGCTTTAACCGTATAAATCCAATTCCTGATTACCAGATATTTAAACCAAAACACCTCAATACAGATCAATGGATCCGGGCCGCCAAGGCTGCCGGGGCCAAATTTGCAATTCTTACAGCCACTCACGAAACCGGATTTGCCCTGTATCAAAGCGATGTGAATCCCTATTGTCTAAAAGCAGTGAAATGGCGCGATGGGAAAGGTGATATAGTCAAAGATTTTGTCCAGTCATGCAGAAAGTATGGAGTTAAGCCAGGTATTTATATTGGAATCCGATGGAATTCATTTTTCGGAGTCTACAATTTTCAGGTTGTCGGAAAGGGAAAATTTCGTGATTTACGTCAGGCCTATTATCGAAAAATGTGTGAGGGGATGGTTACGGAGCTTTGCACCCGATACGGAGAACTTTTTGAGATCTGGTTCGATGGAGGTGCCGATCATCCCAATAATGGGGCCCCGGATGTTTTGCCCATCGTAAAAAGACTCCAGCCCAATTGTCTATTTTATCACAACCTGCAGCTTGCCGAAGCACGATGGGGAGGATCGGAATCAGGCACGGTTCCTTATCCGTGTTGGGCAACATTTCCACGTCCCTTTTCCCATGGTGGAGATACACAGGCTGAACGAATACAGCTGCTCAAACATGGCGATCCTTATGGACAATATTGGATGCCTGCCATGAGCGATGCCCCTCTCCGGGGATATAACGGCCGGCACGAATGGTTCTGGGAACCGGGCGATGAAGACCACATTGAACCGTTGGAGAAGTTAATGGAAATGTACCATAAGTCTGTGGGACGGAATTCTACACTGATTATTGGATTGACTCCTGATCCCGATGGATTGCTGCCCGAACCTGACGTTCAAAGACTAACCGAGTGGGGCCAAGAGATAGAGCGCAGGTTTTCAAATCCTTTAACTTCAGCATCCGGCAAGGGAAAAATAATAGAACTTGATTTACCTAAGGATCAAACTGTCAATCAAATTGTCATCCAGGAGAACATCAAGAATGGTGAACGTGTACGCAAATATTTGATTCAAGCCTATTTAAATGAGAATTGGGAAACCATATGTGAAGGGCTCTGTATCGGACATAAACGTATTCAACAGTTTGAACCGGTCTTAACAAAAAAGATCCGGTTGATTATTTCTGAAGCAGTTGCCACTCCTCAAATAAAAAAATTCAGCGTATTTTTTATACAAGATTGATAATATTATTTTTAATGTGGAATAAATGAAAAGACGAAAATTTTTAGAAGGTGCAATGTTATCTGCCGGTGGTCTTTTCTCTTCCCGTCTTTCAGGAAAGGGGATTAGGGATGTTGATAAATTTCTTGAGATAAGAGAAAAAGACGGCTCCAAACCTCCCAATATTGTGTTTTTTATTTTGGATGAGCTTGGATATTTTGAACTGTCATGTATGGGGAATAAAAAACTAAAGACTCCCAATATTGATCAAATCGCAAAAGAAGGAATGTCTTTTACTCAGGCTCTGGCAGGCAGTCCTGTCTGTGCTCCAACGCGAAGTACTCTGATGACAGGACAGCATACAGGGCATACAACAGTCAGGAAAAATGCAGGGGACTTGGCTCTGCGCAGAGAAGACATCACTATTGCTCAGGTCTTGAAACAGGCCGGATATAAAACAGGCGGTTTTGGCAAATGGGGACTAGGAGATAGAGGAACAACGGGTGTCCCAGAACTTCACGGTTTTGATACGTTTTTTGGATATTATCATCAAGTGCACGCTCATTCTTATTTTCCGAATTATTTGGTTCGGACCGGCCAAAAAGTCGCTTTGGAAGGGAATACCGGAGACTTCTATATAGGCAAACAATTTGCTCATCATCTTATTGTCAAAGAAACAAAAAAATTTATTAAAGAAAATAAAGAAAATCCTTTCTTTTGTTATTGTCCCTGGACGCCTCCCCATGGGCTGTGGGGAATACCTGAAGATGAACCGTCCTGGAAGTTGTATAAGGATAAATCCTGGACAGCAGGACAACGAACTCCCAATGATGCAAAAGTTTATGCGGCTATGGTCAACATGATTGACCGTCAAATTGGCGAGATTGTAGCCTTGCTGAAAAAAGAAAAAATTGCAGACAATACTTTCATTTTCATCTGTGGAGATAATGGAGGACAGCCCTATTTTTTAAATGGCGATCCGTCGAAACCAAAGCCGGAACAACCTCCTTATCCGCATGGATTTTTTGGTCCAAATTTAAATCCTAAAACCGGCAAAGTATTCCGCGGCGGGAAAAGGGAACTTTATGAGGGGGGTCTTCGTATTCCCATGGTGGTTTGGAGGCCTGGGACAATAGAATCAGGACAGGTGAGCGATTTTCTCTGGTATTTTCCCGACGTAATGCCTACTTTGGCCGAGCTCGCCCGAACTAAATTGCCGAAGAATGTAGATGGGATTTCCATTGTCCCTACTTTGCTGGGGGAAGAGAAAGCTGGGAGAACACAGAAAAAACATAAATATCTTTACTGGGAATACGAAAACCAGACTGCCGTTAGAATGGGCAACTATAAGGGGATAAAGCCCGACAAAAAAACTCCCTTTGAGCTGTACGATTTAAACAAGGACATTGAAGAAAAAACCAATATTGCTGATGAACATCCTCTTTTCATTGAAATAATGACAGCTTTTGCAAGACAAGCGCATAAGAAAAACATCACAGGTCAATGGATTGATAAATCAAAGGGGTTTAAAGGGCATAAAGAAAAATAACAGATCTGATCCAACTTGATAGAGTTGCTACCAAACAACCTTCAAGTGAATTAGGATGGGCCTAAAATGAAAAAGTAAATTCAGATTATATATTATCTATGATATACGATATACACTCATGAAGGAGGATGCGATGTTAGAAACAAGAAGACCAAAACTGGACATGCTGTCCGAACCGTTTATTGAACAGATTGTTACAGAAGCATTGGATGTTCTGGGTAAAACGGGCGTATTCGTGGAGAATGATGAAGCGATACGGCTTCTCGCAGAAGCAGGATGCGAATGTAAAGGGCAAACGGTATTGTTCAAAGAAAACCTTATCGAAGAGGCATTAAAAACCACCCCTCATTCCATCAAGGTGTATGACCGTAGCGGCGATCTGGCGATGAATCTTGAGGGAGATGCAATTCACTTTGATCCTGGCTCTGGGGCTTTGACGATTTTGGATCCGGTTACCTTGGAAGAAAGGGAACCAATAACCAGGGATCTCGTCCGTTTTTCTACATTGACAGATGCCCTTCCCAATATTGCTGCACAGAGTACGGAGATGATTTCCTTCGATGTCCCTGAAGCCATGCAGGACAGATATCGGCTCTATATCGGCCTGCAGTTCAGCAAGAAACCAGTAGTGACCGGTACTTTTGCTGTGGAGAGTTTTGAGATTATGAAAGATATGCTGGTGGCAGTCCGTGGAAGTGAAGGTGCGCTGAGAGAGAAGCCTCTTGCGATTTTTGATTGCTGCCCTTCACCGCCATTAAAATGGAGCAACCTGACCTGTCAGAATCTCATCGATGCATCCAAGGCTGGGATTCCGGCTGAGTTGATATCCATGCCATTGACCGGAGCCACATCTCCTGTAACACTGGCTGGGGCATTGGTTCAGTTGACGGCTGAAAACCTGAGTGGCATTGTCATTCACCAATTGGCCCACCCGGGATCGCCGATCATTTTTGGTGGTTCTCCCGCGGCTTTTGATATGCAGAAAGGAACGACTCCCATGGGGGCTGTGGAGACGATGATGATCGCTGCCTCTTATGCTCAGATCGGAAAACATCTGGGACTTCCTACTCATAACTACATGGGACTTTCCGACGCCAAAATTGTCGATGGACAGGCGGGATTGGAGACAGGAATGGGAGCGCTCATTGCAGCTCTAGCGGGAGCGAACGTCATTTCCGGTCCGGGCATGCTGAATTTCGAGAGCTGTCAGAGCCTGGAAAAACTTGTTCTGGATAACGAGATTTGCGGTATGGCCCTCCGGATGGTCAAGGGTATCGAAGCACGGGGGGATCGATTGGGTGGCGATCTGTATGGAGATATTTACGATGGAGAACATTTTTTGGCTTCGAAGGAGACGCTTCAGTGGTTTCGTGAGGAAATGCATCAGTCGAGTGCGGTGATTGACCGCGATACCTATGATGTCTGGACC
>CAZLLG010000241.1:0-5951 GCA_964560275.1 uncultured Eubacteriales bacterium | reverse complement strand
ATTTTTAATTAGGGACTGTCCCCATTTTTTCAAAGCCAGGACCCGATTCTTGTTATGAGGGGCTTCCTTCTTTATAATATGGATTGGGATGAGTGTCACAGCTGTCGACAGGATCGGAGATGTAAAAATCTACGGCACCGGTCAATTCGGTGGAAAAGGTGCTGGACTTGTCAAAATTAACGAATGTAACATCCCTAAGGCTCACAAACTCAGTACCAGAATCCTCACGACAACTTTTTATGACCGGTTTCGCGAGCTTGGAGAAAAATTCGGAGAAGAAGAGCTCGAAACCCTTGCAATTATCCTTAAACAACTAGGTGATATTCCGATCAGTGTGCGTTCCTCAGCAACAGATGAAGCCTGTATCCTGCCTGGAGGAAAAAGTTCCGTGCATGCCGGAGAAAACACATCCTTCATGCTTCCGAATAATCATATTCATTTTCCCACGCGTTTCAATCAGTTCATCCAAGCCATTTTTTTTATTTATAAAGATTTTATATCTCTTCAGGCATCAAACTCCCAGGAAAAAATGGCTATCGTCATCAATCCCATTCCAGGAATTCATATCAAGACACTCGCTGGGCCGACCTATTCTCCTTTGGTTTCCGGTGTCGCCAACTCCTTTTTTGTCCACGCTCTCAAAACTCAAAATCCTGAGGAAGGATTTGCACGAATTGCATTTGGGCATGGCTATTCCACTGTTCTCGATGATTTCCCAGTCATCTCCATGGCCACTATAAAAAATCCTCTCCCACTCGAACTCCTTGGAAAGGGACAAAAATACTTTTACACCATCAATATGACAAAAAATGAACGACTTGAGGGAAATGAGTTGGAGACCATGAGCAAACTTCATATCAGGTTTGCAGACAGAAAGCACACCAAGCTCGTAGGGACACACAAGAATATAGTGACATTCGAAGAGCTCGTCCAAAATGACCGGTTTAAGTTCAGAAGTCATCTCCTCGAGTGCATGGAGATCATCTCATCGAATATTTCTTCACACTATCAAATCGAATTCACTTTTAACATCGACCTCGAAAAAGAAAAGGAAGATTGCGGAATTATTCATATTGTCCAGCTGACAGAACTTCCAGAGCTGAAATATAGATCTATTCAAATTCCTGAACAGGCAAAACACACCTATCTGTCCACACAAAACCTACAGGGCCATGGCGTTATTCGGGGCATAAAATCGGCGGTTGTGGTCTCCCCGTTCATCTACTCCAAAACTCAGCATGATGTTATCTCCAGGAAAATCTCTGAAATCAACACGCAAATGCTCGAAGGTAAGGAAAAATATATTCTCATCGTCCCCGGACGTCTAGGGAGCAAGAACAAAAACTGGGGAATTTTTGTCGATTATAAGGACGTGGATGGAGCGGTCGCGATTTTTGAATATGGAGTGGACATTGCCGGCCGAGCAGAACCCGTTTCTGATGAAGCCAACATGAGTGGTGGGATATACGGAAGTCACTTTCTTTATATGATTCAGGGCGGATTTGATGAGGAACAGAAAAGAATCCAGACAAGAATGTACGGAACCCAGGGGACACATTTTCTTACAAACTTAGCTGGGAACAATGTCATTTACTCCTTCATCATTCCTTCAAAAGACAAAATCGATCCTTGGTTTTTTTCTCCACCCAACTTTAATGAACCCATATATATTTTAAAATTTCCACAGAATGCGACTATCTATGCTGACTCAACCAAGCAAAAATGCATCGTCATGTCGAAAGGATAATCCCATGACAGCAAATTTCTCCTTCTCCCCCAGAATCATTAATCCAAAAAAAATCACAAACGTCATTCTATTTTCTGCAGATGAAAAGGTGAGAAATTCCAGAAAAATAATCGAAAAAGAAATGCCGTGGATCAACTGTATCGTGTTATCCGATCCCTTATCTGTTTCGGATTTCATTTCAGAGAAGGCTTCGGTTTTTATTCTCGACGACACGTCAATGACATTTCTCGACTCTAAGA
This sequence comes from uncultured Eubacteriales bacterium, assembly GCA_964560275.1. GTDB lineage: Bacteria > Acidobacteriota > Aminicenantia > Aminicenantales > Aminicenantaceae > JAUWVG01. The sequence continues at coordinate 3,965 of CAZLLG010000241.1, read as the reverse complement.
AAATCCATGAGAACAATACAGATGCCGTTGTGGTCCTCCTCTCCTCCAACGATCAAATACATAGAACTCCCCCGTCCGAAGCCCTTGAAAAATTCCCATATACTGGTGATGCCGATCTAATTTTTGCATTCAACCAGACAAAATACATCCCAAACCAGATTATCACAGCCGTAGTCAGATGTGCAGAGGATCTCCTCAATATCGAACACTATTCTCAGGAGAGACGCTTCATATTTTTAATTGTCGATGATGAACCGCGCTGGTTTTCTCAATTTTTGCCTGTGCTTTATGACATCATCGGACAGCGCGCCGATGTCAAAGTTACCCGCACATTTGAGGAAACACTCCAGTTTCTCTTTGGAGTTAAACTGGAATCTGACATCGACAAAAACTCCTATCTAGACAAAGGACACGGTGACGATGTGGTTTGCCTAATCACAGACGTGTTCTATCCCCGCGGCCATGAACAGCGCAGCAATGCGGGTGTCGATCTTATCAAGCTGGTCAATACATTCTACCCGCGGATTCCCACTATTATTGCGTCTAAGGCCAAAGAGGCCGAAGATTTAAAAGATATGGCTTATATCCTTCCCAAAGGGGATCCCGGGAGCACCGAGACTCTAAAAAACTATATCTATGATCACACAGGTATCGGGGATTTCTTGGTCGCTGATGCGGAGGGGGAGGAGCTTTATAGGGCCAAACACATTACCGACTTATACAAGATAATAAAACGGGCTCAAAAAGAAACATTGAAATCCGATCAACTGAGACATATCCTTGAAAATTATGGACGAAAAGATTTTTTTTCCACATGGCTGTACATGCATGGTTTTAGAGAATTGGGAGACCGCCTGCGGCCCATGCACATCACTGGACAGGAGATGATCTCAGTCCTGAAAAGCCAACTGAAAAAAGAAATTTTACGTATGGAAAAGACTCCTATAATCATAGATGATGTCGAAATATTCGATCTCTCAGGTCTTATAGAAGCGCTTCGAACGGCCAATCCCAAAACAATACAACCCCTTTCTGACACGGATACATTTTCAACATGGCTGGACTGTAAAAGTTATCCTGAACTGGCTGAAGAGCTGCGCCCGATTCACGGAAGCGGAAAAAAACTGAACTTAAAACTCGCTGGCATTGTCGAAAAATGGGAAAAAATCTATGAGGAACGAGAATAACTCTCTATCACTCAACCAACAGTAATTTTTTCTGCGGCTCAGCCAGATATTCCGCTTTTTCTTTTCTAATAACAACCATCTCCTCGATGGTCACAACTCCACGCCCCTTTACTTCCAATCGCGGCTCTATTGTAAAAATCATCCCTTCTTCCAAGGGAAAAAAAGGTTTTTGGGCATATTTTTCCCATGCCGGCCCCAGAAGCGCCGTTCCGTCATGGGCAAAACGGCCCACCTGGTGACCCAATCCATGAGGGAACTCCTCGTATCCCTGAGAGACGATATAATCCCGCGCGATTTTATCGATCTCAACACCTTGGACTCCGGGCTTGATGGCCTGCTTGGCAAGTTCGATGGATTTGACAATGGTCTCAAAACCCATTTGTACATCTGAAGGTGCCTTCTCCTCCCCTTCCTCGAGAATATAGAATGTTCTCTGCATATCCGAACAGTAATCCTCGAATTTTATGCCAAAATCCATGTTGAGGACATGCCCACGCTCCACCTGCCGATCAGTGGGTTTATAGTGGGCCCCGGCAGTTTCAGGACCCGTAAAAACAGCCGGACAGTGAGATTTTTCCCAGGCAAAATCGAGATGTCTTTTTTCCACCTCTCGAATCATAAAGTCAGCGATCTCTTTTTCGGTTTTCCCCGGCTGGATAAAAGGTGTGACCTGAGAGAATATATCGAGTGTATGGGCAATGGCTTTTCGGATGCGGTCGACTTCATAAGGTGTTTTTCTTGCTTTAAGACTCGATGTGATTTTTTCTGCTGAAACAATTCTGTCTTCAAAACCGATTTCTGCAAGAAAATCATACAGGGTCAGGTACATCCCGTGAGTCAACCCATCGCTGATCTCACTGACCTTTGAAAAATTTAATGCAATCGAGGTCGGGTCTATTTTTCTAATGGTTTCCAGGAAGTGCTGTTTAACTCCCTCGACATAGCTCAAAATATGGGTATAGACGTCCAAGTCCTCAATGGCTTTCCGTTCCATCTCTCCGACAATGGCATATGTTTCCCCGGATTTTGTGACGATAAAGGCAGAATGCCAGGTAACGTCCGCCTCGATAAGAAAATCCAGCATAGGATCGTGTGATATGGAACTCTCCCGGACAAAGGTGATCCAACAGTCGATATCCAATTCATTGAGGATATCTGCGGCCTGGGCAATCTTTTCCTGAACAAGCATATTTCTCTTCCCTTTCTATTCTTCTCGTTCCGTAAATTTCCCAATAGTTTTAGTGTAGATATAGATCACAATGATTCCGAGAACGAGATGCCCTGCTAAAGTGTACCAGACATATTCGGGATGATTCATATTCTCAAATATTCTGTAAAGAGTGCTTGTATAAATAATACCGCTCAAAGTGGCACCTATAAAGATGGCAATAAAATTCATACCCATGTAAAGACCAGCCTTTTCCTTTGGAGCAATCCAAGTGATAAACTCCTGAATTCTGGGTGAAGAGATCATCTCTCCAACGGCAAACAGAAATATCCCCAGGAAGAGAAACGCCGGTGCTGAAAGCTTTGAATATCCGAGAATTCCAAACCCTAAAGCAGCCATGAACAACCCAAAGAGAAATGTCGGGATGGCCTTAGATTTTTCTATGATTCGGGAAATAATAATCTGAAAAATAATGATGATGTATCCCGTTGAAGAAACAGTCTCTCCTAAAATACGCCTGACTCCATCATCACCCTGATCAGAAAAGATACTGGCAAAAAATGTCCCAAACACTCCTTTTATATTCAGATAGAGCCGTGCTGTATCAAGATGCTCTTCCACAAAGACTGCACACAGATTAAAAAAGGCCCAGAAAGGCAGCCAGAAAAAGACACCCAGCAGAACGATAAACATGGAAAATCTCAAATCAGAGAAAGCGATGCCCATGTCTTTGAACTTTTGGCCTAACGTGATGCCTTCGATTTCTCTTTCAGGTTCCTTATAGAAAAATATCGTAACCACAAGCATAATCCCAATGGAAATCGCAGCCGCCAAAAACGCATAGTCCCAGGTTATGGCCCGTAGTTTTCCTGCAACAATGGGGCCAAACGTTCCTCCAACATTGACCATGGCATAAAAGATCCCAAAACCAAGCGTCTTATTAGACTTGTCCGTCACACACCTCACTGTCCCTGCAATAAGCGGCTTAAAAATGCCTGCGGCCAATCCGATTGTGAGCATGGTCAAAGCGATACCTGAAAATGACTTTGTAACCAAAAGAAGAAGAATGGCCGGCAGGTAGGCCAAATAGGCCACAATCAACACTTTTTTAAATCCATATTTATCAGCAAATGTTCCTGATATGACGGGGATCAGATACGATATCGACAGAAAAAGAGTCTGAACTATCCCCAACTGTCCCTTTGAGAATCCAAGGCTTGCCATATACACGCCAAAGCCCATATAGATGCCGTAGTAGGCGAACCGTTCCAGTATCTCAATGAGATTGGCCACCCAAAATACACCTGGAAAGGGTGTTCGTTCGCCCCTGTTTTTCTTGTCACTCACAACTTTATCATTCATTATTCCCTCTTAAATTAAATTTGGCCTCCTCTGACCAGTATTTCACCCCGAATCAATTAAACCAAAGGAGTTTCACCAGGCACGGCCACGGGCCTGACTGGAAGGTCACCCAGCTCATATTTTGGTGGAGACAGATCCAGCTCAGAAGCATTCATCACCCAGTCCCAACTCAGGGCTCGTCCTGTATAGGCGCTCATCCGACCCATAATTGCTGTCATGGTGCTTTCGGCAACACATATGCCTTCATT
>CAZLLG010000240.1:0-6011 GCA_964560275.1 uncultured Eubacteriales bacterium | reverse complement strand
ATCTCGAGCTCGAAGATCACATCGAAGATGTAACGAGAAAAATCATTAAAAAGAAAGCCGATAAAAAGACAGAAGTGAAAAAGAAAGACAAAAAGGAGAGTAAATAAGAAAAGAAAGCGTCAGACAAAACATAAAATGGGCCCGGATTAAATTTCGGGCCCTTTTTTTTGAGGTGATTATAAGGGTTGTAAAGAGAAGGCGCTGGCTGTCGAGGCGCCAAGGTTTGGAAAAGGAAGCGGGGCTAAGGAGGATTCCTCTCCAGCCAGCATAAAAAATTATATTGGATTCATTTTGAAATTGTCAAAGTTCTTCTATAAAATAATAAAAAACAATCAAATAATCAAGAAATAAAAAAGAATATTGAAAAATAAATATCGCACTGTCTTTTCCTGGCTGTGGGTAGCTCTCTGCGCCATCGCAATTTTCCTTTCGGTTCCATTTGCACGCATATTTCAGAAGTTTATCGTAGAAAAATGGGGAAGAGAACCCTTCGGTTATACCGTACTCATTTCCATTGGGATCGTTTTCTTCCTGGCCCTTTATCTCCTTATATTCAAACTAAAAATTCGCTCGGCTTCAAATTATATCTGGCTTTTTGCTATTGGATGTGCCTATGTTTACTTCACGTTGGGATTGTGGGCTCAGCCGGAAGAGGCCATACATTTCCTTGAATACGGCATTCTGGGCTTTTTCATTTTTAGCGCTTTCAAACTCAAAATCAAAGACAAGACAATTTATTTTACAGCTTTTCTATTGGGATGTCTGATTGGTATTTTCGATGAAATCTTACAGTGGATTGTGAGGGAAAGGTACTGGGATTTCCGGGATGTCGGTCTCAATGCATTATCGAGCGGCCTTTTTCAGGCTGCAATCTGGTTTGGAATCAAACCCAAAGAAATCTCTCGCAAAATCCAACCGCGTTCACTGAGAACTGTTTCCATCTACCTCGCAGCCAACATCCTACTCCTCGGACTGTGCTTCTCAAATACCCCAAAAAGGGTGCAAAACTATACAAACGCTCTTCCCTTTTTGTCCTTCCTCCAACAAGAAGAAGTCATGAATCAATTTAATTTAAAGCACAAAGATCCTGAAATTGGAACTTTTTATTCACGCTTGACTATAGAAGATCTGCTCAGTATTGACCAAATTAATGCCCATGAGTACGGGCAGGTTCTCCATGACTGGAAAGATAAAAGCTATTCTGAATACCTCAGGGCTCATCCGGGAATTGGAATGCCTATGCTCTATGAAATCAGAGTTCATATCTTCAGAAGGGATAAAAGATATGAAAGAGCGCTTCAGACAGAAGACAAAAAACAAAAAAGACAGAATTTGTTTATCGCATTTAAGGAAAATGAAATCCTGGAAAAATATTTTGGTCACACACTGAAGGAATCTCCCTATGCCTGGAGCAAAGAATTTGCAGCTCAGGTCGAAGCTCAAATCGATAAAGAAATCTCCTATAAAAGTCCGGTCAGCGCCTCCTTTTTCTCCCCAAAAAGTGAAAAACAGCTGTGGATTATCATCCTCATTTTTCTGATTCTTCTATTTGCCGCTAATTGGTTGTATGTGCATAAAAACAGGCAGCCCTAATCATAAAATCTCAGCATATGCCGGAAGACTTCCCTTCCCCTCACTGTTGACCGCCACAAAAGCATAGTTGTAAGAAATATCTTTATTGACTTTGCGGTGCAGATAAAGAGAAGTTCCAGCATTCAGTTCGGATAACATATTCAATCACAAGTTTAGACGCTGGGTATGTGCAGGGTATTGAAAAAGTAAGAATATTCATGTATGTCTTTGTGCATGCTTACAGGAATTTCCTTTTTATGTGTCATTGTTTTTTTATATATGCATCTCGTCTTTGTCCTTGCCCTCATAAAAAAAGATAACTCAATCGTCGATATTGCCTGGGGACTGGGATTCATCATTGTAGTAGTTGCTACATTTTTTTTAGAAAAGACCTTTCACATCCGCCAAATACTGGTCAATACTCTGGTTTTTGTGTGGGGAACACGATTAGCCATCCACATAGCAATAAGGAAAAAGGGGAAGGGAGAGGATTTCAGATATGTGCAGTGGCGAAAGGATTGGGGCCGATGGTTTCTGGTCCGGAGCTATTTCCAAATCTATTGGCTTCAAGGTTTTTTGATTTTACTCATTTCTTATCCTATTTTCCTCATCAATCTGTCACCAAAACGCGGGCTTTCTATTCTGGACTATGTTGGCTTCTTTTTATGGTTAGTTGGCTTCTTGTTTGAAACATTGGGGGATTACCAGATGCTCAAATTCAAAAAGAATCCAAAGAATAAGGGTCAAATTATGACTAAGGGCCTATGGGCTTATACTAGGCATCCCAACTATTTTGGCGAGTCGGCCATGTGGTGGGGAATTTTCTTAATTGCTCTTTCAGTTAATAATGGATGGATTTCTATTTTTAGCCCTCTTTTGTTAACCCTATTGTTGACAAAAATTTCCGGGATTCCTATGTTGGAAAAAAAATATAAAGCAAACGTTGATTTTCAAGCCTATACCAAAAGAACAAGTGCATTTTTTCCATGGTTTCCCAAATGATCGCTTAATTCCATTGACCTGTAAGATTTTTGTATAGTAAGGTAGCGCATAATTAATGTTTCACAAAGGAGTCAAACATGAAATCTGTATTTAGGAACCATCTTTCTGCAAAGTCCATTCTTATTGGTCTGATTTTATTTTCACTCATCTCCCTGGTTTGGGCACAAGAAGAAGATCTATATGAGGAAAGCTATCTGTTGCCAACGGAATTGGTCCAGGACTTTATGAACCGGGATGGACACATCGACACTCTCAACAACATCAGTCCTGATGGGATACATTTTATGATCCCGTTGAGTGATTATTTTTCATCCCTAAAACTTATGACACAGAGAACACTCAGATTGGGAATGCTTGAGATTTGTCCGGATGTCAACCGGTCATGGCGTTCATCCACCTATGGGAACAGAGGCGTAAAGATCTATTCGATAGAGCAGAAAATAAGCTGGAAAATTCAGGTCCCTGAAAATGCTTTTGTCAGTGATATGATCTGGTCTCCCGATGGGAAAAAGATTGCCTTTTTGGCTCATCTCCCTCAAGGCACACAAGTCTGGACTGCGGATGTCAAAAGCGGAAAAGCCCAAGCTCTCGACAAGTCTTTTGTGATGGCCACGTTAGCAGGGGGGGGAGGTTCCAGACGAGGGACACGCCCTCCTTCTCAAATACTCCAGTGGACTCCATCAGGATCCATTATCACGCTTCTGGTTCCGCCCGACAGAGGCCCTGAACCCATCGACAACCCTATTCCTTCAACGCCCCTCATCCGACATACACGGAAAAAACCTGCTACCACTCCCACCTACCCCTTTCTTCTCCGCACAGAACACGACAAGAATCTTCTCGAATATTACACCACATCCCAAATTGCTGAGCTGACAGCGGGGAAAAAAGCCCGATTGATCGGCGAACCGTCCATGTATACGAGTTTATCGCTCAGCCCGGATGGAAAATATATCTATGCAGGAAAGATGACAAGACCGTTTTCCTATATAGTCAGCTATTCCAGTTTTCCCCGGGAACAGCAGGTTCTGGATATGACTGGAAAAGTTTTATCAACGTTGATAAAAAATCCTCTCAGGGAAGGATCATCAGGAGGCAGGGGCGGAGGAGGAGATTCCAAGCAACCTCGAGATGTCTTCTGGCGGCCTGATGGAAAAGGACTCTCATTGCTCATGCAAGAGCCGAGACCGGAGGCAAAGAAGGAGGAGGAAGAACCACAGGAGGAAGAAGAGGAAAGTGCCCCAAGGATGGACCGTCTGATGCTCCTGACTCCACCCTTTGATCTGGAAAAAGCCGAGGTCCTAGTCCTCAGCAAGCAGAGATTCGGCAGCATGTCCTATTCAAGAAATGGACGTTACGCATTCACTCAGCTCAGTGGAGAGGACGAAAACTGTGAAACAGGAACCCATATCGTAGCCTTTGATCTGGAGCAGTCTCCACCCCAGAAACACTTCCTTCTCAAAAAGATCGAAACCCAGGATCCAATCAAACTTCCCGGCAGTATAATGGTCCGGATGAATGGAAACGGATTAAGGTATGCTCTAACCTCAGAAGGAGATAATCACATCTACCTGCAAAGCCAGGGATACCAGGAAGACTTCAAACCTCGACCCTTTATAGATAGTATCGAAATATTAAGCGGAAGTAAGGAGCGGGTGTTTGAGGGTTCCTCGGATATATTCGAACGTCCCCTAACTCCGCTGGATAGAGATCTAAACAGTATGATCATCAGCCGGGAATCTAAAACGGTTTTCCCGGACAGTTGGCTCTGGACCACGGACGGCTCTCTGACAAATCTCACCAACAACAAGAATCCTTATCCGGAATTTGCCAACTGCAAACGGGAGGATTTTGAATTCACGCGGAGGGATGGACTGAAGATTAGAGGTACTATCTCGCTTCCCCCCGACTACCAGCCGGGAACCCGACTTCCTGGTGTCTTTTGGACTTACCCCAGAGAATACTCCTCCAATAAGGACTATGAAACCTCAACCATCCGGTCGGTCAATCTCAATTCCTTTACCAGATTCAGCTATCGGAATGCCTCCGACGTCTGGCTTTCACAGGGATATGCTCTCATTGAGCCTGATATCCCTATTATCGGCACGGGCAATACATACAACAACAATTTTATTGCCCATCTTGTTGACTCTATGTATGCCGCTATCCGGAGAGTGGATGAAATGGGATATGTGGACGTCGACCAGCTAGGACACGGCGGGCACAGCTATGGGGCCTTCGCAACCGCCAATATCCTATCTCGCTCACCCTTTTTCAAAGCTGGGATTGCAGGTGACGGAGCTTACAATCGGACCTTAACACCCATGACCTTCCAGAGGGAGCGCCGAAACATCTGGGAAGCTCAAGATGTTTACCTTGAGATGTCACCTTTTTTTCAAGCGGACCATATGGACACTCCCCTTCTCATGTACCATGGGGCAGTTGACAATAATACAGGGACATTCCTGATCCAATCCGAGCGCTATATGCAAATCCTTACGGGTCTTGGAAAAAAGGCTGTGCTCTACATCTATCCCTTCGAATCACATGGACCGCGCTGCAAGGAAACTTATTTGGATATGTGGACTCGTTGGCTTGGATTTTTCGACAAATATGTTAAAGGAGAACAAAAGGAATCGGAAAAATAAACAGGTCAGAATCCAATCAAAAAAAAATATATAAATTTATTTGAAATTCTAAAAAAAATTATTTAGAATAAGCTCAATAATTTTATGTTTTTTTATTAGTTTGGATAGAAAATCATATTATTTTTTTTATATTTTTGTTAAAATGGAATTAAGTTGGAGGCTAAAATGAGTATTTCAGGGAAAAAGTCTATGGCATTGTTTCTGGTTTTCTGCCTGGCAGTACTTTCAGGAAATTTGACAGCACAGCAGGGAAGGAAAGGAATCAAGCTGTCAATCGAACAAAATGATGGGAATATATTAATCGGTGAACTTATCTCAGTCAAAAAAGATTCACTCTTATTATTGGATGAAGAATCTCAAGCAGATCTGTCATTGCCAGTTAGTGCAGTAAAGATAATCAAGGTTCATAACAAACACCGAATGCTTGAATTGGGTCTTCTTGGTGTACTAGGCGGTGCAGCAGTGGAGGGCCTCAAGGGAACTGAAATAGTAGATGATGATCAGGCTCATTGGGAGGAAAATCCAGTAACACAAAGCAGGATAGGTTTTCTTGGGTATGCGGCCATTGCTGGAGGTGCAGGAGTATTGATCGGAGCAGTTATAGGTATAGACAAAAAGATGGATTTTCAAGGAAAATCTGATGCGGAAATCCAACAATATCTGGAGAAACTCAGTAAAAAAGCCCGCGTTCGAGGCCTTCAACAATAAGACATAGAGAGCCAGCAGGGGGAGTTGAACCCCCGACCTACTGATTACGAATCAGTTGCTCTAATAACCACTTCCTGCACT
>CAZLLG010000239.1:0-6021 GCA_964560275.1 uncultured Eubacteriales bacterium | reverse complement strand
CAACATTATCTAAGTCAATTGTTTTGTTATTTCTTTTCACACTTGTCTGTGTTTGCACTTTGTTAGAAGGAGGGCAAAAGGATTCTGCTTTCCTGACATTGGATCGGATCTTTTTGGACGGGGAGTTTGGTGGTGAACGTTTCGGCGGTGTGCAGTGGCTTGAAGACAGTTCAGGATATACGAAGCTTGAATCCTCACAGAGTGTGGATAGAGGTAGGGATATCGTCAAATACGATCCTGCAACAGGGAAACGAGAGATTCTCATCTCCGTCAAGCTGCTCGTGCCGGCCGGAGAATCGGAAGTTTTGGCTGTTCAGGGCTATTCCTGGTCAAAGGGAATGAAAAAACTGTTGATTTTCACCAACAGCCAGAGAGTCTGGCGGCGAAACACCAGAGGGGACTATTGGGTATTGGATTTGGCCACTGAAAAACTGAGCCAATTGGGAGGGAGGGCTGATCCGTCCTCTCTTATGTTTGCCAAATTTTCTCCAGAGGGAGATCGAGTGGCCTATGTCGTCAAAAACAACATTTTTGTAGAAACTCTGAGTACGGGACTTATCCAACAGCTGACCTTTGACGGTTCCGAAACTACTATTAATGGGACCTCAGATTGGACCTATGAGGAAGAATTTGGCATCCGCGATGGATTCCGCTGGAGCCCGGACGGAAATCACATTGCCTTTTGGCAGTTCGACAGCAGCAGGGTCGGGGAATTCACAATGATCAACAATACGGATTCTCTCTATCCTAAAACAATTACTTTTAGGCATGCCAAGGTTGGAACGACTAATTCAGCCTGCCGCATTGGTGTCATTGACTCAAGCGGAGGGGAGCCACTCTGGTTCGATCCGTCAAGAATCAATTCTCGTGATCACTACATCGCACGGATGGAATGGGTGAATTCCAAGGAAATTGTTTTGCAATGGTTAAACCGGCTCCAGAATATGGATTCTGTAATGCTAGGAGACATCGGGACCGGAGAGGTCCGAACTGTGCTGATCGAGAATGATGATGCCTGGGTGAATGTGCAAAATATTACTTGGATCGATTCAGGCAGATCCTTTCTCTGGCTGAGCGAGCGTGACGGCTGGCAGCATCTTTACCGGGTGGGCACGGCAAAAGGCAGTCAACAGCTCTTGACCCCTGGCGAATTCGATGTTGTCGCTCTGTTGTCCGTCGATGAAAAAGGTGGTTGGGTTTACTTTATCGCCTGTCCAAAAAATCCCACTCAGCGGTATCTTTATCGTACAACACTCGACGGCGGCGGGAAAATTGAACGGTTAACTCCAGACCGTGAAATCGGATCCCACAGTTATCAGATCTCTCCCAACTCTCAATGGGCCATCCATACAAAGAGTTCTTTTGGCGTTCCTCCTCAGATCGAATTGATCGACCTTTCCACTCACAAAACTATCCGTACCTTGGCCGCCAACCGCGAATTGACTGCTAAGATTAAAGGTTTGGCCAGAGGAAAATCCGAATTTTTTCGTGTGGACATCGGCGATGTGGAACTCGATGGCTGGATGATGCGGCCTTCTGATTTTAATCCTAAGAAAAAATACCCGCTTTTGTTTTATGTCTACGGAGAGCCGGCCGGATCCACTGTGCGTGACAGCTGGGGAGGGAGAAATTACCTGTGGTACCTGCTCTTGAATCAAAAGGGGTACATTATTGCAAGCCTGGACAACCGGGGGACAAATGTTCCTCGCGGTCGAGCTTGGAGAAAGAGTATATACCGGCAGGTGGGAATCCTGGCTGCCCAGGACCAAGCTGCGGCTCTGCGGCAAATGCTCAAAGACAGACCCTACATCGATCCCAAACGTGTCGGTATTTGGGGATGGAGCGGCGGAGGACAGATGAGTTTAAACATGATCTTCCGTTATCCAGAGCTGTACAATACCGCAATGGCCGTCGCCTTTGTGAGCCACCAGCTTCTCTACGATACGATCTACCAGGAGCGATATATGGGACTCCCTGCCGACAACGAGGAGGGTTACACCAATGGATCTCCCATCACGCATGCCCATAATCTGGAAGGTAATCTTCTGATTGTCCATGGAACGGGGGATGACAACGTCCATTACCAAAGTTTCGAGCGGCTGGTCAACGAGCTTGTCAAAAACAACAAGGTTTTTACTATGATGGCCTACCCCAACCGGAGCCATGGCATTTCAGAAGGAGAAAACACGACAAGACATTTGTTCAGCCTCCTGACCCGATACCTCTTGACCAACATGCCTCCGGGGAAAAAATAAAAATGAAATTGACCCGAAGGGAATTTTTGTCTGCCCTAAGCATAGGTGCAGTGGGAACGACATTGGGAAAATGTCGGCAATCCCAGAGGATCGATAAACCGAATGTTCTCTTTATAGCCATCGATGACCTCAACGATTGGTCCAGTGTCCTTGGAGGCCATCCCCAAGCCTTCACTCCAAACCTTGAGCGTTTAGCCAGGAGAAGTGTGACTTTTACCAATGCCTACACGGCAGCCGCTGCATGCAATCCTTCTCGGACCGCACTGATGACCGGGCTTCCCCCTTACCGGACCGGGATATATGAAAATTGGGTGCCTTGGCGGGAGTACATCCCAGAGGCTGTGACTATCCCTCAGTATTTTACAAAACATGGATATTGGTCTGCAGGAGCGGGCAAGATTTTTCACAACAGCTTTCCCGATCCAAAGTCATGGGAGGACTATTTCCCTTCAAAAACAAAACATTTCCCGCCATACATCTATCCTGATGATAGGCCGGCAAATATGCCCTATTACGAGGACATGTACAGGGAATTCGACTGGTGGGGGCATGACCGGCCGGACGAGGATACGGGAGATTATAAAAGTGTCGCTTGGGTAGGAGAACAACTGCAAAGGTCTTTAGACCGCCCCTTCTTTCTTGCCTGCGGCCGCTACCGTCCCCATCTTCCTTGGTTTGTTCCGAAAAAATATTTTGAAAGGTACCCTTTGGATACCGTAAAACTGCCGGAGATCAGAGAAGATGATTTAAATGATCTTCCCGAAGCAGCCATTCAGCTCATCCAGCGCCAGAAAGTCAAATACCACGACCGGGTCATTCAACATGGCAAATGGAAAGAGGCCGTTCAGGCGTATCTGGCGTCCATCACATATGCCGACGCCATGTTGGGCCGTCTTTTAGATTTTCTCGATAGGAGTCCCTACGCCGATAACACAGTGATAGTCCTCTGGTCGGATCACGGCTGGCAGCTCGGAGAAAAAACGCACTGGCGCAAGTATGCCCTCTGGGAAAATATTTCTAATGTCCATTTCATGATATCCGTACCAAAGGGAGCTCCGGGCCTGCCGAAAGGATCACGGAACGGATCACGCTGTCGCCGGGCAGTAAGCCTTCAGGATATATACCCAACCCTTCTCGATGTCTGCGGCCTGCCCAATCGGAGTGATATCAGTGGCAATAGTCTTGCCCCACTTCTCAATAATCCGAATAGGAATTGGGATTATCCTGCGGTCACAACGGTTTTTACTGGCGATTTGGCAGTCAGTTGGGAAAACTGGCGGTATCTCAGTTATGCGGATGGAGGTGAGGAGCTTTATGATCTGGAGAGCGATCCCCACGAATGGAAGAATTTAGCGGATGATCAGGAATTTAGTGATATTAAGAAAAAGATGAAAGCCAAACTACCAAAAAATCCTGCTGCTAGAGTCCAAAGAGACAATAAACCTTAATTTACGATCCGTTTTTTTTAGTCAGATCTGCACATGCATCATTTTGTACATTTGCAGGCGGCGTGCCATTTTTATGTCCCAAACCAGTTTTTTGCTCCATTCGTCCTTGATTGGGACTCTAGAAAACATGGAATATTGTTCGATAACTTTGATTGTTTCCACCCACTTTTTGAGATGGGAAGCTTTTTTCATATACCACTTCATGAGAACTGAGGAATCCATCCCACTTTGTCGAAGGATAGCCCGGTTTGTCAGTGATATCCACAATTTGGACGACATGGCATCGAAGAGAACATGGGCTGAAGGATATGTGTTGGCGAGTTTTTGGAACAGAGATTTAATCTCGAATGTTTCAAAATAGCAGAAGACTCCGGCAGCCATAAACAAAATGGTTCGGTCTTTTATTAATGGGGCGATGTCATCAATCCAACTATAATCAAACACGGACTTGGCGATTGTGATTTCTCTCTCTGAATCCGGAATCAGCTGCTGCCGCAATTCGACAACATCGGGAAGATCTAGATTGATCCATAAAACGCGGCCGTCATCGATCCTTTGAAAAGTTGTATCCAAACCGGCTCCAATATTGATAACGGCTGAATGAGGATTTTGCTCCAGAAATTTTAATGCACTGACATCGAAGTTGTATGCGCGAATGGGCCAAACAAGTTGATGGCTCTGTGTCTGTCCCGATTCAATTTTCGAGAAATCATATTCGATCTTGGCAATGATGTCCCTTGCATAGGGATCATCGATGATGGGTTGGCTTTTTCTGGTCTCTTCTGCTCGAGCCCACAGAGGTATCACTAGAGTTTCTTGAATAACACCAAGATTTATCTTTATCGCCTGATCGCTCATGTTATGTCCTTCTTTTTGTTGCTTGAAATGTGTCTGTCTATATTACTGTTTTCATATTATCATTTATTGAAGTTTTATTCCTTTCGAGGTGGAATTGAATCTCATAATGTGTAAAATAGCTTGAAGGAGAAAAATTCATGGTCGATGAAGAATTTTCGCAACCTGTTGTTGACTTGATACAGAAGCGGTCTTCTTGGCGTAGCTATGAGTCTCGACCTCTCGATACTCAAACACGAGAATTTGTCCTCAAATATTTGGAATCACAGAGTATTGGACCGTTTGGCCGTAAGATGCGCTTCCACCTTTTAGAAAAAAATGATCCGGCTGTTTTCGATAATGCCCGCTTGGGGACATATGGATTTATCAAAAATGCCCAAAATTTTATTGTTGGAGCTATCAAACCCGGAAAGAAACATTGGGAAGATTATGGTTATGTTTTGGAAAAAATAATATTGAAAATGACCGATTTGGAACTGGGAACCTGCTGGATGGGGGGAACCTTTAAACGCAGTGAATTTGGAAGGGCTATCAATGCCTCAGAAAATGAAATTGTTCCTGCCATAACACCCCTAGGTTATCCGACTGTTAAGAGAAGCATTAGAGATGGGATTATCCGGTGGGGAGCGAAATCACACTCAAGAAAATCCTGGGAGAGACTTTTTTTTGATGGCAGCCTTGAAACGCCGTTGGTTCAGGATACGCTGGGAGAATATGGTGTCGTTCTTGAAATGGTCCGTTTAGCCCCTTCGGCTTCGAATAAACAGCCGTGGCAAATAGTAAAACAGGAACACGCCTACCATCTTTTTTTGAGACGCACGACAAAAATTTCACATGGAAGTTTTGGTGACCTGCAGCGGATTGACATGGGGATTGCCATGTCCCATTTTGAATTAACAGCAAGAGATTTGGGATTAAGGGGGAACTGGGAAGATATTCAACCCGATTTGGAGCTGCCGAAAAACACTGAGTACAGTATCACTTGGAGGCAGAGGTCATCCCTTTGACTTCTCTTCTATCTTTTGCATCCGGTACTCAATGGCCTTTCTTGTTTCAAAATAGAACTGGGACACAAAACGGTCAATTGATTTTTTATCAACTTGCTGAGTTGTTGCCTCCTTAGTTACCCCTAAGAGGTCTTTAGGAGTCAATTTTGGAGTGTATTCCGGATGAAGTTCTAGGATTTGAGTGAGGGTCGTAAAACAGACCTGCAGCCTAATAATTTCTGAAAAACTGAAACCATAGGCTTCCACACCAATTTTGATGTATTCCTCAAGCCAATCGGGAAGGAGGACCTGATATCTGTTAAGCATATTACTCTCCTGAAAAAAAACACCCTTTTCATTGACAAATGGTATGTCAAGTAGTATATATAATACTACAGCAGATAAAAAATTAAAACATTTCGAACCCACATTCCGCAGATTGAAGAGGTCAATAATTCGAATTTTCATCTTATATAA
>CAZLLG010000238.1:0-6059 GCA_964560275.1 uncultured Eubacteriales bacterium | reverse complement strand
TTTCGATACACGCTAAAAAAGAAAAAGGTAACCCTGTCTATTGATCTAGATGAACTCAACGACACTCTGGTCCACCAGAAAAGGCTAAAATGGAAAATAAGGGAAAAAAAAGATTCTGGTGCAATATTTAAAACATTCAGCAAAAGCAATTTTATTTCTTCTGTCTATTTTTTTATAGGAGAAGGAAGATCCCGAACAGAGAAAAAAATCACGTTGACAAAGAATCAGGGACAATTCCTGTTCTATCTTCCTTTTCCGACAGAACCTCACCTTAGAGTGGATAAAATTGTCAAAAAAGCACATGTCGAAGAATCCGCCATTCCCGAGATCCTTGATATCATCGACAACCTGCTTAAATACAACATCATCGAAAAAATCTAATTCATGGGTATTGTTGACTCAAACTTAGGTTTGAGTTATACATTTAATTTATTAAGACCTCATATTCATAAGGAGCCGAAATGGATAAGACATTAGCCATCATAAAACCTGATGCCGTTAAGAAAAAAGCCGTCGGAAAAATCATCCAGCGTATAGAAGATGAAGGCTTTACGATCACCGGGCTTAAAATGCTTTCCCTTACAAAAGAAGAAGCCGAAGGTTTCTATATCGTCCATAAGGATAGATCCTTCTACTCAAGCCTTACGGAATTTATGTCCTCAGGCAAAATCGTCGTTATGCAGCTCGAAAGAGAAGATGCCATTTCCCACTGGAGAAAGACCATGGGGGTGACCGATCCTGCCCTTGCCGAACCCGGTACTATCCGTCGCCAATTCGGTTTTTCCATAGAAAAAAACTCCACCCACGGTTCTGACGCCCCTGAGACCGCCGCCTGGGAGCTATCCTACTTCTATAAGGACAAAGACGCTATCGAAAAACTGTAATGCTATTTATTGAAATATTCGGTCTCTATATCCTTCCCGCCGGAATCATCCTCTTGTCTCTCTTCTTTTACCTGTTCTTTAAGGAGGAGGGAGAATAGTCGGGATGGAATCGGCACCCACAGCCGCTATCCAGGCCAATCCGCAAGCCATAGTCTCCTTTGCCCTCTATCTTCTCATCATAGTTATTATTGGAATTGTCTCGGCCAGGTTTTCTTCCTCCGGATTGTCAGAGTTTTTCCTCGCCGGACGCAAACTCAAAAACTTTGTCGTTGCACTCAGCGCTGTGGTTTCTGGCCGCTCGGCCTGGCTGCTTATAGGTGTTACAGGCATGGCTTTTACACTCGGCGCCCCAGCGGTCTGGGCTGTGACCGGATATATCACGGCAGAAGTGTTCCTCTTCGCTTTTGTCGGGAAAAGGCTCCGCCGCTACACCGCCATGATGGACAATCTGACTCTTCCCGACTTTTTCGAATCCCGCTTTAAGGATAAAACCTCTCTCTTAAGAATCCTCTCTGTTATCATCATTCTTATCTTTATGGTCTCCTACGTCGCCGCCCAGTTTAATGCAGGAGGAAAAGCATTTTCTACCTCTTTTGGCGTCAGCGAAACGAGCGGCATCCTTATCACAGCGGCCATCGTACTTTTATATACGATTTTAGGAGGATTTCTGGCCGTATCGCTGACCGATATGATACAGGCCATCTTTATGATTGTCGCCCTGCTCGTCCTGCCCATTGTCGTCATTTCAAATGCCGGTGGATGGGAGGCCGTTGTCTCTATCCTCCACAATTTCAATCCCAAGTTTCTCAATCCCTTTGCTTTGGCCGCAGGAGGTATTATCGGATTTTTAGGTATTGGACTCGGATCACCCGGAAATCCCCATATCCTCGTCCGCTACATGTCGGTCAAAGATCCCAAGGATCTAAGAAAATCTTGTCTCATCGGCACGTTCTGGAATGTGGTCATGTCCTGGGGAGCTATATTTACCGGGCTGGTAGGAAGAGCTTTTTATCTCAAACCTGAGGCACTTCCAGGAAACGACCCGGAAAACCTCTTCCCTTTTCTGGCCTCAGCCCATCTTCACCCTATCCTTATGGGCATTGTCACCGCTTCCATCCTGGCTGCCATCATGTCTACGGCCGACTCACAGCTTTTAGTGGCTTCTTCTGGAGTCGTTAGAGATGTCTATCAGAAAATAATTCATAAGGGAAAAACGATCGATCAGAAAAAGCTTGTCCTTCTTTCCCGGGCTGTTGTTCTGCTTCTGGTTGTCGTGGCTCTAATTTTTGGAGCCATCGCCAAGGACCTCGTGTTCTGGCTTGTGCTTTTTGCATGGGGCGGTTTGGGTGCGTCCTTCGGCCCCCCTCTCCTTCTGGCGTTATTCTGGAAAAAAACGACTAAAGCAGGTGTGGCTGCTGGCTTTATTTCCGGCACAACCATCACTATCATCTGGAACCAGGTGGCTGTGCTCAAGGACTTTGTCTATGAACTCGTTCCCGCCTTTCTGATCTCATTTTCGCTTACAGTTTTAATTTCACTTGTCACAACTCCTCCCGGAGAGGCTGGAGAAGAACTTAGGCTAATCACTCCAAAATACAGATAAAAACTCTGGAATATCTCTCTTTGGGACTAAACACTCAACGTGTTAACCATGATTGATTTTTCATGGTCAGGGCGGCAAAGGGAACTATCCACCACAAACAAAAAGCGGTGATTAACGCATAGGGAATGCCATATAAAAACACAAAACTTCTCCTCGCTCTTAGATAGTACAAGGAAAGAAAAAAAGACACGATCACCAAAAAGGCAATATGTCGCAATATAAAAACAGGATGGACAATAAAAGAATAGACAAGAAGCCCAATTGAAAAAAGATGAAAAGGATGGAGGAAATTTAAAAAGAAAAAATCTAAAATGGGCAAAAGACGTTTTCTTTTCCGATATTTTGAGAACATGAATGTCGAAAAAAGAATCGACTCCCTCAGATAACTCCGCGTCCAACGAAGGTACATCTTGTTCATTTGACCAAATTTTGTTGGAGCCTTTGTGTACACAAGGGCATTCGACTGGAACCGAGTCAGGTATCCGGCTTTCAGTATATTAGTTGTAAGCGCTCGGTCTTCACCATACGTGCAAGGAGTATTCAAGAACGTCTGGTTTATCCAATCATGGATAAATTCCTCGAGCACATGTTTTCTATAAGCGGTCAAAGCACCCGGGCAGCAGAACACCGCACCATACACACTTTGGTATGCCCGTCCAAAATTAAAAGAGATAGAATACCGAATGGCCAGCATGCGTGTAAGGAAATTTTTCTTTTCATTTAAAACTTCCACTCTTCCTGCAACAGCTCCTGTTTGCTTATCTTTTATTAAGGGAATGACGATGTTTTTAATCGCGCTTCTTCCGATTTTTGAATCTGTGTCTACCGTGACAATAATATCCCCTCGTGATTTTTTGAGACCGACATAAAGAGCTTTTCTTTTTCCCAGGTTTTGCTTGAAATTAATTATTTTCAGCTGTTTTCCATGTTTTATCTTGGCCTCCAGCATCTTCTGGTACGTCGAATCCTTCGATCCATCGTTGATGCAGATGACTTCAAGTTTTTCCTCGGGGTATTGGGAATTAAAAATGGAATCAATAGAAGACCTCACCAAATCTTCTTCATTAAGCGCTGGCATAATAACAGTCACATAAGGCCAATCTACATGCTCATCTGATTCTAAGGACATCGGTTTATAACGAAACCAAAGAGTTGTTCTGAAAATTATACCCGCCAGAATATAGAGAGTTGAGAAAAAAAGTGGATAAATTGCAATTTTTAAAACTGCATTGCTTTTCAAAAACTCAATCCACAACTGAATAATCTGAAGTTTGACCGTAAAAAACACAATCAAAATGCTGGTTAGTACTATTAATAATATTAGGAAAGGATCGATCTTGTCTTTTAATGGAAGGAAGGAAAATTGAAGGCTCTCTGGATTCCCTTCTATCTCTGTATCAGTTAATGTTTTCTCCCACATGTTCACTCTAAAAGAAAATTGAAACAGAATTATTAATGGATCTCATCAGGAATGGATATTATTAGATTGAGCAAATCAAGTCAAGGTTTAGCTAAGGCTCAGATAAAAATCTTAGTCTTGATTTTAACGCCTTATGAACTTCACCCCTTTTACTTTCCGCGGCAAAAGAGAACGTTCGTAGACTCCGTTCCCATGAGTGACAGCGCGGATTTTCCGGCCGCTGTCCTGGATGGAAAGATCCATTACAAGGACGGCCTCAGGAAGCCCACCGTTAAACGAAGTCCAGTTTATTCCATAGTCGGTAGAAACCCAGACGCCGAGGTCGTTTCCGATATAGATGTTTTTGGGATCTTCTGGATCTACGGCCACGGCGCTTGTGGGAAGATCAGGAAGGCCAACGCCGATATTTTCCCAAATATTGCTGTCTCCGGAGAGCCTAAATAGATGAGACGTGCCAAAACCGGAAAGTGTGACATAGACGATGTCTCCATTTTTTGGGGCAGCGACTAAATCGACGATATATCTATCAGGAAGGTTGTAAGTGATGTTTTCCCAGGTCAAACCTCCAATTCTGGTTCTGAAGACTTCAGGCCGTATGCTGCTGGGGACATAGGGAGCCGTTGCCGCATAGACAACATTATAATTTGTTTGTGAGACAGTGAGGGCTACAACAGGCAGTTCATTAAGAGGCAAGTCGTTGTTTAAGCAAATCCAGGTCTCTCCCCCATCGTTTGAACGGTAGATGTAATTAGTGGCGGAATAGATAATATCGTGTCCTGCCAGGACAAATGGTGCGATAAAGGCCGCGTATTCGCTCTCCCCGTGACGCTTCCCTTCGAGTCTGTTGTATCTGTAAGGTGTGGCCAGCCTCCAGTTTTCGGCCGTTTGGAACCTGTCACTGGTCCTGTAGATAAAGAGGTACTGTGAGGACGTATAGACAATATTTTCGTTGAGCTTATCTATGGCGGAATACCCTCCGTCTCCGTAGGTAATCCAGGGTATCCAGTTGGGACTTCCCGTATAAAAGGTTGTGCCGTTATCCTGAAGGCCGCCGATTGCAAAGTTTGGATCTGTAGGAGAGGAGGAGAATCCTGGATAAAATTGAGTTGTGATATAGTTATTGTTAAGATTCCTGAATGTTCGACCACCGTCTGTGGTGATGTGCACTCCGCCGTCTGTTGCCATGTAAAATGCATCCGGATTTTCAGGGTGATTGACAAAAGTGTGGCAGTCTCCATGGGCAACCGTGGGATCTCTGACAAAGTCATAGATGCCGGAGTTGGGAATTGTAAAGTTTTGTCCTCCATCTGTAGAAAAAGCGTATTCGACTTTTGCGACAAAGATCTTGGAACTGTCTGTGGGATTAGCTCTCACAAAGTGGGAGTAGTAGCCCTGGTTTCTAGACAGGTCGGCCTCTTCGAGCGTCGAGAGAAGCTGCCAGTTGTCTCCGTTGTCCTGGCTTCTGTAGAGTCCGAGGCGCTCTCTATAGTTAGCGATATCGGCATAGATTGTAGAGGGTGCAGATTGGAAGATATCGAGTTTGGCTTTTCCCATCCAGGATTCTGGAAGACCCTGGGAAAGTTTTGTCCAAGTTGTGCCGCTGTCGAGAGAGCGGTAGATACCATGGCCGGGTGTACCGAGGTTTCCGCAGGAAACAAAAATCATATTAGGATTATCGGGATTTATTTTAATATCAACAGCCATAATGACATTGTGAACGAGTTCCCAGCTTGAGCCTGCGTTTTGGGTTCTATAGACGCCTTCCGTAGTTCCGGCAAAAAGAGTGTCAGGATTTTGTGGATCTAAAACTAGGGACATTACCCCGTTCTGCTGCTTTTTAGTCCAGTCAAGAGATTTTGACCAAGTTGCCCCTCCATCCATAGACTTGAGGATGCCGATCCCGTAGTTTCCTCTTATCCTCATCCAATAACTTCCCCAGGTCTCACCATCCTGCCAGCGGTAACCATAGGTTTCCCCCGTGCCTATGTAGATTACATTTCTGTCTCTCGGATCGATAGCGATGGCGCCTACACCGAGGACGGGATATCCCGTAGGAATACGCTGCCAGGTGTAGTCGTTTTCTCCGGAACCAAAGATGGTAAGTTTCCAGAGTCCGCCTGAGGCCGATCCGGCAAAGAGGATGTTTGGATCT
>CAZLLG010000237.1:0-6111 GCA_964560275.1 uncultured Eubacteriales bacterium | reverse complement strand
TGATGTACATGTATTTATTAATGGAGGTGTTCACTACAGCTCCGTATTGGCTTTGAGCATAGAACTCCCTGATATCGCTCCCTCCGCCGGCAAAGCTGATTCTAAATGGTGTCCTGGCTATAATAATCTTAATGTCTCCTTTTTAAAATCTGAATCATTATTTTTCTTCATTTCCAATATTCCCGCGTTTGTTCAGGGAAACCACTGCGATAGAATAGAGAATAAAGCCGATGGAATAGATAAACTCCTTGATTTCATTCGGAGCAAAAAGATGGTGATCGGTGATTTGAACCATGGCCAATCCATAGATTAATCCCATAGAAAATATAGGCAAAAAAGAAAGCTGGATGACGGGAAAATTAATTTTGTCCAGAGCCTTTCTGATTCTCTTAGATCGAATGTGAAGGATCGGGATCACAATCCCCATTATAAAAACAAAGACATCAACAATGGTGTTGGGATTGTACAAGCTTGTATGAAAAAAAAAGAAGTTATGTAAGGATAATTCTTGCTGCGCGTTGTATTTCAAGAAGAATTCTGGAGTTGCTATATTAAATATTCTTTGTCCCCAGCTAATTTCCTCCCCAAATGCAAATAAAAACATTAAGCCAAACAGGATAAAAAGAACTTCTTGCCGGAACCGTCTCCCTTTTTTGATTTTGTAAAAACTGTTTACGATTAATATCACTCCAGTGCAAAGCAAAAACAGAGCAGTTAGACTCTCTGAAAAATGGTCCTCATCGGCAAACCTACTGAAAAAATCCTCGTCGATAAAATAATAAAGAGACATAACAGTACATACAATAACGGCAAAGATGGAATAGAGGAAGAAACTTCTATTTTTGCTGGATTTTTTGTTTTTACCAGAGATATTCATTTATTTTCTTCAGCTCCAGAGGATTCAAGAGTACTGAACAAAGACTTAATGTTCATAAAAGATTTTAATTGATGTCTTTCTTCTTTTTTTAACCCAACGAAGAATATGATTGGGCAGTAAACTAATAAAAATGCACCAGCCAGGAAAAAAGGATGAAGATCAAGCCGGATCAATGGATAAACAGCGGCAAACCCTACCAAAAAAACCATCAGGGGAATAATAAGGGTTCGAAAAAGATTAATTTTCCATCCAAATCGACTTAGAAAATACGTTCCCACAGCAAATCCAAAAAGCTCAGTAATAACAGTAGCAACAGAGGCGCCGACATAAGAATATTTCGGGATGAGGATAAGATTCAAACAAATATTTAAAATCACTGTGGCCGCGCATATTTTCATGCTGATCATCTGTCTATCGGCCGCAACAAAAGTAGACCCCTGCACCATAGTCATAAACATGATGGCGGTAGCCCAAATAAGGACCTGAACGGCTCTAGCCGAATCGATATATTCAATTTCACCAAACAACTTCACAAGAGGGCGTGCAATTAAAGTTATGACCATGGCTATCGGAATAGCCAAGTAAAACAAATATTTTATGAGTAAAGCATAAGTCTGTCCAAAAGAACTTTGGGAACTTTTAAAGAGAGATGAAAGCACGGGGAAAATTGCAAGCATAAGCAGACCGGGAAGTAGAGCCGGGACCTCCGTGATCCTGTAGGCTGCACTGTACAGACCAACGTAGGGATCCCCAACCATAAGATTCAGCATGATGGTATCGGTCCTGAAATAAAACATAACAAATATGAGCATCGCTCCTAAGGGCCATGCCGTTCGAACAGAGTCCTTCCAGAAAACCCAATCTATTTCCAGTTTTGGGATTGCAAACTTCTTTAAACAAATCCAAAACGCATACCCAAGATCGATCGTGCTGACAATCACAAATATATAGCCGAAAGCTGTCACATCATAATTCTGTCCCACCATGAATAGTACACCCAAAAATAACAGTGCATTCCCAAATATCGATCCGAAGGAAACGTATTCCATTCTTTCATTAGCTTGAATCACAGCATAAAAAATATTGGAAAAAGAACGAATCACAATGTGAAGACCCAGAAGATAAACCACACTCAGAGTTGGATTGGAATATCCCATAACATTGATGACCAAGGCAATCAACCCAAATGTGAAGACACCAAGGAATATTTTTATAAGAATAAAATTTCCGATATATTTTCCCGCCGCTTGCTTATCCCGAGAAACTTCTCTAACAGTCAGTTTGTCTAACCCCAAATCTGTCAGTAAAACGAACAACCCGCAGAATGCAAATGCAAAGGAAAAGACTCCAAATTCAGCTTTCCCCAGGTGACGGGCCATAAAGACAATGTAAAGGAATGTAAAAGTCTTGCTGATAATGTTCGAGCCGAACAATAATATTGAATTTCTTGCAATCCTTTTAGCTGTGTTCATTATATTCGCAGAGAATAGATTTCTCCCTATTATAGGTCTTCAATTTTACACGCCGTTATCCTGTGAAGGGAATGCTCTTACTCGATGAATCGAGGGGTGATTTTTACTGTGCTTTTCCTGATAGAGATCCTTCCTGGCATTTGCAATCGTTTTAGGCCGTGCTATAAATCAAATTGTTTAAAAGAAGTGAATTGGAAAAAGAAAGTCAGAGTGTTCAGGGATAGCTGGAGAGTTCTGTCATATTATCGGAGGAAGCGGGTTTTTTTGCCTGTTTTGTATGTCTGTTTCGTTTCAGAAAAATTGTTTTGAATTATCCCTACCCCTAGTTAAGGATATATCACACAAATTGAGACAACGTCAAAACCTTAATCACCTATTTACAGGGGAGAAAACGGATCACAGTTTCCATTTCGTCTATAACTAAAGCAAGAGCTTTGAGAGTCTTTTGGATATCCTTTTCAGCGATATCGTGTGACAGAGATATTCGGATTGAGCAATGGGCCTCTTCTTCACTCCTGCCCATTGCCAGCAGAACATGTGTGGGTTCGGGTGATCCCGACTTGCACGCAGAACCGGGAGACAAGGCGATGCCATGCTGATCCATTGCTATAACAAGCGATTCCCCCCGCATTCCCGGAAGAGTAAGATTAAGCGTGTTGGAAAGCCTGAATTTAGGATGCCCGTTGAGTTGGGTGCCAGGAATCAAAACGCGGAAACCTTTCTCGAGTTTATCACGCAAATGACGAATCTTTTCAAATTCTGGCAAAGAAAGGAGAGCGAGTTCTGCCGCTTTGCCCAATCCTACAATTGCCGGCACATTAAGTGTTCCCGCCCGGAATCCACTCTCCTGTTTACCCCCATGAATAGTGGGTTCTAGGTTCACATTTTTCTTGACGTATAGGGCTCCTACACCCTTGGGCCCGTGGAATTTATGTGCGGAAAGACTGAGAAGATCTACACCAAGCTCATCGACATCTATTTCCATCTTGCCTGCAGCCTGTACAGCATCCGTGTGAAACAATACACCTCTTTCATGCGCAGTTTCACACAGCTCCTTTATGGGAAGAACAGTTCCCACAACATTATTGGCCAGCATAACAGAAACAAGAATCGTCTGATCTCTGAGGGCCTGTCTGAGCTGCTCTGGTCGGACACATCCATATTTATCGACTTCTAGATAGGTGACACGGAAGCCCATACGCTCCAAAAATTTGCAGGAATTGAGAACCGCCGGATGTTCTATAGACGTAGTGATGATATGCGTTCCTTTTTCTCTGTGAGCAAACGCAATCCCTTTTATGGCAAGATTGTCCGATTCCGACCCACTGCCTGTAAAAAAAATCCGTTTAGGCCGTGTATTGATGAGTTTAGCCACCTTCCGGCGTGCGCCCTCGACTGCATCTAGAGATTTGCGTCCAGCTTGATGGATACTGGCTGGATTTCCATGAACCTCTTCCAGGAACGGCAGCATGGATTCACGCACGGAATCTGCGACTCGAGTTGTGGCATTGTTATCGAGATAGATTTGCTCTCTCTCTTCGCAAATCTTTGCATCTTTTACGGCTGCACTAGGTTCTCGCATTTCTACTCGCACTACGGCGGATTGTTTCGATTCCTCCGTCCCCTCTTCTATTTTTTTAATCTGGCAGAGCAGCGCCTTGTAGACTGGAAAACCGGATATTTCATCGAAGTTGTTCAAATCTGTCAATTCATTGACATTCCATTCCTGCCAGGCCTTCGAACCCACAGGCCCCCCTCCTCCCTGATTGCATTCGATCGATCCAACAACAATATCAGGCGTCACAAAGGCACGGAAAGGTATGTCCCCTCTTAACGTGGAGACTAAAACCAGGTCCCCTGTTTTGATGTCTCTCGGTGCGGCATCTTTTGGATTGATTTCGATCTTTGGTTCGGGATGATCCTTCACCAATCCTTTGATGCCGTGATGCTGGGAACGGAAATCTGTCTGAGGTCGAGCACCTGAGTTGAACACCAGTGGATAAATTTGGGCAAGTTTTGGATCTGCTACAGGCCCCTCCTTAACCTCTGTGTATTTCGGCAGGGGTTCATATCCATAATCCTCTAAAACGGTCGACCAGATTTCAAACTTTCCTGATGGAGTCTCAAAACCGAGTTCTCTGTCCTGTCTGAGACTTCCCTTTTCCCATTTTTTATATTCCATCATGGGAGTTGGTTTTTTGATCCAGCCTCCGGCTTTTCTGACATCCTCGAGAAAATACCCAGATCCATTTAAGGCA
This sequence comes from uncultured Eubacteriales bacterium, assembly GCA_964560275.1. Classification (GTDB taxonomy): domain Bacteria; phylum Acidobacteriota; class Aminicenantia; order Aminicenantales; family Aminicenantaceae; genus JAUWVG01. The sequence goes on along the minus strand of CAZLLG010000237.1, from coordinate 1,504 downwards.
AAAGACACCAGCTCGTCTTCCGTTTGGGGAAAATGATGCCCGTATCCAAGATGTTTGGCCAGCTCCGCCATAATCAGATAGTCGTTGCGGGACTCCCCAATCGGCTCAATAATTTTTTCTCTCACTCGAAATATGGGGCCGTACACCATATAGGATTGGATTTCGAACATGGTCGTTGCCGGCAGCACGATATCCGCATAGGCCGCATCTGCCGTAAGCTGACGGTCAATACAGACCAAAAAGTCCAAGTTCGAAAGAGTTTTTCGCCAAACAGCACTTTGCGGCCAGGAGGTGAGAAGGGAGGCCCCATGAATAATGAATCCTCGAATGCGGTAGGGATCGTCTTTTAGAACCGACGAGATGAGCCCGCTTGCATGGGATTCTCCTCTGTAATCACTATAGATGGGAAACCTGTCCCGTGCCACAGCCATATCCAAATTTGGATTCGCTAAATTGTTTGAACGGTTGATGGGGAAATGTGTGTCCGGCATGGCCAAACCGATCCCTCCAGGAACATCAAGCTGGCCAGCAAGTGCAAAAAGAGTCAAAACTGCCCGTATGGCCTGAATACCGCTGTTGGAATACTCCAGTCCCGTGTACATAACGGGACAAGCCCCTTTGGCCTGACAAATCCTGCGGCTGAGGTCCCGGATCGTCTCTGCCTGAACACCTGTCATGGATTCGGCCTTTTCTGGCGGAAAATGCTGTACATAAGATTTTAAACGGTTAAAACCAAAACACCACTTGTCTGCAAAATCCTCATCATAGAGTTCTTCCTCAATAATCACAAAGATCATGGATAACGCCAGAGCTCCATCCGTTCCCGGTCTGATAGGCACCCATTGGCCATCCGCGCGTCTGGCTGTTTCAGTGCGGCGGGGATCGATCACCACGACCTCAGCTCCTCTTCGCACTGCAGTTTCCAGTCGAAACATGTCCAGAGGCGGAGAATCTGTCGCCGGGTTGGCTCCCCAGACGAAGAGCAGTTCTGAATTTTCAATATCCGTAAACATATTGATGAGCATCCGCCCCATCGTCACATGAGGAGCAATCATGGCAAAGGAGACATAGCAGAGAGCCCCGACACCCATAGTATTCGGAGATCCAAAGGGAAAGAGGATGTTTGATGCAGAAGATACAGCGACATCTTTCGGCTGGAACATGTCACATAATGATAGTTCAAACGCCCCTCTTCCCGTATAGATGGCCACGGCCTCCGGTCCGGATTCGGACTTGATCTTCAGAAAATTTTCAACAATAAGCTCATAGGCCTTTTCCCAACTGATCCGTTCAAACTCATATGTGCCCTTTGAACCCGAACGCCTGAGTGGATATTTAATACGGTGCTTTGAGTAAATCATTTCAGGAGCATGTTCGCCCCTCCGGCAGATCATTCCAAGAGGAGTCCCCTCCTCGGCTCTAATAGCTGTCAGCTTTCCTGAATCCAACACCACTTCCACCCAGCATCCGGCCGGGCAGATCCCGCATATGGCTTTTTTCCACA
>CAZLLG010000236.1:463-6184 GCA_964560275.1 uncultured Eubacteriales bacterium | reverse complement strand
TTGAATCGGATTTAAAATACAGACTCCACAAATAACTGTCAAGCTATTAGAATTAAGTCGAAAACTTTAAGAAATCGGGGTCAGGCTTTTAAAAGTTGAAAAACTTTCTCGATATTAATTTAAGCTGAAGAAAGTTATTCCAGTTTTGAAAGCCTGACCCCAAAGTTTTCGACTTAATTCTAATGGTCTGGTCTTTTTTTTTGTATTATAATACCTTAATCATGTCTTAGATTGGGGAGGGAGAATAGAGATGCCAAAATACAAGATTGCCATCATCGGCGCCGGACCCGTTGGAAGCATCATGGCCGCCTATCTGGCCAGAAACGGCGAACACGTCTCTCTTGTGGACACCAAAGAGGAATTGATCAAAGCCGTCCAACAGAACGGCATCACTCTTTTGGAGAAGGAAGGCCGTTTTAATACTCAAGTAAAAAACTCAGTCCTGTCCACAGCAGAGCTGGGACCATTCGATATCGATCTTTTTTTTATCTCAGTAAAATTCAACTACATGGATTCTCTTCTCAAAGAGATAAAACCCATTTTTAAGCCGGGACAAAAAATCATCGTAGTCCAGAATGGAATCGACAATGAAGAACTGGTTGCTGAAAAAATGAGCAAGACAGACGTTTTGCGGTTTGTCATCAATTACGCAGGGATGCTTGAAAAACCAGGCACAGTCAGGATGTCTTTCTTTAATCCTCCCAATTACTTGGGGATAGTCGATCCCGAAAATGAAGAGAAGGCTCAAGACATTGCTAAAATGCTTAGTGAAGCGGGATTGGAGACAGTGTACACTCCGGAAATAAAAAAATTTGAATGGAAAAAAACGATCCTTAACGCCTCCCTCATGCCCGTCTGCGCCACGACAGGCCTGACCATGAAGGAAGCCATGAGTCAAGAAGATACACGATGGTTGTGTGAACAGATTCTGGCCGAAAGCATTCAAGTCGCCGCCCGGCTGGGATTTACCTACGGGGAGGATTTTTTCCAAAACTGCGTGGCCTACCTCTCCAATGCAGGTCACCACAAACCCTCAACGTCCCTGGACCTTGAGGCCGGCAATCCTATCGAATACATCTTCCAGCCCATCATCGACTACGGACATAAAGTTGGATCTCCTACTCCTGTGCTGGAATCTCTCACCAGGGTAATGAAAATCCTGGAAAAACAAAAAAGACATTCGTGATGTCATCAAGACGATCTGCTGCCCTATTTTTTTTTCTTCTGTTTTTCTCACTCCCCCCCCTGGATAAACAATTAATCCACAGTTCAACAAACTCTGAAAATGAAGAATGTGTCATTCTTCTGCACGGCCTGGCCAGGACTTTTCGTTCGTTCGAAAAATTAGAAAACCATCTATCCAACCAAGGATATCGGGTCATTAACCTTAATTATCCCTCAACAAAATATTCCATTCAGGATTTGGCTAAAAACATTCTAAATTCCGCTGTGAAACAGTGCGGACAATCTCAAAGGACGACAATCCACTTTGCCACTCATTCTATGGGTGGAGTCATCGTCAGATATTATCTCAAGCATCACGATCTGCCTCAACTTGGACGCGTTGTTATGCTTTGCCCACCCAATGGTGGCACTGAGCTGGTGGACTTTCATCGGAAGAGCCTGTTATTTAAAAAGACGCATGGCCCTGCGGGTTTGCAGTTGGGAACCGGCACGGAAAGTCTCCCTCTGGAATTGGGCCCCGTAAATTTTGATTTGGGTGTTATAGCTGGCAATAGAAGTTTCTATCCTCTCAATTCCGCCCTCATTCCAGGTCCGGATGATGGCATTGTCTCAGTTGAACGCACAAAGGTGGAGGGAATGAATGATTTTCTCCTACTTCCCTTCAGCCATCCCTTTATTTTGTATAAAGATGTCGTAATTGAACAGGTCGTCAATTTTCTCAAATCCGGAAAATTTGACCATCAGGGAGACTTGTTATGATGACTCAGGTCTCTCTCCCATTATGGCTGCTCCTCTTCCTTTCCCTCCTGTCATTTTGGACCATAGTACACAAGATCTTACTCCCTCTTTTCAGGAAATCACTCAGGAAGCGGGAAAAAAGGGCTGTTTACCAAATAAACAAACGACTCGATCTCCAGCTGCCACCTTTCAAACTGACCACTCGGCGAGTCATCATTGACCGCTTGCTTCATGATGAAAAACTCAAAAAAGACGTAAAAGATTATTGTTTGGACAATGAGATATCGGAAGAAGACGCGCTAATCAAAGTTAGATTTTATGCCAAAGAAATCGTTCCGTCTTTTAATGCCTATCTCTACTTTAAAATGGGAAATTTATTGAGCAAACTTATTGTCCGCTTGCTCTACCGCATCCGTGTCGGATTCTCTGATGAAAAAAAGCTCACCCAAATCGATCCCCATTCAAGTATCGTTTTCATCATGAATCACAGAAGCAATATGGATTATGTTCTCTTAGGATATCTTTCTTTTCAGAGAGTTGCCCTGAGCTTTGCCGTTGGAGAGTGGGCCCGAGTTTGGCCTCTCAAACATCTGATCAGTTCCATGGGGGCCTTTTTCGTGCGGCGAGGATCAAAGAATCCTTTGTACAGAATCGTACTGGCCCGATATATCCAGCTAGCAACTAAAGGAGGAGTCGTTCAAGCTGTATATCCTGAAGGCCGGCTGTCCAGGGACGGCAATCTGGCCGAACCCAGACTGGGCATTCTAGATTACATGCTGCGAGAGTTTAATCCAGAGACAGACCGCGATATTGTTTTCATTCCCGTAGGAATCAATTACGACAGAGTGCTCGAGGACCGAACTCTAATTAGGGAAAGTGATTCCGGAGCAAAACAAAAATCCCGGATGCAGATTATTTCCACGACCATGCATTACATTACTCACAGTCTAGGATTAAGAATTCGAGACGAATGGCACCGTTTTGGCTACGCCATCGTCAATTTCGGTCCCCCCATCTCTATGAAGGATTACTCGAAACAACATCAAATGAACCTCCGAAGTCTAAACAAGGACAAACGGATCGAGACCGTAAAATCAATTGCACAAGATCTCATGAGAGCCGTAGGCAGGATTATTCCAGTGGCTCCTGTATCTCTCCTCTCCACCGTATTTGCCGAAAACCCGGAAAAACATTTTTCAGATCTTGAGCTTGCGGTTCGAACGCATGATTTGATTCACAGGCTGGAAAAAAACAAGGCCCTGATCTACATTCCACGCAGCGATTGGGCTTATACAATTCAAGTCGGTCTGCGTACGCTGACCATGCGGCACATTGTGGCCAAGGAAGACGAACTCTTCCACGTTGTCCCGGAAGAAATCAAAATCATCCAGTACTACGCCAACACTATCCGCCATCTTCTATATAATTAATTGGGGACAGTCCCCATTTTTTCGATGAAAAATTGGGGACTGTCCCCAATTAATTATTGCGGGATTCGAGGTCCAGCAAATATTGTTTTCGCCAGAGGCCTCCGCCATAACCTGTAAGCTTCCCGTCTGATCCGATGACTCTGTGGCAGGGGATGATAATTGAGATTCTGTTATCGCCATTGGCTTTGGCCACGGCTCTAACGGCCGCAGAATTACCGACAGCCCTGGCCTGATCCGCATAGGAACGCGTCTCTCCATACGGGATTTCGAGGAGCGCAGACCAAGCTTTTTCCTGAAATGAAGTCCCGCGAATATCAAGAGGCAGTGTAAACTTTTTTCTCTGTCCTTCAAAATACTCGCATATCTGGGTATACAATTCTTCAAAATTATTATCCGTCCCCTGTAGAAAGTCGGCATTCATCAAACGTTCCAGTCTACTGAGCTGGGTTTCCAGCATCCGCCTATCAACAAATTCCAAAAGACAGATGCCTTTATCTGAAGCTCCCGCCAGCATAGGGCCCAGTGGAGTCAAGATCCTTGTGATACGGATGATCTGATTGTGGGGGCTTTTGTTCGGTGAGAATCCCGTGGTTTTTTTAAACGTGTCCGCAAAACCGCTCAAAGATTCATACCCGGAATCGAACGCAGCAGCAATGACTTTTTCACCATATTTTATTCTGCCAAAAGCCTGAGTAATCCTCAAAGATCTTAAATATGCCTGAAAGGTCATCCCATGATGTTTCTTAAACCAGCGGCGCACCCTGTGAGGATCCACTCCTTTTTCTTTAATGTCCCAATCCTTTAATTTAATGTCAGGATTGTCTTTAATGTGTTCCATAAGAGGCTTGAGCCATGAAGGGAATTCTCCTTCTTGGCCAAGGGGATAGCACGTTTTGCATGGCCGGTATCCATGAAGAAGAGCCTCCCTTGTTGAGGAAAAAAACTCAATATTTTTTTTTAAAGGCTTTCTTGCCGTACAAGTCGGCCGGCAGAAAATGCCAGTCGTTTTTACAGCCACAAAAAAAATGCCTTCAAAACGGCTGTCCTTCTGAAGCAGTGCATTGTACATGGTGTCTTCATCGGGCAAAGTCTGCGCCATAATTTTCACTCCTTTTTTTGTTTTAAGTGTAATATAGATACTTTTTTAATGCTACGAAACCGATAATTTAACATACAATTTTTATCCTAAATTAACTTTACCGGACAGCCATTGTGAACATTTATTCGTCGTCAACGTATTAAGTGAAGGACACAACACCTTCATAAGATTTATTAAGAGGCTACTGGCATGTTTAAAAACTACTTCAAAACAGCCCTTCGAAATCTCAAACAATACAAAGGTTATTCTTTTATAAATTTGATGGGACTAGCCATCGGTATCTCCTGCTGCATCATCATCCTGATCTACATTCAGGACGAATTCAGCTACGATCGGCACACAGAAGATTACGATCAGATATACCGCATCACTCTAGAGGTCCAGACCCCAGACAGAGGAGAAATCAAAACGGCACGCACGCCTCCCCCATGGGCACCCTCTCTCCTTGAGGAATATCCCGAAGTCGAAAATTATGTCCGTTTTAAAACACCGCTCGTGTCCTGGCTTGTCAGCCGCGAAGAAACGAACCAAAGATTTAACGAAAAGGGCTTTTATTTTGCCGATGATTCTGTCTTCGATTTTTTTGGTTACGAACTCATCAAAGGCAATCCTCAAACCGCCCTCACCGATCCCAGGTCCATCGTGCTGACAGAATCCACAGCAAAAAAATACTATGGGAATAGCGATCCGATGGGCCAAATCTTCCGGCTCGACAATACTTACGATTTTATAATCACCGGTGTCATGAAGGATGTTCCAAGGAATTCTCATTTTTCCTTCGATATTCTAGCCTCCTTTTCAACATTAAGTGTTATTCCCATCTATGGAGGAGTGGAATACGCCAGTTGGAGGAGTGGGCTGGCCCCCGACCTCTATACATACCTTAAGCTCGCGGAAGGAGTTTCGCCCAAATTCCTCGAGGATAAAATGCCAGAATTCCTCCAAAATCACATCGGAAACATTTTAGACCAATTGAATGTTCAATTCTCACCTCGCCTTCAGCCTCTGAGTGAAATCCATCTCCGCTCAAATCTGGATGCCGAAATCAGAGCCAACAGCGACATCCGCTATATCTATATTTTTTCGGCTATTGCCATTTTTATTCTGATAATCGCCTGTATCAATTTTATGAACCTGGCCACGGCACGGTCTGCCAGCAGAGCAAAGGAAGTCGGGATGCGAAAAGTCATCGGTGCAAACAGAAAACAGCTCATCTTCCAATTTCTTGGAGAGACACTCCTCCTGGCACTTCTAGCCCTATTCCTTTCA
>CAZLLG010000236.1:0-453 GCA_964560275.1 uncultured Eubacteriales bacterium | reverse complement strand
ATATTCATATTGCTTCCTCTATTCAATTCCATCTCAGGCAAAGATCTACAGCCGACCTTTTGGAATCCCTGGATTATTCTTGGCCTTGTTGGAATCACGGCGTTTGTAGGGCTGGTTTCCGGAAGTTATCCCGCTCTCTTTCTCTCGTCCTTTCACCCTGCAGCCGTTTTCAGGGGAGCGATCAAAGCCGGCAAAACCAATGTCAGATTGAGACAGTTCCTTGTCGTGTTCCAGTTTACCCTTTCCATCGTTTTTATTATCGGCACAGGAATCGTGTCTTCACAGCTGCACTTTATCAAAAACAAAGATCTGGGTTTCGATAAAGAACAGGTCGTTGTGCTCCCCATGGGAGATCCACGGGCAAGACAGATCTATCTGACATTTAAGGAAAGAGCCCTGCAGGATCCAAACATCCTCGCCATCTCGGGAACTAACAATGCCCCCGGCGGTTTG
>CAZLLG010000235.1:0-6292 GCA_964560275.1 uncultured Eubacteriales bacterium | reverse complement strand
CCCTTACTCGTTGTGTGTCGACAGTAAAGATGTCGACATAAAAAGTGATATGCCCATCCACTCATATTTATTTAGGGATGGATCAGAGCCACTTTCATGTTTTTAACTCTTATAAAACTCTCATGAATTTGTTCTTTATTTTGTAATCCCCTTCTATCTCTTCTATTGCCAATACTATACAGGTCAATCATGACAGGTCAATAAAAATGACCTAAGATGGGTAAAACAATGATCGTCAGGTGAAATCAGACTTTTCAGAGTGGCTGGGAAGCAGGGATTCGAACCCCGATTCCATGATCCAGAGTCATGTGTCCTGCCATTGGACGACTTCCCAGCGACAGCGACATGATAATGGATTTCCCCAAGATTTTCAACAGGGAATCATTGAGTCACATTGACTTGTTACAGATATGGTGCTACCATTCGGAATTAAAGAATAGGAAAAGGGAAAAAACAATGATATGTCCTTATTGCGATCATCAAGAGAGCAAAGTCATCGATTCTAGGGATAGCAAAAATGGTTTCGCTATTCGAAGACGGCGTGAGTGTCTTTCCTGTCAGAGAAGATTCACGACTTATGAAAAAATTGAGGAAATACCATATATGGTGGTCAAAAAAGATGGCAGAAGACAACGTTTCAGCTCTGAAAGCCTCCTTCGAGGAATTTTAAAGGCATGTGAGAAAAGACCTATCCCACTATCAGAGCTGGAAGGAATTGTCGAAGAAGTCGAGAATATACTTCAGGAACGTCCAGAGAAGGAAATCGGTGCTGCAGAGATCGGAAAGTATATCATGGACAAACTCAAAGCTCTTGACAAAGTGGCCTATGTCAGGTTTGCCTCTGTTTATAGAGAATTCAAAGATGTCAAAGAATTCAAGAAAGAGCTGGAAAAACTTTTATAAGACAGAAATACTTAAAAATAAACCAATATTTATATATAATTATATCTTTTTAAATCGTCATGGTTAAGACAATCAAGCCCATATCTCGTTTCGTCAAGATTGAAGCGGAAATCAACAGAATTGCAGGAGAGGTTTTTGTTGAGAAAAAAGAGCTGCTTGGACTGGATGAGAGTTGGGTGCCCTGTGTTGATATCTCTGAGAGGGGAGAAGATCTCATCGTTGAGGTGGAGCTTCCTGGTGTAGATCAGAATGGAGTAAGCATTCTTCTCTACAGCAGCCGTATCGAAGTGAAGGGGATGAAGAAGGAAAATCTTCCCCATTCTCCATTCAAGTTCTTGCGTCTTGAAAGAGAGTATGGGACTTTTCGCCGAATCATTTTTTTGCCGAGTGTTGTCGAGCCCGAAAAGGCAAAGGCCACTCTTGAAAATGGCATACTGACTATTAATTTGAGAAAATATCGGGCGAAAAAAGAGAAGGAAGTTGTGCTGGAAATTGAAAAAAAAGAGGATCCTACGGAGGAATAAATGGCAAAAAAAGACGATGATATCGTCGAAGAATTTGAAGACATCATAGAAGATCAAGGCCAGAAACTGAACATTCCAAAAGAACTGCCTGTTCTCATGCTCAGGGATATTGTTGTGTTCCCTTATATGGTTGTGCCCTTGTTTGTTGGTAGAGAAAAGTCAAAAAATGCCATTGATCACGCCCTTTCGACTCACCGTATGATTCTTCTCTTAACACAAAAAAACATGGAGATCGAAGAGCCCAAGAACGAGGATGTGTACCAGATGGGAACGGTCGCACTTGTCATGAGAATGCTCAAGCTTCCGGATGGACGAGTCAGAATATTGGCGCAGGGTCTTGTCCGAGCTGAAGTGAGAGAATTGGATGAGGAGAAGCCCTATTATTCCGCAAAAATTAAGGTCATCCGTGAAGCTAAAGTAGAAAAGGAACCCATCGAGGTTGAAGCCATGATCCGGAATGTCCGGGATGGCCTCGATGAGGCGTCCACTCTGGGAAAAAATATTCCTCCTGAGATAATGATCATTGCCGCCAATGTGGATGAGCCGGGTAGACTGGCCGATTTATCTGCAGCCACATTAGACCTAAAAATTGAAGAAGCCCAGGAACTCGTCGAAATGATTGAACCGTTCCATCGTCTGAAAAAGGTCTATGAAAAGTTAACAAAAGAACTCCAACTTTTGGATGTGCAGTCAAAGATCAGCACTGAAGCCAAAGGAGAGATGGATAAACTCCAAAAACAGTATTTTCTGAGACAGCAGCTTAAAGCTATCCAGAAAGAGCTGGGAGAAGGCAGTGAAATTCAGGAAGAGTTGAAAAATTACCAGGAAAAACTTAAAAAACTCAAAGTTGCGAAAGAAGTGAGAGAGGAGATCGAAAAACAAATCAACCGCCTGGGCCAAATGCACCCCGAATCTGCGGAAACAGCCGTTGTCAGAAACTACCTTGACTGGATGTTTTCTCTGCCATGGAATAAAAGCACAAGAGATAATCTCGATCTTCGCAAGGCAAAAACCATTTTGGATGAAGATCATTATGGTTTGGATAAGGTTAAAGAACGGATATTGGAGTACCTTGGGGTCCGGAAGCTCTCTAAGACGATCAAAGGCCCTATCCTCTGTTTTGTAGGTCCTCCTGGAGTTGGGAAAACTTCGTTAGGCCGCTCTATTGCGCGAGCACTCGGGAGAGAATTTATGCGGATTTCACTTGGAGGAATTAGAGATGAGGCCGAAATTCGAGGACACAGAAGAACGTATGTCGGCGCGCTGCCGGGAAGAATCATTCAGGGGATTCGGCGTGGAGGTTCTAATAATCCCGTGTTCATGATGGATGAAGTGGATAAGATTGGTGCTGATTTCCGGGGTGATCCCTCATCGGCCCTGCTGGAAGTGCTCGACCCTGAACAAAACAATTCGTTCCGGGATCATTATTTAGGAGTTCCCTATGACCTGTCCAATGTCATGTTCATAACAACTGCAAACCTGCTTGATCCGATCCAGCCGGCATTTCGCGACCGGATGGAAGTCTTACAGCTTCCGGGATACACGGAAGAAGAAAAGCTGCAGATCTCGATGAGGCATCTGGTTCCTAAACAAATAAAAGAACATGCTCTCGACGAGAAAAGGATCTCCTTCACTAAAGGACCTATTAAGCATATTATCTCTCTCTATACGCGAGAGGCGGGAGTGAGAAACTTAGAACGAGAGATTGCCTCCATTTGCAGAAAGGTGGCAAGAAAAGTGGCAGAGGGACGGGATACCTTATCCAGAATCACCTCTCAAAATGTTGAGAATTACCTTGGCCCTGCAAAAATCTTTCGAGACCAGCTTTTAAAGTCAGATCATGTCGGAGTTGCAACAGGCGTTGCATGGACGGCGGCAGGCGGGGAGATTCTATTCGTCGAAGCCACAATGATGGAGGGCAAGGGGAATTTGACGCTGACAGGATCTTTAGGCGATGTGATGAAAGAATCGGCCCAGGCGGCATTGAGCTATGCCCGGGCACATGCCAAGGAATTTGGGATTGATTCGGAAATATTTTCGAAAAATGATTTCCATATTCACATCCCTGAAGGAGCCATACCTAAAGATGGTCCCTCAGCAGGTGTGACTATGGCCACTGCTCTTCTTTCGATTTGTACAAACAGAATGATCAAATGGGATGTGGCCATGACAGGAGAGATAACTCTGAGAGGCAATGTTCTTCCTGTCGGAGGAATCAAAGAAAAAGTTCTTGCAGCTCAACGTGCAGGCGTTAATAAAGTTATTCTCCCGCTTGCGAGTAGAAAGGACCTGATCGATATACCCAAGAAGGTCATTAAGGATATCGAATTTATTTTTGTGGAAAGGATTGACGAAGTTTTTAAGCATGCCCTTCTTCACCCCTTGAAGCCAAAAAACACAAAGACAGAGACATCTTGACAAATCCTAAGAGTTTTTGATATTCATTTGGCAATCTGAGTAAGGAGATTGGGATGATGAAGAAACTTGTTGTCATTCTCACGTGTTTTGTCTTGACCACCTCAGGACTTTTGGGAGGAGGATGGAACAACACTCTTATTGGTTGTCGTGCCATTGCGATAGGGGGAGCATTTGCCGGAATAGCGGATGATACGAGTGCCATCTTTTATAATCCAGCTGGTCTGGCTTTCCAGCAAAAAAATTTTGCTGTATCCATCAATGGATTCAACATCTGGCCGACGCACGAATATTCGGATTCCTTGGGATACAATTTGCAGAGCAAATCCAATTTCTCTCTCCCACAGATCTTTTTCACTTTTAAAGCAAGCGAGAGATTAACGCTTGGTTTTGGAGCCTATACTCCCTATGCAGGGGGGGGAGTGGAGTGGAATAACAGCAGTTTTGGGCTGCAGTTGAAATCGTATATGGGAATCATCTCCTTAACTCCAACTCTTGCTTATCAGATTAGTGAAAAAATCTCCTTTGGTTTTACCCTCAATATCTATCGTGGCATCATTGAAGACACGAGAACTTTGCAGAATATTGGCACCATCAAAACAGAAGAGAATGGATCGGCTCTTTCTGTAGGATTCAGGTTGATGTTGAAACCGTCGGAGAGGCTGAGGATAGGCCTGGGTGTTAGAGGTCCGGCTAAAATGAAAATGTCGGGGAAGACAACTGTTCCGATAGAGGTCCCTGTATTGGGATTATTCGAAGCCAATCTGTCATCAGAAACTGAATTCAACCTGCCCTGGGATTTTAGCTTGGGAATATCCTACAAACTGTCTGAGACATTCCTCTTGTCCACAAGTCTCCAGTACACCATGTGGTCAGCTCTGGATAATGTTGAAAAAACCTTAAAAAATATTCCTCTTGTGGGTGACCAGAAGACCATAGAGCCCATGAACTTTAAAAATATTATACTCTGGAGCGTTGGTGCTGAATATTGGGTCACACCGGTTTTTGCTCTACGTGGGGGAATTGGTCTGGACCGTTGGGCCACACCGGCAGAAACACTGGATTTTGCGAACATCGATGTAGACAAGGTCACTCTTCTCGGTGGAATCGGTTACAGGGCGGGTCGGATCCAAATTGATTTTGTCTATGTCAATGCAATTGGCAAAGAGAGAGAAAAAGTAGAGACGGTTCTCGGTCTTCCTGTTACAGAAAAATTTAATCTCAATACTATGATATTGGGGATAGGCATCACTTTTTCGTACTAAAGGTGAGAGAGACTAAGATGCGGATAGATAATTCCCTTCGAAAACGATCTCTGAAGGTCCTGCCTGGAAGACTTTTTCTTTGTCCCATTCGACGATGACACTGCCCATTGACGTTCTCACCGTCACTTTTTCGTCAGTATAGTTCTTGAGGATGGATGCGACAGCCGCAGCGCAGGAGCCGCTGCCGGAGGACAGTGTTTCACCGACTCCTCTTTCCCAAAATAGCACCTCTATCTCATTCCTGTTTACGACTCGAATAAATTCGACATTTGTTCTTTTGAGGAAAAAAGGATGCAGCTCAATTTCTCTGCCTATCTGATGCCATTCGATCCGTGCCGGAAATCGGTCTACAAATACGGCACAATGTGGATTTCCAAGGGAGACAACAGTCACTGGGTAGACTTTCTTGTTAATGGAGAGGGGGTAGTCTATGATTTTTTCGTGAACAGATCCGTCATAAAATGGGATATCCTGAGAGCCGAGGCGAGGAACACCCATCTCAATTTTGATTTTAAACTGTTTGTCTCCCTTCTCGATGAGCTCACATTCCCGATCTCCGACGATCGTGTGGAACATGACACGTGAGGAGTTGATTTTACTGTAGTGGTAGAGATAGGCTGCGGCGCATCTCAAGCCGTTCCCGGATAATTCCGGCTCTGTTCCATCGGCATTAAAAATTCTAAAGTTGGCTAGGCCTTTTTCTTTATTTTTTACAGAGATGGCGAGCAGTCCATCAGCTCCCACGCCTGTGTGACGGTCGCAAATTTTTCTTGCTAGACTACCAATTTCGAATGAATCCTTCACTCTGTGTTCATCGACGATAAGAAAATCGTTGCCTAGCGAGTGGAATTTGGTAAATTTCATTCAGGAATCCTTAAGGTGACGTAGAATTCAGCAGGTTCTCTTCGCCCCCGTTCTCTACTTATGAGAAGGAGGTAGGCACGTCCTTTATCGATTTTTTTGATGACTTTCTGGAAATCTCGAACATTTTTTACCGGCTGTCTATTCACTTCAAGGATAATATCTCCTGGCTGGAGGCCTTCTTCTTCTGCCTCACTGTAGCGGGACACAGAGGTGATAAAGACTCCTGCTTGTGATTGAAATCCGTATCGCCCGGCAATTGAGGCTGTCAAATCATCGACAGAATAACCAAAGTCATCATCTGTGGACGTTTCAGTTTCAGGA
>CAZLLG010000234.1:0-6302 GCA_964560275.1 uncultured Eubacteriales bacterium | reverse complement strand
ATCGTCGAGTCTACAATCGTTTACCGTACAAAACTTACTTCACTCCCCCCTAAAAGTCAAGCTTAAGAGATTGGGGCCTGGCTTTGAAGATGTGAAAGATTTATCAAATTTTTCTCACAGTGTGAATTTTGTATAGCTTGATACGTCCTTATTTAAGGAGAATAAATATGCCAAGACCTCATCGAATAGAGTTTCCAGGCGCTTTTTATCATGTCTATGCCCGGGGGAATAACAAGCAAAAGATATTTATGGACTCTCAAGATTACACCACATATCTAAGTCGCATTGCACGATATTATAATCGCTATCCATTTATACTTTATGCGTATACTCTTATGTCCAACCATTTTCATTTTGCAATTGAAACATGTGAAATTCCCCTTTCTAAAATTATGCATGGGATTCAACAGAGTTATTCTCAATACATACAAAAAAAATACAGTTACGTTGGACATCTCTTCCAAGGTCCATATGGAGCAATTCTTTATGATAAGGATGAATATGCTTTAAATCTTGTCCGATATATTCATAGAAATCCAATCGAAGCACGATTAGTCGAAGATCCTATCGATTATCCTTGGAGCAGCCATCGTATCTATATGAATTTGGAAAGCTGCTCTTTTCTTGACAAAAAATTTGTCTTGGACATGTTTCCATGTAGTGAAACCAGAGCCATACAAATGTTTAGCAAGTTCGTTCTCAAAGGGACACAGATTCTAGAGGAATTGAATTTTGATGATGTCCGTGACAGACAGATTATTGGAAATAAACAATTTGTTGAGAGTGTCAAGAATAGAATCAAAACCAGCTCACGTGATAAAAAATATGTTTTGAATAATGATTTCAATGCGTCAGGGAAAAAAACTCTCTCTGAAATATTGAAAATCGTTTCGAAACAAACTAAAGTGTCTGCTGATAGTATATTGACTAAGAGTCAATTTCGTGAGATTACTTCTGCGCGAAGAATATTTGCCTTTATTTCTGCGAAATATGGAGGTTATGGAACTGTGGAAATTGCACGATTTCTTAAGAAAGACGCATCTTCGGTTTCACTCATGATTCATAAACTAGAAAATGAGCTTAAATATGATTCTGTTCTACCTGAGAATTTGTGGAAAATCATTCACATCTTCAAAGCCAGGCCCCAATCATGAAACTTAGGAATTTTTCGATAATTGCGCATATAGATCACGGGAAGTCTACTTTGGCTGATCGTCTGTTAGAAATAACTGGGGCTCTTTCTCCCCGCGATTTAAAAGAGCAGGTTTTAGATACAATGGAACTCGAGCGAGAGAAAGGAATTACGATTAAAGCCCAAACGGCTCGTCTCCGCTACAAGAGCAAATCCCGTGGTGAGTATATACTCAACCTGATCGATACTCCCGGCCATGTGGATTTTTCCTACGAGGTGTCACGCAGTCTTGCTGCCTGCGAGGGGGCGCTCCTTATCATCGATTCTTCCCAGGGCGTCGAGGCCCAAACCCTGGCCAACACCTACCTGGCCATTCAAAATAATCTCACCCTCATTCCCGTCATAAACAAAATCGACCTGGCCCAATCCAATCCCGGGCTGGCGCTTGAACAGCTGGAAAATATCATAGGCATCAACCGGGATGAAGCGCTTCTAGTGAGCGCTAAAAAAGGCACGGGAGTGGAGGAGGTATTGGAAAGCATTATCGACCGGATTCCACCTCCTGAACAAGATACACAATCTTCTCTCAAGGCCCTTGTCATAGATTCTTGGTTTGATTCCTACCGAGGCGTGATCATCCTTGTCCGACTTTTCGAGGGTCAGGTCAGTCCTGGGGCTCAAATTGAGCTGATGTCTAAAGAAGTTTTTTATGAAGTTGAAGAAGTGGGATATTTGACTCCAAAAATGAATCGAGCGGAGCATCTCTCAGCCGGTGAAGTTGGCTATGTCATCGCCGGTATCAAAGATCTCAGCCATGCCCGGGTCGGGGAAACTCTAACTAACAAAAAAAACCCGACCAAGCAGCCCCTTGAAGGATTCAAGGAGGCCAAACCCATGGTCTTTGCCGGAATGTTTCCTGCCGGAGAGACAAGCATCGAAAATTTGAGAAAAGCTTTGGAGAAATTGAGGCTTAATGATTTTTCCTTCCACTATGAGCCTGAAAGTTCCCCTTCTCTTGGAATTGGCTACCGATGCGGATTCCTTGGCCTCCTCCATAGAGAAATCATACAGGAAAGGCTGGAGCGGGAATTTGACCTCAACCTTGTCACAACCGCTCCCAGCGTCGGCTTTCGTATCACCAAAACAGGCGGCAACGTCATAGAAATCCACAATCCTTCCCAGCTTCCTCCAGCTCAAGAAGTTCAGAAGATCGAAGAGCCTGTTATCGAAGCTCTTTTCCTCACTCCCGACCGCCATCTCGGTGCCGTCCTCAAACTGCTCGAAGACCGCCGCGGAGAGCAGAAAAAAATGGAGTACATTAGTTCGCAGCGTATCTTTCTCACATACGTCCTTCCTTTGAACGAGATTGTTTTTGACTTTTACAATCAACTCAAATCTGTCTCTCAAGGCTATGCCTCCATGGACTATGAATTTGCGGGATATAGAGAAGCTGCTCTTGTTAAGCTCGATATTCTTATCAATCGAGAATCCGTCGATGCCCTCTCCCTCATTGTCCATAAAAGCCGAGCCTATACCATGGGTCGGAAACTCGTTAAAAAAATGAAAGACATTATCCCACGCCAGCAGTTTGAAATATCCCTCCAGGCTGCTCTGGGAAAGAAGGTGATTGCACGGGAGTCCATTTCTCCCTACAGAAAAGATGTTCTCGCTAAACTTTACGGAGGAGATTACTCCCGAAAAATGAAACTTTTGGAAAAACAGAAGGGAGGCAAGAAACGCATGAAAAAAGTCGGCCATGTAGAAATCCCGCAGGAGGCCTTCCTTGCTCTCCTGAAAGTAAAATGATTTGAGGATTTCAAAAACTCAATCCGTTTGACTATATTTTCCATTCTTTGTATTTTTGATAAGAGGATATTATGCTGCCAACAATAAAATGGGACGATAATAAGGTCATTATGATCGACCAGAGGAAACTTCCTTTGGAGGAGATTTATATCGAATGCCTTAATTATGAGGAAGTGGCCCAAGCTATAGAGAAAATGATCATTCGTGGCGCTCCTGCCATCGGTGTTGCCGCGGCCTTCGGTGTAGCCCTGGGAGTGCTTCAGGCAAAAACTCACGTCTCTCTGCATGAAGAGTTTGATCGAATTTATTCGCGGTTAGAGAAAACACGCCCAACAGCCCGCAATCTTTTCTGGGCTTTGGAACGGATGCGTGGAGTTTTTCTAAAAAATAACAAGCTTAAAATTTCCTCTCTACAACAAATCTTGGTGAAAGAGGCCCTAAATATCGAAAAAGAGGATCTCGAGGCAAACAAAAAGATAGGGTTATGGGGCAGAGAGCTCATAGGAGATGGCGATTCCATCCTTACCCACTGCAATGCCGGCGCCCTCGCTACGGCGGGTTATGGAACCGCTCTCGGTGTGATACGTGCGGCCGTCAAAGAGGGCAAATCCCTAAAAGTTTTTGCAGATGAAACTCGACCCTTTCTGCAGGGAGCCAGACTGACCTGTTGGGAACTGAATAAGGACAACATCCCGGTGGTTTTAATTACAGACAATATGGCCGGTTCTCTCATGCAGAAAGGAGAGATTTCCCTGGTGATCACCGGCGCTGATCGTATTGCCCTTAACGGAGATATAGCCAACAAAATCGGGACTTACACCACCGCTGTTCTTGCCAAGGAGCACGATCTGCCATTCTATGTGGCCGCTCCTCTGAGCACGATTGATTTTAAGATCTTAAACGGTTCACAAATCCCGATTGAGGAACGGAATCCTAAAGAAGTCCGCGAGATCGATGGCAACTTGATCACTCTGCCTCACATTGATGTGCGCAATCCTGCCTTTGATGTCACTCCGGCCAGATACATTTCGGCCATCATCACAGAAACAGGAATAGCCCGACCTCCGTTTGATAAAAACCTTCCTCAGCTCAAACAAAAAGCTCATAAATAGCGGTTGAACTATGTATATTCTTGGAATCGAAACCTCGTGTGACGAAACATCTGCGGCCGTCTTAAAAGACGATAACCTTGTTCTGAGCAATATCGTCCTGTCACAGGATGACATCCATGCCCCATTCGGGGGAGTGGTTCCAGAGTTGGCTTCGCGTCAGCACATCTTTGCTATCGAATGTGTTGTGAGAGAAAGTCTGGATAAAGCAGGTGTAAATCTTCCCCAAATTGATGTTTTTGCTGTGACACAGAGGCCAGGTTTGATCGGATCTCTTCTTATTGGTGTCTCTTTTGCAAAAGGGCTTGCCTACTATTTCCAAAAACCTCTGATCCCTGTCGACCATCTGGAATCCCACATCCATGCCGCCTTTCTTGAAAATAAAGTTATCCCTCTTCCAGCAGTGGCGCTTCTCGTTTCCGGGGGGCACACGTCTCTCTACCTGTTGGAAAAAAAACTTTCTTTTGAGACGCTTGTAAAAACAAGAGACGATGCCGCAGGGGAGGCACTGGACAAAATTGCCAAATTTCTCGGATTAGGATATCCGGGGGGGCCAATTATCGATCGGATGGCCGCCGATGGAAATCCAGAAAAATATCCCTTTTCTCTCCCTCGTATGACAGATAAAACCCTGGGCTACAGCTTTAGCGGTTTAAAAACAGCGGCTCTAAAAACGATTAAAAATAAAACGATCACCTTAGAACATCCCCAATTCTATGATTTTCTGGCAAGTTTTCAAAATGCCGTAGTAAACGCTCTCCTTGCTCCTCTCGAAAAAATCATTCATATCCATAATCCTAAGTCATTAATTCTCTGCGGTGGCGTGGCCAGGAATTCCGTGTTGAGGCAAGCTTTCCAACGGCTGGCCGATAAAAAAAAACTAAAGGGATTCATCCCTTCTCCCCAGTTTTGTACGGATAATGCCGCAATGGTTGCTGGCCTTGCTTTAGAGAAATTTAAAAATGAAGGAGAGTTTCCTTTATCACTCGATTTAAACGCCTACCCTTCGAATATTAGAAAAACCGGGAAAATCAAAAAGTCTTAAAAATCTCTTCAATTGGATCCCAGGGAGAAGAGGAAGGGGTTGGAGTAGGCGATTACTCCCGATGTCTTATAAAGTTCGATGCTCAAACGATAGAGATATCGTTTCATTAAGCGGTAAAAGGGGGAGGGAGACACTGAAATGGATTTCATCTCTTTAGAGACCTTACCTTTGAATAGACTTATATCAAAGTACCTTATGTTCACATCGAACTCACCATCTAACGATCCGAAATTGAGTACAAATTCATCGAGAGGTTGCCAGGAAGAAAAATTAAAAACATAGGATCGCTTATCTCTTGGCAGTTGGAATTGCCCTGGCGAGGGCATCCTGATCACTCCTCCCAATCGATAAAAAGTCAGCTTTTCTTTTGTCGGCAGTACCATATTCGTTGGAGATTCAAGGATAAATTGAGGAAAAAAGACTCCCCACATGAAGACCAGCACTAACGCAAGACAGACGATCACTACATGAACGGATAGCTGTGTCTTGAACGTATGCTTCTTGACGAGTACATAGGATGTGATAAACAAAACTAAGACCAAAATCCAAATGTAATTTGGACTCCAATCCCGATTTTCCATCTTTAGAAAGGAAGGCAGAAACTGTGGCAGGTTAAAATGAAGATTGCTCAAATAAAGAAACAGCTCTCCCGCCCGCTGCGTTTCTCCAAATGTTGTCTGCTGGTAGAGGGCCCAGGGATTTTTTAGGAGGACAAAAATAACAAAATAGCTGATAACAAGAGCGGCAGAGAATATATAAGTAAATATTTTTTTGGCGTTATAGACAAGAAAATAAGCCAAAAAAATGCCCATGGCCCAAAATACGGCAACCTGTGTCCTGGCTTGTGGAGCATATGCTCCCCTTTGTGTGAGAAAAGCCAATCCTAGTACATAAGGAGCGGTTAAGAAGAGAAGAGTTAATAGGGTTCTAATATTTCTCTTTCCCAACTCAATCATTCCAAGAAATCCGAAAAAATAGACCGGTGCATACAAGAGCAGCCCATCTCTCTGGTCGAAAAAATAGCCCAAAAAAGATTCCAGCCTAACTTTCCAGGAACCTTCTAAAAAGATTTTTTTCACCGCGGATAGGAATTCAGTGGACGTGGTGGTCCCTTTTATTGATACAGAATTAGGGGCAAGCGAACCGTAAGCAATGTAAGTGAAAAGAGTATGGAGAAAAACCAGAAGGATAGGTCCCGCCAACAAATATA
>CAZLLG010000233.1:0-6311 GCA_964560275.1 uncultured Eubacteriales bacterium | reverse complement strand
AAATCATTCATGTTTACCCCTTTGAATTTAATTTTAAAATTCAGGTTATAAAAATATTTCATAGAAATCAAACAAATTCACGTAAAAAATATTCAAGTTGATTTTTACCCAATATGTTTTTATCATACGCACGCTAAATGAGGTTCTAATTGTTGAATTTTAATATGAAAAAAATCGTTCTAGTGATTCTTCTATTTTTGCTTGGATCGTCTCTTTATGCCGACTTTAAAATAATGGGAGGCTTGAACCTCTCTAATTATACTGGGGATGAAAACACCGCTTGGACATACAAGGTGGGTTTTCAAGGAGGACTCGGGATTGAAATCGATCTGAACTATCGCACTCTCTTTGAGGTGGATATTCTTTTTTTTCAGAAAGGAAGCCGGACAAGCTCTTCAATGGGAGAAGAGCGGCATATTTTAAACACGATGAGTATTCCTGTGCTCCTGAGAAGCAAACTTTTTCATGGAACATCTCCCTACGTTTTGGGAGGTGTTGAATTTGCGAATGTTATATCTAACACTCTGAAGCAGAAAGAGGAAAACCCTGTAGATTTGGAAGGCACTTTGAAATCATTGGATATCGGTATGGTCTTTGGGGGAGGCTTTGAAATGGAGTTCAAAGAGCGGCTCTTTCTGTTTGTAGAAGCCCGATATCATTTTGGCCAGCGAAATCTCCTTGTTCTTCCCAATGAAGGTTTGGTGCGGAAGACAACAGCTCTTGTTCTTTTAATCGGGATACGATCTTAATTTATTTGCTATGAAATCCAATCGGATCAAACTCGGCGTGGATGTTTTCCTTGACGAACATGTGGATCTTGTCAAGGGAAAGCGGGTGGGTCTGATCACAAATCAAACCGGTGTCAGTTCATCTTCAAAAAGCACTGCCGAACTTTTTAAGGAACATTCCGAAATTGAACTTGTTGCCCTTTTTGGTCCGGAACATGGAGTGAGGGGAGATGCGCAGGCCGGTGAATATGTTCCTTTCTCTATCGACAAAAAACTAAATCTTCCAGTATTCAGTCTCTACGGCCAGTCAAAAAAAAGGGATCCGGATTTTCTGCTCAAGATCGATGAAACTATGCGTGTTTTCGACACGGATGATTCTGAAAAGTATCCCGTTCAAGGGATGCTGCAGGATATCGATGTGCTGGTCTTTGATATCCAGGATGTGGGAACGCGTATTTATACCTTTCTGGCTACTATGGCATACTGTATGGTGTCAGCAGTTAAAAAAAATATTTCTTTTATTGTTCTCGACCGACCTAATCCCATCAACGGTATTGCGATGGAAGGTCCACTCCTGGAATACCCTGAGTACAGCTCGTTTGTGGGGCTCTATCCTATCCCCGTAAGGCATGGGATGACTTTGGGAGAGCTGGCCAGGATGTTCAATAAAAACTATCTTGAGGACAAGGTCGACTTATCCGTAATCCCCATGTTGGATTGGAAACGTGAGATGTGGTTTGATGAGACTGACCTTGGTTGGATTAGTCCTTCTCCCAATATGCCAACACTCGCGACAGCTACTGTTTATCCTGGTCAGGTATTTTTTGAAGGGACAAACATTTCAGAAGGAAGAGGGACATCGAATCCTTTCGAGCTTTTTGGGGCGCCTTGGATTGATGGATATGGCTTATCGAAGGAGCTCAATGACCTTGATATTTCCGGAGTCCTTTTCAAGAACGTAGCATATACTCCTACGTTTTCAAAATACAGAGGAGAACTTTGCAGTGGCTGCCAGATTTATGTTGTTGACAGGAAGCAATATTCCCCTTTTAAAACTTTCCTCCACACCATTAAGGTAGTTATGGAGAAGTACCCGGGCGCCTTTAAGTTCTATTCTGATTATTTTGATAAAATCATGGGGACATCTAAAGTGCGAGAATTCTTAGAAAGAGGAAGATCCATAGACGAAATTGTCGCACACTATAAAAAAAAACTAGATGATTTTATGGATAAACGAAAACCGTATCTACTCTACTAAAAAATATTTTAAAATCTTCTGGAGCTATCTAATTCTAACCTCAATGTCGTTCTCTTTTTTGAGAAGTTCGACTAGTTTTGATGTGTCCTCATTTCCATAGTGGTATGGATAGAGAATTTTTGGTTTAAATGTCTTTGCGCCATCTGCGACCATTTCTGGAGACATTGTGTAGGGAAGATTCATCGGTAAAAAGGCGATGTCAATATTCGAGAGAGCTTTCATTTCTGGAATATTTTCTGTGTCTCCAGCCACATAGACGCGCTTGTCTCCAAAGGAAAGGATATAGCCGTTTCCTTCACCTTTGGGATGAAAGGGTTGACCAGTATTTCTTTTGCCTTTTATGTTGTATGCAGGTACGGCCTCAATATTTATCCCGAGAACTGTTTTTGCCTCTCCATTCTTAATGACGGTTCCGCCTTTGGTTTTTGCGGCACATTTTTCTGACTGTAGGAGGATGGTCTGTTCAGTTTGAATCGCTGTGAGCGCTTTTAAATCTAGGTGATCACCATGATCATGAGTAAGCAGTATTAAATCAGCTTTTGGTAGAAAGGAATAGTCGGCCACACGGCTGTAGGGATCTATGTGAATAATGTGTCCTATGAATTCAAACATCAACGTTCCATGACCGATAAAAGTTATCTTGAGGTCACCTTGAGACGTTTGAAAAATGTCGGATGAAAAATCTTTTTGTGCATACCCAAATAGGGGGATGACACATAATAAAATTCCAGTCAAAATATTTTTTTTCCACATTTGCCGTCTCCTCTTAACGTTTAATCCAAAGCAAATCCATCGTTTTTGATGTCTCATTCCTTACTCCTTAAGCATATTTTCCTCATTCTAAAAAAATCTTTTCTTAGAAATTTCAAGCTCCCTATGGTTAAAAAGTCGTTCACATCACGATAGGAGAAGCCGAAGGATTCATTGGATTGATCCGAGCGGCCAGAGAGAACAAGAACGGATAATTTTCTTTTAAATGAAGAGCATACTGCAGCCACATTTCTGTCAACTGAGAGTAAGCCCGTTTTAAATCCCCAGCTAGATGCATATAATCTGTTTCGGGCAGATTTTCCAGTTCGTCACCGCGAAAAGATAGCTCCTCTGAAAGATGAAAAACGGCCCATAGCAGATCAGTAAACTGATCATGTTCGAAAAGATTGGGATTTTCCAGCATTCTCATGAGACAGGATCGTTTTGTAATAAGGAACTCCTGCAGTTCCAGCAAATATTTGATCCGAATATCTATGGCATAGGGGAATTCATGAGCGGCATTCATGGCTCGCTTAAAATCCCTTTTGTTCCATTCCAGGCCGATCTCACAGTCTTTTTCCAAATCCTGCCAATTTTCAACAAACACATTTATCCGTTTTAGGAGACCCAGCCCGACCTCACTGAAGAAGGTACCAATCACAATATTCAATTTGCTCAAAAGCGCCTTCTTGTCTCTCCTGTTTAGGAGGCGTTCAACAAGGAGGATGACCAGCAGGACATCCAGAAATAAAAAACCCAAATCTCCAACCATATAGATAAAAATATGGTGGGCATCTTTAAAGATAAAATAGTGAATAGTGTAGGCGACCGCCGAAGCACACAAAAGAGTGAGGATCATAAAAAATGTCCAACTGAAAATTTTTTTCATCGAATCATTGTACAACAAAAATAGTGTAATCGAAAATATTAATTATGCTATAATACGCGTTCTCTGGAGATCGGAATGAAAATATATGAAAACATGCTGGATTTGATAGGTCATACACCTATAGTTCGAATGTCCCGTATAAAAAAAAATCTCAAACCAGTTCTATTGGGGAAGTTAGAATTCTACAATCCGAGTGGCAGTGTTAAGGATCGTATAGCTTTGTCTATGATTGAGGACGCAGAGAGCCGAGGGATTATAAAACCTGGAGATACAATCGTTGAGCCCACAAGTGGAAACACGGGAACCAGTTTATCTTTTGTGTGTGCCTTGAAGGGGTATCATATGATCGTTGTCATGCCAGAGCAGATGAGCCAGGAAAGAAAGGACATGGTGACGGCATTTGGAGCAGAATTGATTCTAGTTCCCAGTCAAGGAGTTGCAGAGCCGGGAACATTTACCAAAGAAGATCTTGAGGCCACTCTGGAAAAAGCAGAAGAATTAGCCTCCCTGCCACATCATTTTATGCCCAACCAATTTTCTAATCCAGCCAACACTGCAGCTCACCAAAAGACGACGGCCGAAGAAATTTGGAACGCTACTAAAGGGAAAATCGATATTTTTGTCGCTGGAGTTGGAACTTCAGGTACAGCCATGGGGGTTAGTCTAGGTTTGAAAGAGAAAAATCCCGATATTAAGATTTATGTTGTGGAACCCGCTAATTCCGCGGTTATCCATGGAGAGAGTCCGGGTTACCATCGGCTTCAGGGAATCGGAGAAGGATTTCTGCCTGATCTTCTCGAGCATGAGAGGTATGATGGAGTCGTTAAAGTCTCGGATAACGAGGCAAAAGCGACTGCCTGCCGACTGTCCAGATTAGAGGGAATTTTTGCTGGATACTCGGCGGGTGCAAATGTTTATGCAAGCCTGGAAGTGGGAAAAGAACTTGGAGAAGATAAAACAATTGTGACGATCATTCCAGATTCAGGAATGAAATACTTGAGTACGGATCTTTTCCATCATAATCCGGATATCTGCTTAGGTTATTGCTGTACTATCGTGGATCCAAAAGCCAAAATCGAGTGTACTCAGGGAGGACCTCGCTGCTGTATCCTTGAGCCTTGCTGATTTATTGTGGATTAGAACACTCCTTGATACAGTTATCCAAAGATTAGAACTTTTTTAACCTCAAAATTAAGTAGTTTATTCAAAAAGCGACAAAACATAAAAAATCGAATAGTCGTGTATCTTCAATAATAACAGTAAGTTATAAAGATTTCATTGACAGGAAAACATCAATTGACATACAATCTATGGTTTCAGAGTGTTTGAGTGATTTATGAAAGCGAAAACAAATAAAGCCATTGAATTTCTATTAGCGAGAGGGAATCTGCCCATACTGTACTGGCTAAAAAAGGATATCCTCGAAGTTCCTGTAGATCGAGAGTTTAAAAACCTTCAAAAATTTGCAGAACGGATCAGAATTCTTGAAAGTCAAAGACCTAACGGAGGATGGTGCAAAAAAAAATATGAAGGACATCCCCGATGGGAAAATACTTATTATATCGTTGATACGTTGAGAAATGCCTTTCATCTGTATAATTTTGGATGTCTGCTCGAGGACAATGGGATCCAAAATTTAATTGATTTTTTATTCTCTACACAGACGAAAGAGGGGGATTTTCGAGGAGCTTATCTCAATGAATATGCCCCAACCTACCACGCACTGACCCTTGAGATCCTCAGTCATTTTGGCTTAGATGCTGATCCCCGTGTCCAAAAAGGTTATCGCTGGCTTTTGCGGCATAAACAGGATGGAGGAGGATGGGTCATTCCTTATAGAACGATAGCAAAAGAAGAACTCCGCAACCGTTACACTCTCAAAGCACAACTTAAACTTGCTCCGGTCAAACCCAATAAAACTATGCCATATTCTCATTTAGTTACGGGGATGGTCCTTCGTGCTTTTGCTGCCTCACCCCAATGGAAAAACCATAAAGAAATTAAGAAAGCAGGGGGATTGTTGTTGAGCCGTTTTTTTAAACCTGATAAATATGAAGACCGCCATCTGGCTGGATATTGGGAAGAAATCACGTTTCCATTTTGGGCGACCGATGTATTGAGCAGCATGGATTCTCTATCTCGTATTGGTTTTGATGTCGAAGATGAACAAGTTCAGCATGCAATAAACTGGCTGTTAAAGAAACAGAATCCTGATGGATATTGGAAATCCGGACTTAAAAAATCGACATTGGAAGATCATCTCTGGGTTACTTTATCTGTTATGAGGGTGTTAAAGAGATTTGGTCTGTTTGATATCTAGCCTTAGTTTACGTATTCAACGGATTGATTTTCCATCTGAGCTAAAATGACCAACAGTCGTGAACGGACTTGATTAAATTCCTTATTCAGAAATTCACTCTTATCTTGGTTGTCCTGCCAGAGTGTAAGATTCCTGAAAGAACTGGAACCGATGAAGCAGTTGCCGATATTCTGAAGGAGTTTTTTCAGATCATTAAGATCGAATTCTTTTCTGAGAAGAAGTTTTTGTGATTCATAATAATAGTGCGAGAAAACATTTGACCATTCTGTATGGGTGCCGTGTCTTAATAATTCATTGAGATGGTTGAGAACAATAGCAAGTTCTTGAATCCTCCACTTTTCAATTTTCTGCATGTTCTTAATATAA
>CAZLLG010000232.1:0-6314 GCA_964560275.1 uncultured Eubacteriales bacterium | reverse complement strand
GAATTTCAACTCAACACATCAACACTACAGGAATTTATGGGAGATATCGAACGATTAGATAAAGATGAGAAAGATCTTCTTTCAGGAACTTTACTCACACGAGATCTAACTGCCGAAGGAGAGTCCCTCTTTGAGTCCGAGACATTCGATCACGCTCAATTTGGAGATCTTCTCTCCCGCCAGCAAGATGTGCTCCAAAACTACCTCAAAATATCCACTCCAAAAATTGATCAGATGCTCGATGCTGCACTTCAAGCTGGAGCTCTGGGAGGGAAAGGGAACGGATCAGGAGGCGGAGGATGTATCTTTGCCTATTCGCCAAATCGAGCAGAAGAAGTGGCTGAAGCATTGAGGCGATTAGACACCAAACCTTTTATTATACACATTGGAGAAGGAGTCAGGACTGAATCTTAAAGGACACGCCGGGAGGGATCATGATTAATGCCACACAAGTGAGGAAAGGCATGATTTTAAAAGTCGAGGAGGAACTCTACAAAGTTTTCGAATCAACACATATCACTCCAGGAAAAGGCCAGGCTATCATCCAGACTAAACTTCGAAAACTCAAAGACAAAACACTGCACGATTTCAGATTCCGTTCAAAGGACCGCGTTGAACAAGCCTATTTAGAGGGAATAGAAATGGAATATCTTTACCAGGAAGGGGATGAATACATTTTCATGAACCTGTCCGATTATGAGCAAATTCATCTCAATTCCGATATCCTGGGAAATGCCGTGAACTACTTGATACCTAATGTGGTATTCTCAATAGAGATGTATGAAGGCATTCCTGTTGGAGTTAATCCACCTTTGACTATCGAACTCAAAGTCATAAAAACTCCACCTTTTCTGAAAGGTGCCACTCAAAGCGCAAGCAATAAACCAGCCACCCTGGAAACAGGAATTACTCTTAATGTTCCTCAATTCGTAAAAGAAGGAGATATCCTCCGCATCGATACTCGTGAGGACAAGTACCTCGAACGAGTCAAATAATCCTGCGTGCTACGCCAATATTATCACGACTATCTCTCACTTTAATCGTGATAAGATCATCAGCCTCCGGAGGTAAAGACACTGTCACCTCAAACTCTTCTATCTTAGAATCACAGATGCCATCCTTTGGAAATATCGTCCGCCATTCGTCGGGAAGGATATGAAACTGGACATCTTTTATATAGGAAGAGGCATCTTCCGCCCTGAAACGAATTATGACACTGTCTTTGTTCCTGTCTACTTGAAGATTCTTGATTTCAGGAAGTGAATTGTCAATCGTCAATTGTCGGCTGATTCTTTCTGATTTTAGATCCAATCCCAGAGGATTAGAGGGAGAATCTCCCGCCTCTACTTTGATAAAATAATTCCCATCCGGAAAAGTTAAGGTATCAAATGCAAATATTTTTTCCACCCAGCCTTCTTTGAGCATACGCCACTTGTTGTTTTCCTCATTCCGGATAAGGATAGAATAAAGAAGTGAGTCTCCATTCTTATCCTCAGCGTTCCAAACGATAGTCTGAAATCCTTTTCTATGGACTTTTTTTGTCGCCATATACATTTTCGTTTTATCGTTGTTCTTAGCCTGTTCGGACGCCGATACGCTCTGTCCAAAAATGATTTCATCCGGGCTTATAGGTTTAAGGAACACTTCATTGGAGGGAAGAAGCTCGATACTGGAAATAAGAGGAGGAACGTTCGTCTGAAGATAAAAAAGTGTGGCATCAGAGAACCGGGGGGAGGCTCTTCCTGAAAGTGCCTTAAACAGAACCCTAAGCTGTAGAAAACGCGCTTTTGGGCTCAGGATTTGTTCTCCATGGATGTTGCTGTAAGGAGGAGACCATTCACTCCAAGTCTGGTTAGGTTCTTCAGAATTGC
The DNA here is from genome assembly GCA_964560275.1 of uncultured Eubacteriales bacterium. Classification (GTDB taxonomy): domain Bacteria; phylum Acidobacteriota; class Aminicenantia; order Aminicenantales; family Aminicenantaceae; genus JAUWVG01. The sequence goes on along the minus strand of CAZLLG010000232.1, from coordinate 4,443 downwards.
CACTCCTCGTCTGAATCTGGAGCGATGCTCCATCGGGAACTTCGGACTTCCAATCGATTTTTCCCCAGGAGGAAATATTCTTCGTATCGAAAATCCGGCTTGTGTAAACTCCCTCAAATCTCTGTTCAGGGTGAAGGACTAAAAAACTGGAGGGATTGTTCGCTAACGTATAAATAGTGCTTTCAAAAGGCTCGAGAAGATAGATTTGCTCTGAATCTCCCTGACTAACAAGAGACACCTTTTCATCATTTTCGATTGCATATATTCTTCCCTTTTTGCCTGTCCCAAAGAGAAGCTGTCGTTTCCGTTGATTCCAGAGCAGAGAGTAAATCAATTCATCATTTGACTGCCAGAGTGTTTTGGCGACACCTTCAGGACTGACTTTATAGAGCGAGCTAGGCTGATTTTCCCCAAGGAGGACTGCTGGCGCTGGACTCATAGCGTCTGCGGACACTGTAATCGTAACGTCCGTAGCGGCAACTGATGGAACAACCGTACTCTTTTCGGGCCTCGGTTGGATAATCTTTCCACTACAGGCAGCATAGATATTTCCATCCCCGTCCAAAGCGATACTCTTTATTTCTTCATATGGAGATTCGAAAAGGACGGACGCTTTCTTACCTCCGGCCAGACGAAAGAGTAATCCCCGTCCGCCACTTCCGGCAAAAAGATTTTTGTCTTCATCCCACATCATACAGAGAATATGATTTTCCTCCACATCAAAAACGAGACCTCCTTGGCCGTCCTGAGTAATTTCATAAATTCCACCACCTTCACCTACGGCGGCCAAAAGATTTCCATTTTGTGCAAACTCAAGATCCCAGATGTATTTTTCTTGGGGATTGAAGAAAACCTCTCCTTTTCCCTGTTCCGTAATTTTCCAAATATTTCCATTTGGAGAGGTTCCGGCAAATAGATTTCCTCTTCGATCCAAGGCCAGACAGGTGATGTCCATTTCAGGCACCTGAAAATACGGTTCAAACTTTCCATCCTTAGTCACTTTATAGATCTTTCCTTCATGGCCAGTCCCGAGAAATGCTGAACCATCCGAATCAACATGGAGTGACAGATAGAATTCCTCGTCAGGCCCTTCAAAATCCTCCTCTTTGGGAGACAGAGAAAGGACGCCATCATAGGTGACAGAAATACCTTCAAATTTTCCAGTGAGGAAGTCGCCAAAGTTAATCAGTGTCCATTTTTGAGGGATGACCCCAAGTGCAGCTATAACAGAGATCAACAACAGGCCGATGAAGAGATAACGCAATTTTTTCATATGAAAAATCTCCTACTTTTCCAAAAACACATTCTGTTTCAATTTTTTATTTTATTTTGATTGGAATCACCGAGAGCCCCTGGAAAACAAAAGGCACCGGTATTTGATATTGACCAAGTGTGGATGTCTTGAGATCCGTGGGTGCCAAACTCGTCGCGCGGGATGAAGAATACATCGATTTCATTGTTGGAGGCAGGTTTGGCAGCTCCTCGCCTTTGAGAAACAATCCTGGTTTTGACCCGATGATTTTGACGTAGATACGGTTATTTTTGCGCAGACTGCTTAAAAGCCTGATCAATTGGTTAAGGCTCCTCGGAATAAATGCTTGAGTCTGATACTGTCCTAACTCAACCTGCCGCAAAGAAGTTGAATCGGCGACCACTAGATAAAATTCTGAACCTGAGGGCAGGTTGGGTGCCTGAAATGAGATCTCTTCCTGGAGTGCACTTTCTCCACGGAAATTCCTTGTATAAATTTTCATTTGGATCCTTTCCCCGGGAGAGACATCATACTTATCCAGCATGACTTTTTCCAAAACTGCCACTTTTAATCCCTCATAAGCTCTAATCGCAAGATCGATCCTGTGAATTGCTAAATCTTTAAACTCATTGCTGGTCAAATAGAATACGATTGAGGCCACGAGACTTGAAAGATTTGTCGCTGAAGCATCATAATTTCCGGAAAAGAGATCTTCAAGACGAATGTTCATTCCGTTTTCCAGAAAAACTGTCCCTCTGAAGTCAAGCGAGAGATCTCCTATAGCTCTCTCTTCGGCATACAGGATATTGGCAATAACAACATTGACCAAGGAAGGAGTCAGGATCTTGTCTTCAATGATGTTTATTTTATAAGTTTTTTCATCGTGGTCGTTAAGAAGCCTGATATTTATAGGGATAAGCCTGGGACTTTTTCCGAGTTCCCCAAAAACGCCGGCGTTGCGGTCCTGAGTAAAACGACCCACTGGGATATCCGTGACGGCAAGCTTGGACGATGTCTGCAAACTGGGAACAAGTGTTAATACTTTCGCTCTTGTCATGATATAATCGACAGCACCCAGATTATACAGAGGATGGCCAAAGGCCAGCACTTTATCCCCTTCAACATACGTGACCGTACCGATGGCTGTCATCTCCATATCACCGGAGATCAGTTGAGCGCCAACAGGATCGCCTCCGCGAAGTCTTATATCTTGAAAAGGGATTTTATCCAGGGCCTGGCCAGAGGGACCGGCACTGATCGGCGAAAAACCAATCCGGGTGAAAAATGGAGTTGCCGTCTCGAGCAACTTGGGAGAAAAACCGGAAAAAACAAGAGGGATACTTAATGGAGTTAATGTCTGTCCTTGAACCACACTCGCAGAATTGGTACTGAAATAATCCTTTTGAATCTCGAAAAGATCTTCTAATGTCATATGCTTCCTTACTGGAACACTCGTTGAAAACGAAGATTTGGGAAGTTGTCTCTCTTCCATCTTCAACATTTCTTCAATGGGTGTGATACCTGATAAAGCATCTTTAGAGAACGTGGCGATACTATAAGAGACCGCTCCAATTAATTTTTCGGCTATGTAAACGGGACTACCACTCATCCCCTCCATGACACCTGTTCTTTCAAGTACGCTCCCTTCAAGCCGTGCCAGAATCAAATCTTTCTTTGGTTGCCAATTATGAAGAACACCTAAAATTTCAACATTGAACTCTTCAATTTTGTTTCCAGAAAAAACAGTCCTGCCTTTGCCTTTCATACCGGCTTTGATTTGATCGACGGGGAGGACTTGAGCTGCTATTTGGGCTCCTCTCAAAAAGGAAAAACCCAAAATAATAATGAATGCACTTAAAGCTATCTTTTTTTTCATCATTTATTTAACTCGAAGATTTGAATTTTGTTTCAATTACTTTAAAAGTCCGAGTTTTTTACCATTTTTTTCAAAAGAAGAAAGCACTTTATTCAATTCAATATCAGTATGGGAGGCAGAATAGCTCGTTCGAATGAGGGTTTGGTTCTTGGCTACAGCCGGATATATGACAGGATTGGTGAAGATGCCATCGGTCCTGAGCATCTTCCATAGCATGAATGTCAATTCGTCATTGCCTATAATAACGGGGATAATGGGAGTTTCTGTTGGCCCTGTGTTATAACCCATATCTTCAAATCCGGATTTCATTTTATCTGTTATGTCCCACAACTTTTCCCTTCGATCTGGTTCAGTTTCGATGATTTCAAGCGTGGCCAGAACGGTTGCCACAGAGGAAGGAGTCATGCTGGCAGAAAATATCAAGGATCGAGCATGGTGTTTTATATATTGAATGACTTTCTTCTCACCTGCAACAAACCCTCCTAAAGAAGCAAAAGACTTGCTGAATGTTCCCATTACGAGATCAATCTCGTTTTCAAGATTAAAATGCTCGGCCGTTCCCCTACCGTTTTTCCCCATGACACCAACACCGTGCGCATCGTCAACTAAAATCTTGGCGTTATACTTTTTAGCGATTTTCACTATTTCGGGAAGATTGGATAAATCCCCCTCCATACTAAAAACTCCATCAACAACTATCAGCTTCCCGGTCTCATTGTCTTCTGAAACAAGCAGCCGTTCAAGATCATCCACATCATTATGTTTGAACTTATGGACCTTCGCAAAGGAAAGCCGGCAGGCATCTACAATACTTGCATGGTCACCCCGGTCAGCAAAAACAACATCATCTTTGCCAGCTATAGTCGAAATAATCCCCAGATTCGTTTGGAATCCTGTACTGAAGATCAGGGCTTCTTCCTTCCCAAAAAATTGTGCCAGCCTCTTTTCCAGTTCAACATGTATATCAAGAGTTCCATTTAAAAATCGTGATCCACATGTTGCCACTCCGTATTTCGTTACAGCTTTTCTTGCGGCCCTCTGTACTTTTGGATTCTCAAGCAGTCCCAGATAATTATTCGATCCCACCATGATCATCTTCTTGCCGTCAACTTTTACTTTATTTCCTCTCACCTTTTGAATAGGGGAAAAGTATGGGTACATCCCAATTTTCATGGCCTCTTCGGCACGCGTAAAATTAACACATTTGTCAAAAAGGCCCACGATGACCTCCCCAAAAAGATTTGATTCTTTTTTTCATTCTAACAAAAACGATCATATTTTTCCTTAAAGTTTTCTATCTGTTTGACCAAAATTG
>CAZLLG010000231.1:0-6342 GCA_964560275.1 uncultured Eubacteriales bacterium | reverse complement strand
GTCTAAACTTAAGGCGTATTTTAAATCCCCACGAACCACCAGAGAGATAACTCTCGCTTGTTCAGGTTCATACCCCTTTTCCAAGAGACTCTTCTCTATGTCCTCCTTGAAAACAGGCGCAAAAGTCAGCACTTGGCAGCGGGACTTTATGGTTGGCAGTATCAAATAGGGATTGTCCGTCAGCAAAAAAATATGAGAAAAGAAAGGGGGCTCTTCTAGAATTTTCAAAAGAGAATTTGAGGCCTCTTCTTTCATTTTCTCTGCATCTGTTACAATGAACACCCTTTTTTTGCCCACCATAGGTTTGAGATAGGCCGTTGACTTCAATAGTCTCATCTGCTCAATTTTGATCACATCTTTTTGAGGTGACATCACCATAACATCCGGAAAATTATTCTTGTTGATCGCCACACACGATGTGCATTCTTCACAGGAATCATCGGTTTTTTGAAGACAGTTGAGGGCCTTTGCGACAACGAGGGCCATCTCCATCTTTCCCACACCTTCAGGCCCGACAAAGAGAAGCGAGTGGGGAACTTTGTTTCTCTGCAGCGCCTTGGACAGAATCGTCTTGGCTCTTTTGTTGCCTAAAATACTATGGAATGACATTTTTTCAATTTCTCAAAGATAAGGCCTTCTCTAAATAACGGGCTGTATGTGACTCCCGGGACCGGGCGACCTGTTCCGGCGGACCTTGGGCAACAATAAAACCGCCTCCCTCCCCTCCATCCGGGCCCAGATCAATAATATAATCGGAAACTTTTATAACATCAAGATTGTGTTCGATGATCACTATTGTATTCCCAAGCTCAACCAGCTCTGCCAAAACTTCCAGTAGTTTTCTCACATCATCGAAATGCAGCCCCGTTGTAGGCTCATCAAGAAGATAAAGAGTATTTCCCGTGTTCTTCCGGCCGAGTTCTTTGGTCAGTTTGATCCTTTGGGCTTCGCCGCCCGACAGAGTCGGCGCGGGTTGGCCGAGTCGGATATACCCCAGCCCCACTCTCCGGAGGATTTCCAGCTTTCTTTTGAGTTGGGGATGGGCCTTGAGAAACGGATAGCTTTCATCGACGGTCATTTCCAAGTAGTCGGCAATGCTTTTTCCTTTATACTGGACAGCAAGCGTCTCCCTATTGTACCGGAGTCCCCGGCATCGCTCACAAGTGACAAAGACGTTCGGCAAAAAGTGCATTTCAATTTTTCTGGCGCCGGCCCCCTGACACTCCTCGCAGCGCCCTCCGGACAGATTAAAGCTAAAACGGCTGGCAGAATACCCACGCATTCTCGCTTCCTGGGTCATCGCAAACAGCTGTCTCAAAGCTGTGAACACGCCCGTATAAGTGGCCGGGTTTGAGCGAGGTGTCCGGCCGATAGGCTTTTGGTTAACGGAGATCACTTTGTTGATCAAATCAATGCCCAGAATGGATTCATGTTGACCCGGTTTCTGTTTGGCTTTGTAGAGAATATTTGAGAGCGATTTGAATAAAATATCATAGACCAGTGTGCTTTTTCCGGAACCCGAGACTCCAGTGACCACTGTTTGAACGGAAAGAGGGATTCGGGCATCTATCTGCTTAAGGTTGTGTTCGGATGCATTCAAAATCGTGAGCCATCCCTGAGGTTTTCTCCTCTTGGCTGGAACAGGGATGGTTTTTTCTCCTATCAAATATTTTGATGTCAATGAGTCCGCTGAAGAAAGGATTCGAGAGAGAGTTCCTTCCGCCACTTTCCATCCTCCCCCCTCTCCGGCACCCGGTCCGAGGTCAAGCAGAAAATCTGCCGCACGAATGGTTTGTTCATCATGCTCGACCACAACGACAGAATTTCCCTGGTCTCGAATTTCCCTTAAAAGTGATATGAGTTTGCTGTTGTCCTTCTGGTGAAGGCCGATCGTGGGCTCATCCAACACGTAGAGAACGCCCCGCAGCCTGGCTCCCACCTGTGTCGCTAGACGAACACGACGGGCTTCTCCTCCGGAAAGAGAAGGGCGTGGACGAGTTAACTGCAAATAGGACATACCCAAATCCTTCATTACACGGAGACGAGGCAAGATTTCTTTCAAAATCTTGTTGGCAATAATCTCTTGGGAGTCGTCAAATTTAAACGCTGATAGAGTGTCAAGGAGTTTACTGGTTGGCAATTTGCTCAATTCATAAATGTTTCTGTCGCCCATTTTGACCGCCAGGCTTTCTTCCCTGAGCCGGCTACCTTTACACCGAGAACACGGATCATCTGTTAATATTGACTCCCCCCATTCATCCTGGATTGTATGAAAACCGAGGCCCTGACATTTGGGACAAGCGCCATAGGGACTATTGAATGAAAAGGACCGGGGTTCCAGTTCGGGCAGGCTAATATCACAATACGGGCAAAGGAGGTTCAAGGAATAATAATATTCTTTTCCATCCCGTTTCAAAAGGAGCAGGTCTCCCTCGGCCAGCTCCAGGGCTCTGTCAACAGCTTCCTTCAATCGATCTTTAGATTGAGAGTCTACATTGATCTCGTCAATCAAGACTTCAATCTGATGTTTTTTCGTTTTCTCTAGGACGATGTCCTCGTCTAGTTCACGAATTTGGCCATCAACCCGGCTCCGTAAAAATCCTTTCTTTTGCAGCCTTTCAAAAAGACGGAGGTATTCCCCCTTCCGTCCTTTTACTACTGGAGACAGTATCTTCACTTTCTCAGAAAAAAAAGATTCAAAAATTCGATCCAATATCTGTTCTGATGTTTGGGTGCTGACTCTGCGCCCGCAACGGGGACAGTGAGGCATCCCTAATCTGGCAAAAAGAAGCCTAAGGAAGTCATACGTTTCGGTAACCGTTCCTACTGTGGAACGGGGATTAGAGGATATTGTCCTCTGATCTATGGAAATGGAGGGAGAAATTCCTTCAATGGCTTCCACGTCCGGTTTTTCCAACTGCTCTATATACTGACGGGCATATGCGGAGAGACACTCGATGTATCGTCTCTGACCTTCTGCAAAAAGAGTATCGAAGGCCAAGGAAGATTTCCCGGATCCGCTTGGCCCGGTGATAACAATCAATTGATTGCGCGGCAGCGAGACATCGATGTTCTTTAAGTTGTGCTGAGCCGCTTTCAGGATCTTAATTTCTTCGAGCATGACCTCCCATTTTAACACACCATTCTTTTCAGACAACCACAGCTTTAAGCAGAATTTTCAATTAAGTTGGACGGGGCAGTACCCGGCGTGGAGTATCTTTCCCTACGCGAAGACCCGCCCACCTCACCACCATCGCCTCCGCATGCTCCGGGATAAAATACATCCACGCCATCCACCCCTAGCACCTCCCTTTTGTAACACCTGCAGTTGAGCCGGATGGACGTCGTGTCTCTGTCTCTACTCTCATTTTCTTAATGAGGTGGAGGCAGAACACGTAAGGGTTCCGTCCGGCTCTACGATAGAATAGAGGAACAATCGTAGTTTTGCAGATAACATTGACGCGGTTTCAAGCACATATTAAGATAAAAGAAATCTACCGATCACAGGACAAAAGAATGAGCAGAGAAAGCCAACTTTTCACCGCCCTCGAAACACTGAAGAAATCGAACCTTCATACGGACTCGATAACAGCGATCAAACATATTCCTGTTCAGGAGGGTAAATACAGGGATTACCCTGAAGAGATACATCCTGCCTTAGTCGAAGTTCTACAGGAGAAAGGTTTTTCCAAGCTCTACACACATCAACTCCAATCCTGGCAGCTTCTCCAGGAGCGAAAAAACGTTGTTGTTGTCACACCGACCGCCTCAGGAAAAACGCTCTGCTACAACCTGCCTGTGCTCGACTCAATTTTGAAGAATCCATCTTCAAGAGCCATATACCTTTTCCCCACAAAAGCTCTCTCTCAGGACCAGCGGGCTGAATTGGACGAAACCATCAAGAAACTTCCCGAGGAAGTAAGACTTTTCACGTATGATGGTGACACACCTCAAGACGCAAGAAAGGCAATCCGTGCACGCGGGCACATTATTCTCACCAATCCGGACATGCTGCATACGGGGATTCTTCCACACCACACAAAATGGATGAAACTCTTTGAAAACCTGAAATATATTGTTATTGACGAACTGCACAACTATCGCGGCATTTTCGGAAGTCATCTGGCCAATATCATAAGACGCCTGAAAAGGATCGCCAATTTCTACGGCTCTTCTCCTCAGTTTATCCTCTGCACGGCAACAATTGCCAATCCTAAAGAAATGTCAGAAAAAACCATAGAAGAATCTGTGGCCCTTATCGATGAAAATGGCTCCCCACATGGAGAAAAATACTTCATATTTTACAATCCCCCGGTCGTCAATAAATTCCTTGGCATCCGCCGGTCCTATGTGAACGAATCGCGGCGAGTGGCCGCTCTCTTTCTGAGACACAACCTGCAAACGATTGTATTCGCCAGGAGCCGCCTTATCACCGAAGTCCTTGTCACTTACCTCAAGGAGGATATCGAAAAAGGCATTCAAAAGGAAGGCCTCATCCGCGGATACCGAGGAGGATATCTTCCCTTAAAAAGACGTGAAATCGAGAAAAAATTAAGGAATGGGGATATTTTAGGTGTTGTCTCCACAAACGCTCTCGAGCTGGGCATCGATATTGGAAGCCTGGATGTGGCTGTACTGGCCGGGTATCCTGGAAGCATTGCCAGCACCTGGCAGAGAGCTGGCCGTGCCGGCCGAAAAACGGGGAAATCTGCAGCCATTCTCGTCGCCACAAGTGCCCCGCTGGACCAATTCATGGTGAACAATCCAAATTACTTTTTCTCGAAAACCCCGGAAAGAGCCCTGATAAACCCGGATAACCTTTCGATCCTGGTCAATCACATCGAATGTGCCGCGTTTGAACTTCCCTTTGAAGAGGGAGAAAAATTCGGAGAGGTGGAAATAGAAGAGATCCTCCGGTTTCTCGAAGACGAGAAGATGGTCCATCATTCGGATAACAAATGGTTCTGGATTTCCGAAGCCTATCCGGCTGATGGAGTCAACCTCAGAAGTGTCAGTTCGGACAATTTTGTCGTCGTGGACACGACCGAAAAAGCGAAAGTTGTCGCCGAAGTGGACTATGGTTCAGCTTTGACGACCCTCCATCCTAAGGCCATCTATATCTGTGAAGGAATCCAATACTATGTTGAAAAATTGGATTTCGACCAAAGAAAAGCCTATGTCAAAAAAACGGATATCGATTACTATACGGACGCCATTGACTATACCAAAATTAAGATTTTGGATGAATTCGATAAAAAAATTCTGACTCGCTTCCCGATTCAACATGGGGAAGTGCACATGGCGACTCAAGTCGTAGGATTTAAAAAGATAAAATTTTTCACTATGGAAAACGTCGGAGCTGGAGACTTGAGTCTCCCACAAAACGAGATGCACACCACGGCCTACTGGATGACTATTCCTTCAGAACTCTTTCATTCCCTACCTTTTTCTTCAGAAGAGAGAATCAACGGTCTATTTGGCATCTCGTACTGTTTGCACCACGTCTCGCCAATATTTATGATGTGTGATATTCATGATGTGGGTGTCGTAGTGGGTGATAATTCCTCAGGAAGATCCATTCCTCCGCGAAACATCCCCTTCAACATACCCGACGAAGATGAACCCATCGACTTCTCGAACATTGCTTTCGAACCAAACATTTTCATTTATGACAACTTCCCGGGTGGCATAGGCCTGAGTCCGTCACTCTTCGAACTGGGAAAAGAACTGCTTGAACAATGCCAAAAAACAATTTCATCCTGTCCCTGTCAAGAGGGATGTCCGTCCTGTGTCGGGCCGACTAAAGAGAGCGGAAAGGGAGCCAAGCAGGTCGCTCTCCGTATTCTTGGTGACCTCTTAAGCAGCTAAACACTCGCCCCCTCTCTTTCGTATAAACTTTGATGCCTTTTCATGACGGCCACAATTTGACTTTACGCCTGGTATATGGTACTTTTTTTTCAATAAAACGATGAATTTTTTTAAACTTATTTTGCAGGCAAGTCCGATTGTCCAATTGGTTCTTCTCATCCTAGTGTTCTTTTCGGTTTTTTCTTGGGCCGTCATTTTTTTTAAAAAAAACACACTCAAAGCAGCCGCTACACGATCTGAAAAATTTATGGAGGTTTTCCATAAAAGCCAGAATTTGAGCGAAGTCAATGAGGCAGCCAAAAAATACAAGGGCAGTCACCTAGCAGTCCTTTTCCAAGCGGGCTATCGAGAATTAGCCTACCTAAGCAAGGGGAATTCTCAACCAGACATCACCCCCACAAAATTGGAAAGTCTCAACCGTGCCCTGATCAGGGCGTCAAACGCAGAGATTTCCAGGTTGGAAAAGATGATGAT
>CAZLLG010000230.1:0-6356 GCA_964560275.1 uncultured Eubacteriales bacterium | reverse complement strand
ACTACAGATAAGGAAATCCAACTCACCACAGATGGGATTGAGGATTTTGGTTATGGAACTAATAATGCGGGTTGGACAAAAAGTACACGTCCTGTGCTGCTCTGGTCTCCTGATTCAAAGAAAATCGCTACATTTCAGCACGACGGCCGAGGTGTTGGAGAGATGTATTTGGTAACGACTAATGTGGGTCATCCCAATTTGGAGGCCTGGAAGTATCCTCTTCCCGAAGACAAAGAGATATTCCGTATCCATAGAGTTGTGATTCACGTTGACGGCCCACGAGTCGTGAGGCTTCAAATGCCCCCCGACCAGCACCGTTCGACCATTACTGATGACATTGTCTACAGAGGAGCTTTAGCCGACGCGGAGTGGAGTCAAGATTCGTCTCAGCTTGCCTTTGTCTCTGTCTCACGTGACCATAAACATGTGGTATTGAGGATGACTGATCCTGAAACCGGAGTGGTCAGGGATGTTTTTGAGGAAAAGGTCGACACGTTTTTTGAATCGGGAATTGGAAGTATCAACTGGCACATTTTGCCTGAAACAAATGAAGTGATCTGGTTTTCGCAGCGCGACAATTGGGGACATCTTTATCTTTACAATCTTGAAACGGGGCAGTTGAAGCACCAAATAACAAAAGGAAATTGGAACGTGCTGCGCCTTCTGCGTATCGATAAAGATAATCGCGTCCTTATCTTCACAGGAGCGGGCCGAGAGTCGGGGGACCCCTATTTTCAGTATTTATACCGTGTCAATATGGATGGAACTGGCTTTAAGCTTCTCACACCCAACAAAACAAACCATTCCGTCTCTCTCTCCCCATCAGGTTTGAACTTTGTCGATACATTTTCGACTCCTACAGAGCCACCTATCACCGATGTTCGTAATGTGGACGGCCAAAAACTATTGACAGTTGAAAAAGCCGACATCTCTCGTCTTATCGAGGCCGGATGGGTACCTCCTGTCCCCTTTTCTGTAAAGGCGAGGGATGAAAAAACCGATCTTTACGGACTTATGTTCAAGCCCTCAAATCTGGATCCAAACAAAAAATATCCCATTGTAAACTACATTTATCCTGGTCCACAGTCAGGCAGTGTTGGCAGCCGAAGCTTTTCCGCAGCTAGAGGTGACAGGCAGGCTTTAGCCGAATTGGGATTTATAGTGGTCTCTTTGGATGCTATGGGGACTCCCATGAGATCAAAATCTTTCCATGAAACTTATTATGGTAATATGGGCGACAATGGACTTCCCGATCAGATCACAGGTATGAAACAACTTGCAGAACGATACGCCTGGATAGATATCGATAGAGCAGGAATTTATGGACATTCAGGAGGTGGATTTGCCTCTACGGATGCGATCCTTCGTTATCCTGATTTTTTCAAAGTGGCAGTCAGCGGTGCCGGAAATCATGACAACAGGAACTATGAAGACGATTGGGGCGAAAAGTGGCAGGGGCTTCTGAAAGAAAATGAGGACGGGACGACAAATTATGACAATCAAGCCAATCAACTTCTGGCAAAAAATCTCAAGGGAAAACTCCTTCTGGCCCATGGCACGATGGATTCGAATGTGCCACCTTACAATACGCTTCTCGTTGTCAATGCACTCATCGATGCCAATAAGGATTTTGATCTGGTTCTTTTTCCGAACAGCCGTCACGGCTTTAGGCAGGGGGCCTACTGGCAGAGGAGGCGATGGGATTATTTTGTCAAACACTTGCTTGGCGCACAACCTCCCATTGAATTCCAATTCAAGTAGCCAAGAATTACTTAATCAGAGGGACACTATACTTAATTATTGGAAAACAGAATAAAGTATGATGTCCCTTTAATTATTTGAGCGGAATGGATCTATTTAGAGGAGACGACAGCGATCCATAGGGATCTAGGATGGACGGCTATCCGTGAAATATTCCGTATCCCAAGTTCACTGAGGTCCCATATCAGCTGCCAGTTTTTGTCTATGCCATGTCTAAATCCATAGAGATTTGAGCCAACTCCCATGACGAGCATCTCTGGGGAGCCCCAGGCATAGAAACTGTTTCCGCCCAACATAGGAACTAAAGTTTCTGTCTTTCGAGTATTCAGATTATAACTCATGATGATGTTTAGCCCCTCTTCGTTGCTAATGGAGAAACTGATGGCTTCCTGGTTGGGTATTTTATAGAGAGAACGTCCTATATTCTCGGCGATGCGAAGGGATGTTTTATCTTCGAGATTTACGATTTGCAAGAAATTGGGTGATCCGAGTAAAAACATGGCCACTGTTACACTATCAATCCAGGCATGATAGCCCACCTTTTCTCCATCCTCATAGATCATTGTGGGCTCCCCTTCTCCGTCTAAAGGAAAAGCGATCAGCGGTTGAGCCCCTTTCCTTGGCCCGTCACTAATTATCAGTTGAATAACCGAAAACTGTTTTCCGCCCGGCATAACAGTTGGAGAGTATTCTGAATCAGGAGTATCTGTCAGACGAGTGGTCTGTCTTGTTTCGATTGTGTAGCGATAGATATCTGTATTCGATCCTTCTCCCGAAGAATAAAAAAGAGAATCTCCGTTTGGATGGAAAAATGGCTGATTGTTATAGCCTTCAGTTCTATTGATCTTAGCTGGATTGGCAAAAACCAGTTTCTCTCCGTCCGACCTAATCTGGATCAAGTAGAGATCTGTACCTTGTTGACTCAAGATAGATAGTGGAGACAATATCAATAGCGAAACAACACATAGAATATAGAACATATTTTTCAACATGAACTCCTCCTGGTTATGGATACTTCGATTATATAGAAGTACACTCAAATATCCAAGAAACGGGTAAGCATTGCCAGAAACAGCCGTGGTTATTCGTAGCGCAGACTGTCAGCGGGATTGGCACAGGCGGCTTTGAAAATTTTCAGACAGATCGTGAGCAATGCGATCGTAATCGCAGCCAATCCCGAAACCACAAAAATCCATAAGGGGAAATTAGTTCTGTATGCATAATTGTTGAGCATTCCAGATAGGGCAAAATAGGCAATGGGCCAAGCCACAACGTTCGAAATGGCAAGTAGAATAATAAAATCCCTAGAAACCTTTACTATGATGTTTGCTATCGTTGCACCAAGGACTTTTCGAATTCCAATTTCTTTGGTCCGCTGTTCCGATATAAATGAGGCCATGCCAAAGAGCCCCAGACAGGATATAAAGATAGCAAGAATTGTAAAATATTTATAGATCGTCCCTCTCTGCCGGTCAGTGCTGTATCGGCTTTGAACGTCATCATCGAGAAATGAATATCGAAAAAGCTGGTTGGGAGCAAACTTTTTTGCCGTCCCTTCCAAACTCTCTAGTGTTCCAGCGATATCATTGGGCCTAATTTTTACAAAGATGAAACTATGAGATCCATGACGTTTGGATAATGTAAACACAACCGGACCAATCTCATTGTGGAGAGATTGAGTATTGAAATTTTTAACGATTCCAATAATCTGCCCTTCATCCTCCCAGATAGAAAATATTTTTCCAATAGGAGATTCCAGTCCCGTGAGTTTAGCCGCTTCTTCATTGAGAATATAGTTGCCCATGTCAGTCACAAACTCTTGTGAAAAGCTCCGGCCTTGTAAAATTTCCATTCCGAATGTCTCAAAATAATCATAATCAACAGAAGCATCATTGATAGTGACGTACTGATCTGGGCCTCTCCCCTCCCAGTAAACAGGATTGATTCGTCCAATGGCTGTCGGTTGATTCCAGGCGGAGGTGACATTGACGACGTTTGGATTCTGTTTTATTTCCTCCTTAAAAGACCTGTAATTTTGCCGCAAATCACTGTTCATGCGTATAGAAACGACAAAATCTTTGTCCAATCCCAGATCCATATTGTCTATGTAATGAAGCTGTCTATACATAACGAGTGTTCCAATCATCAAGACAATGGTTGCAGTAAATTGACCAACAACGAGAATTCGTCTTAAAACAATACCTCCAGATCCGGATTTTGCAGCTCCCTTGAGAGTTCTCACCGGTTTAAAAGACGAAAGCAGCATTGCAGGATAACTGCCCGAGACAAGTCCTGTAAAAAGTGTGATCCCTATCAGTCCTAGAAGTGTAGAAATGTTGCCGGTTATATCAAGGGTGAGCTGTTTTCGCGCAAGAGTGTTGAATGCCGGAAGCAATATAAATACCATCCCAATGGCCAGAAAAAGTGAAAAGAAGGATAATAAAATTGACTCTCCGAGAAACTGTTTGATGATATCACCCTTGCTCGCTCCGACCACCTTTCTCATTCCTATTTCTTTTGCACGTGTGTTCGAACGCGCGGTTGAGAGATTGATAAAATTCATACACGCAATGAGTAAAATCGCAATCGCTATAGTCAGGAAAATATAGACATAGATGATCGGATTGGTTCCGTTAAGCGAATAAAGATGTATTTTGGAAAAAGGCAAAATCCCCAAAGTCACTATCTGATTTGTTCTTTTGTCTTGCTACATAATAAATCCAGAGATTTTGGCCTGGAAGTCCGGCAAAGAGACATTTTTCTCTAGGAGCACATATGTTCTGGGCTCATAGGACCAGCTTGTCACCTCTCTTTCTCCCATAAGTTTCATGGGTGAAAGAAAATCAAACTGGAGATGCGAATTTGCAGGGACATTTTTTATAATCCCCGTCACGACCAGTTCGGTGCTGTTGTTGACCAGCAGGGACTGACCGACAGGATCAGTAGAGACGAAATACTTTGTGGCCATCTGTTCCGAAATAACGATAGAGTCCCGGCTGGAAAAAACAGTGTCCGGATTGCCTTTAATAAGAGGAAAGCTGAACATTTTTAAGAAGTCATCATCGACTAAAGCTCCTGATTCATTAAATATCTTATCTTGGTATTTTGTCAGTATTGTGCGCTGATAAAACCTTGTGGTTTGGAGAACTTCAGGAAAGCTTTCCTTAAAAATTGCTGCAAATGCCAGAGGATTGGAGTAATACTTAGCATCTTCAATCTGAGGAATCGTCGCATATAAATCATTATAATTCTCATGAAATCTATCAAAACTGATCTCATCCTGAATCCATAAAAGAATCAGAATACAGCAGGCTATCCCGATGGCCAATCCAAGAATATTAATAAAAGAATATCCAAAGTGTTTTTTGATGTTTCTCAAAGTGACTTTGACATAGTTTTTAAACATTCATTCTCTCCCACATAGTATTGATGGATAGCTTATTCATTGATCAATCAACCATAAAGACGCATTTTCGTGGAAAAGGTTTACTAGGATTTATCACGAATACCTTCTTAATGATAATTCTCTAATTCAAAGACTAGAGATGCATTTTTTCTGCGGCAAATATCGGTTCTCAATTAGGGGGACATCATATCTAAATATTTGTGGAAAATTGCCTCATTAAATTGAAAAAAAATGTAGATCAGTGTAGCATGACTATTCAAAGCAAAAATGAAAGTTCCTCCAAACAAAAGTCGCAGTGTCCTGTCTGATATCAAGTATTTTTTTCTGAATAAACCAAAAGTTCCCACGCTGATCAAGTTCGCCAATGACGAGGAAAAAAAGGCTTACAGTCACCGTATTATACAGCGGATCGGGATCGATGTCCTTGAATATTCGGTACAGAATGTCCATAGGATTGGAATTAAAACTCCTGTCCGGTATGTCTTTGAAGAATTAATCCAATGGGATGGTGACTCCTCGTGTTGGCCCAACCATATCGCTACAGTCGAAAGGCAGAATGGTCAGCTCGAGCATATAAAAATTTTCTTCTTAAACCGAAGAAAATATCCCTTTGGATTCAAGAAAAATTTTTTCGGCTTTAAATATATCCCTCTTTTCTCTCTCAATGCCTTGAAATTCCAATATCTTCCTGGCCCCTCGGACGATAATGCCCGGTATTTACTCTACAGCAGCAGTGGCGGTTATCCGATCGGGATTTATGCCATGTATGCCAGGTCATCCATCGCCATCCAAAAAGAAGTCGAACAAACGCAGCTTTTTTTTGCCGTGGGCTTTAATTTTTACGGAAGAGAATCTGGCAAAAGAATTACTATTATCAATAAAATCTGGGAGAAAGTTCATAATCGAGTCACGGCAAATGTCATGAACAGGTTTAAACAGCTGTGTGAGTGGAGATTCGAAAGAATCCAAAACGGGCATTAATTATAATGAACCCATCTTAAATATCGATATTCTGAAAATAAATAAGATGTCACTTTAAAAGAGAGGAGAGAGAGATGAAAGGAAAGATCATTTTATCAGGTGTTATTGTTATATTGACCACTGCATTCCTTTGTGCTCATGATTTTTGGCTGATGCCCCAAAAATTCATAGTGAATCCAAACGATTTGCTGAAGATTTATGCAAACAC
>CAZLLG010000229.1:0-6380 GCA_964560275.1 uncultured Eubacteriales bacterium | reverse complement strand
GCAAGCGCAATAGTGCGGCCGGCAAAGTTTTTGGGACCTATGGACTGCCAAGTGTCCGGGGCATTAAGGAAAGAGGAATTTTCCGGATTGAGTTTTTTCTGCTGGAAGGCTTCATAGAGCCCCTGATCAGGAAGGTTCGATGCGGGGTAGCTGCGCTGGAGGGCCCAGAATTCCAGGCCGTTTTGAGGGGAGGGATTAATGATTTTAGATTTGAGGTCATTTGTAAGCAACTGGGGGAGCAGGAAGAGGACAAACGTCATCAGTACAAAGCAGAGAGTTTTCAGTGTCTTCCTCATGAGGTTCTATCTTATTGTTATTTCTTTTAATCTAATACGAAACTATCCCCTATTGTGTTTGCAGGGAATAATAAATGCAAGTCAAAAGGAGATCCTTCATTGATTATGATCTACACAGACATTTTTCTCACCTGTAGGACGCATAAGAACTCCTGTTGACACCCATTTTGCCAAGGATGCCCCATTCCAAAAGAACGATGATATACCCGAGTTTTAAGGGAAACCGGTCCATCCTTCGTGTTGATGTGCAGATCGGGGCGTCATCGACTACACACCATGGCAGTCCTCTTTTTTTCAGTATGCACTTGACTCTCTGGTAAAACTCCAGGTCCTCACAATTCTGGAGTTCGGTCCTGAAGCCTCCCAACTCCTCAAACAAAAGACGATCACAAAAGCCAAGATTTGCAGCGATATTGAACAAGTTCTTGCCGAAATGGATGAGTCTGAAAAAACCGTTGGCCACGATATCGGAAGAGTCCGGCTTGATCCGGATTGTTCCCATCAGATGACCGGTTTTGTGCCATTGATAAACCCTTTCCACAGTATTGGAGCCTAGGTATGAGTCGGCATCGAGAAACAGGAGAACTTCGCCCTGAGCCTTTTTAGCCCCGGTGTTTCTGGCCTTCCCCGGACTCAAGTAGGGTTCTTTGAGCAGAAAATGTCGCATCCCGTTATGGCGAAAATAGGACTGACAAACATGGGTGGTTTTATCCGTAGATGCATTGTCGATCACAATCACTTCTATTTGCATAGGGTCAAAATTTTGGTTCGTGACAGATTGAAGTGCCCTAACAATAAGTTTTTCCTCGTTGAAGGCCGGAATGATGACCGAGACTTTTTTGCTCATGTCTTTTTATATAAAGTGTTTGAAGGTCTTTATCTCCCTTTTTTGGGCAAGCCTGGTAACGCTGTTTAACGCTTGGGTGAAGGGGAGCGAATCAAAGGGAGTTTGAGGATGAAGGACGATTCGGGCAAGCGGCGAGCATCGTAATCCAGTCGCTGCCAAAAAAACATTCCCCATAATGTTCATTTGTCCTAGAGGGAAACCCAATCCCAGGTCTCCCATGGCTGAGGACAGCATTTGCTTCCCCTTGCGAACATCTAAAATCCAAGAATAGGAAGTATAATATAAAAAACCGCAGTCCGAAAGGGCTTTATCCGTATCCGTGCTTTGATACCAGGTTGGGGACGTGAATCCGGAGCAGGGGAAATTCGCTTCGTTTAAGATATTTTGTCCGTTTTTAATGGCAGTATACGCTTGCTCATAGCCCGCACTCATGAATTCGGCATTTTGGCGGGTGATGTATCTGTCTTTCAACTGAAGACCAAGAGATCCAGGTTTTTCCTTCTCTGCATGAAGGTATCCATGCTGAATGATCTCACTTCCCTTGTCTCTTTCCTCCCTCAGCCATGCCAGAAAATCCTCATGTTCTAGAATGTTCCATTGGCCAAGGTAATTAGGGATGACTTTTATACACCGCGGGACAATAAAGTGATCATCCAGCCAAGATGATATGGTTCTTAGTTTATCAAGATAGGGCGGTGCCGCATCATGGACAGAAACAACAAGATATTTCATAATCCCCAAATTTTTTGTACTTTTGGATCTTTGAGGTTTCCGACAACCGATATCAAAAAAATTCTTCCCATTCTGTCTCCAAAAAGAGTGGTTTCTTTTTTGTCATAAATCCGGAAGCCCCAGGGCTTGTAGTAGCTCATATCCCGCATTTTATCGGAGTGGAAGGCCTCACCACAGATCCATTGAACATTGTTTTTATCGAAATTATGAACAATGGCTTTTCCTAACGCCCTGCCTACGCCCTGTGTTCTATAGCCTTCCTTGATATTCATGTGAAGGTGGGAAGCATTTTTTTTCCTTTTCGGTCTCTGCCGGCTTGCCTTAAAGACCAATCCCAATATGAACAGCCGGCTTTTTTTGTCATAGGTATTAGTCAGGCATTTCGATAGGCTCTGAAAAAAAAGAGGGATAGCGATTGTGATATAAAAAAGGAAGCCGTATTGCCGAGGCCGTTTGCAGCCTAGAACGTAACCTATGAGTTGCCCTTCGGATTCAGCGATAAAACAAGAATCCGGTTCAAATTGGAGATAATAATTTGTGTTGAGGTCGGCGAACCACTTTTTGTCCTGGAAGATGCGATCGATAGGTTTCCCAAAAAAGCCCGTTGCACAGCACAAGGCGCGGATATTCTCCTTGTCTGAAGGTTTGTAGGGACGAACTGAGAATGTAAAGTCCGGCATAGCCCTTATGATTCTTTTAGCAACTTTTGTTCCTGCTTCTTTTTGTGTTCTTTGGATATGAGAAAACAGAGCAATAACCAAACGAAAGCTACAACAAAATTGACGGTCGCTACTCCCTCAATACTCAATGCGAAAACTCCGGTAGTTAACATAATTAGCAAATTAGAACCGACATCGCCGGCCCGTTGAAAAAATGCATCTATGGTTGCCTTGGCTTTGTACTTTTCCTCCCTTGACGTGATGAGGAAAAGCGCATGGCGAGTTGTGTTGGTGAGTGAATAATCCGTACTGTTTTCAAATGCCTTGGCCCAGTTTACGACAAGAAGTGTTGCGCCGAGGGACATAACTATATTGCCAGCAAAGGCTATAAAGGGAAGCACAAAAACCGCTGCTCTAACTCCGAATCTTTTGAACAGGCGAGAGACGATAAAAAACTGAATAATCAGAGTTAGGGCGTTCACAAGAAAAAAAAATTTCGATTTTAAATTGGCGAGATTAGCCAGAGTCCCTTCTGCGACAATCTTTCCGCTTTGGACCGCTTCGCTGGTGGTCAACTCAATAACACTGTCAAGGATCCATTCTCCAGTCGTATTGACTAAATTTAAAAGAAAGACAAAGAGGGCGATGTAGAGAAGATATTGGCTTTTAAAAACGAGCCGAAAACCGCCTTTTTTCTCCAAAGGTTTTTCCTCTTTAGGCTTATCTTGGGAAGGTTTTTGTCCTTCTGGCAAAGATGTCCGTGTGCCTTCTCTTAATTCTCTCCTGTGAATAAGATTTGTCATAAAAATACAGAACCCAAGTAAAATCGCAGCAATTAAAATCAATTGGTAGACAACCATTGGATTGATCGTGTCTGGATCGATCAGCTGTATCGCGGCAAAAGCCCCTAAAAAGCCGCCAAAATTGGAGCCAAACATGATGATGGGAAAAAGCCTCTTCCCTTCTTCTTCCTTATAAAGATCAATGGTGAATGCCCAGAATTGGGCAATAACCATAAGGTTAAAAATCCCCACCCAGATGTAAAAGACAAGACTCATGGTTTTACCCAATATTCCCGTGACAAAAAGGATGTAGATAACACCAAGATTCAAGATGAAAAACATGGTAACCCGGTTGATGAGTTTGTTCCGGCTGACTTTTGAAGCGAGTGCGCTAAAAGCCTTAATGACAAAGATAAGCAAAATGACCTGAATGCCCGCCAGCCGGTTTTTTGTGGTGGCGTTGAAGTCTTCTAATAGAGTTGCATCGCGCACGATTTTAATCATGTAGTAGGCAGCAAGAATCAGGAATATGTTGAACGAAAGCAAGAGGACTTTTGTGACTTCATGCGGATGAATAACTGTGATTAACCTAAGGAACTTTAGGAGGACTGTATTTTCTTTTTTGGAGGAATGTTTCGAATTATTATGAGAGTTGATCATTTCCCCTCTTATTTATTGTGTTGGATTGGTTTTTTGTTGTCTGCCCATAAGAAAATAGAGAACAGCACCAATCACCGGCAGAAAGATGACTACAAGCACCCAGACTATCTTATTTGATTCTGTAAACTCACTTCTCACAATATCGATCAAAGCAATAACCCATGCAAACAGAGGAAATAAAATAATTACGAGCAGGATTAATTCCGTCGGACCGATTGTGCCTAATAGAAACATAACCCCTCCTATGTACACACAATGTTGACTCGATTTTATTCTAGATAATCAATAATTGCAACCGAGGGTTATGTGTTGAAATAAAAGGAAAATCTGGCTATTTTCTAACCAGGCGTAGATTTAAAGAGCTGCATTGTCTCATCCTGGAGCAGCACCCAGAGCTCATAAATCCCGATTATTGTCCCGATCGGTATCCAGAGCAAATCCATGCAGGCGACAACCAGGATCAGGATTCTAGCCCATGGGCGCCGTTTGAGGAGGCCTATTCCTCCGATGATTTCCGGGATCGATGTCAAAAGGAGAAATAGTACGGCCACCGTGCCGACAATCGGGAGGATTTTTCGCACATCATAATCATCTATAAACATGTTTCCAATAACCATCCCAATTAAAACAAACATGGCGATCAGGATACCTAAAATTCCAAATCCAATATTTAAGACTGCAACCAGGGTGACGTGTTTTTCCATACGGTTTTCTGTCATTTTAATCCCCCTTTCATCGATTCAGAACACTTCTATAATATATCACCCCAATGGTTTGAAATCAAAAGTCCAAATCAGCAAAAACTATTTTCTGAATAAATGACTCTATTTATCTTATCTTAGTGAAATTCTCACTATAAACTGTTCCAACATTTTGGCTTCGAATCTTATGTCTGTTTTATGAATCAGCCTTCCGCGGGCATCTATTACTTTTAAATAAATATCCGGTCTTTTATCTGCTATCTCTTCATTGGTATATGTGTACCTGATTTCGAAATTCCCACGACGATCTGTCGTTGCGAATCCGAGAAGATCATCATAAAGCATGTCTTTATCCACAGCTTGAACAGTCAGGCCAGAAATTCCTCTGCCTGTGCTACTCAATATTCTTCCATAAATTCTTGAGTCAGACGTGGTTCCAGAGACAGGCGGAGCACGATCTGTGGATTCCACGACCTCAACCTTCATATTCAGGTCATAATCATTTCCGCCTAGTGCCCCGAAAGAGCCGTTTGTCACTCGAAACACCTTTTTTCGGGATGTGTTTACCTTCCAGAAGGAATTTCTCCAAGACTCCTGACGTAAATGATAGAGATAAGGCTTAAGCTGTTTGATTTCCCAATCCCGGCCATAAGAGAGGACATTCCCCTCGAAAACAATCTGGGGAGAACCGGCTGAAGGTGAATGGGCCAGATATCCATTTGATAAGACAACAGCAAACCGGGCAGGATTCTCAGGGCTTCCAACAAAACTTCCTACTGATGCATTGAGCAATTGATCCTTCCCTCCTAGTCTTCCAAAGGTTCCCTGGGTTACCCGCCAGATCCGTTTTCGAGACGTATTCACTTTCCAGAAGAATTCTTTCCAGAATTTTTGTTTTATATGAAAAAGAAAGGGCTTAAGTTTTTTGACTTCCCAATCCTCGCTATTGCAAAGCAGGCTGTCGAAGCCAATGAGCTGTATCGAATTCGAACCAGTCTCATAGAGGAATTCGGCATTAGGAAAATGGAGACTAAAGCGCTTTGGAGTCTGAGCAAATCCCAGTGTGGGCATCAAAAACATAAAAAGGAGTATCAAACCAATAATATATTTTTTAACCATTTTCATTCCCCTCCATTTTTTTATTTGTTTATTATAAAGTTAGCACATCATTTCTTAATACCTCAATAGTCTTAACAGGTGAGTTAAAGGGTGATCTTTTCAGACAAGTGTCCTCATTTTCGGCCTTTAAATCTTCCGATAGACGTATCTGTCTCGATAAACATATCGGCATAAAACTTGCAGTCTTATTTCGGGTATAATAATATTTTCTCAGAGAAAGGAAGAAGAATCAGATGATAAAAAAAATTATTTTAAGTGCCGCACTCGTAAGTTTTGCCCTCCTCTTATTTGCACAGGAGATCCAACACGAATCCGTCGTCGTCAACATCGAGGTTCAGACACGCGTGTTTCGGGGAAATAACTTCATCGACAACCTCACCAAAAACGACTTCCTTCTCTATGAGGATGGAGTCCTTCAGGAGATCGATGCGGTCTATCTGATCATAAAGACCGAGATTGAAAGAGAAGACACAGAGATGAAGCCAGAAGTCGCACTGCAAACATTCGCTCCAGACACCTCAAGGAATATTGTTCTGAACTTTGACCTGAAAGATTATCTCCCAAATATAGATGAAGCGCTGGAG
>CAZLLG010000228.1:3821-6384 GCA_964560275.1 uncultured Eubacteriales bacterium | reverse complement strand
ACCCCAATTCGCATCGATGTTTATACTTTTATCTCCTGGTGGGACTGAAAAATCAAGTGTATCCAGTCTGGCTGAATATCTGTCTGGATCTTCCATATACTCATTGTCTATGTCGAATCTGACCACATTTTTTCCGGACTCGAGATGAAGTTCCATTTCATTCATCTCGAATTTTCCCAGGTTACATGTTCCCAACGATTTGTCATTGAGATATATTGTCAACTCTGCAGGTATTCCCGGAGGGTAATATGGATCGTGGGGATCGGAGTAATGCACCCACAAAAAGAATTTACCCTCCTCTTTACTCTCCAGCCAATCGAATACGCGTGTGTTGACCTCTTCTGCATTCAGATACCATCTGTTTTTGGGAAACTCATCCTGATATACGTCAAAACCTTCAGCGAGACCAAACTGAGATTCGAGAACTCCTAGAGAAATGAAGGCGGATGTCTGGTATCCATTTTTCTGAAACATTGTTGTTAAAGAAGGGCGTTTTTTTCTTTTTGATATGATTTGTCCATTGTTGTAATTTTTTATTTCATGTGGAGGCTCGGAAAAAAAGAGCGAGGCGTGCGAAGGGAGTGTTATGGGGATAAGGCTGAAACAGTTCACATATCGTGTCCCCAGCCGAGCTAAAGAATCGATATTAGGTGTGGAGGCATTTTGTGGATTGTAGGCACTGATAAAGTCGGCCCGCTGTGTATCCAGGGTGATGAGAATGAAATTAAGATCCTCTTTTGGCGTCCCGCAACACAACAAACAGAGGAATAATACAGTGCAGGAAAATAAACAAAATAAACGGTCAAAAAATTTTGGAAAAAATGTGATAATTCTTCTATTAAACAACTTATTTCATTCTTCTTTACCAACCATTTCCTCGAGAAAACCATGGTTGACATAAATATTATTAAAAAAATAAAAAAATATGTCAAAATGATTGCATCTTTCAAAATATTTTTATACAATCTATCCCTTTATTAAACGCAAATGGTAGAAATAACATTAGTTTTTTTTGTGTTTGGGCTCATCGGATTCATCATGGTTATGGTGAACAAGATCCTTGGGCCTAAGAAATTAACCCCTCTCAAGGAGTCTCCATTTGAGTGTGGAAGCCCCTACCTCCAAGATTCCATTTATCCCGTCCCGATTAAATATTATCTCGTTGCATTCCTGTTTCTTCTCTTTGATATCGAAGTTGTCTTCTTTTTTCCGTGGGCGTTGGTTTTTAAGAAATTGGGATCTTCAGCCTTGCTTATCATGTTCGCCTATGTCCTTGTCCTCGTAGTGGGATTCGTATATGCCTGGCAAAAAGGAGCTTTTCAGTGGGAAGAATAAAGCCGAGGCATCATTATCCTGAAGACAGAAAATACAAAGGCGGTTTTTTTACGACAAAGCTGAACTATGTCATGGGATGGGGAAGGAAATTTTCTCTGTTCCATTACCCGTTCATTACCGCATGCTGCGGAATGGAATACATGTCAGCCGCTTGTGCTCACTGGGATTTTGACAGATTTGGTGTTGGGATGACTACATTTTCCCCTCGTCAATCAGATATGCTATTTGTAGTCGGAACAATTTCACATAAAGAAGCTCCTGTGCTTAGAACAGTTTATGAACAGATGTGCGAGCCTAAATGGGTTATTGCCTGTGGCGTATGCACTCTCAGCGGCGGCATATACGACAACTATGCGGTCGTGCAGGGAATCGATAAAATTATCCCGGTCGATGTGTTTATTCCGGGATGTCCACCTCGTCCAGAGACAATTCTGGATGCTATAGAAAAGCTACAAGACAAAATTCAACATCAACAACAAGAATGGCGATGGAAATCGAAAAAGTAATCGAAGAACTCAAAGTCAAATTCACGGACGACATTACGGAGTTCTCTCAACAATTCGGGGATGATGTGATTCGAGTAAAAAGAGAATCCCTGCTGGATATCGTCAGATTTCTCAAAAAAACACCTCATAATTTTGGCATGCTTTTAGATCTGACATGTGTAGATTATATGGGAGAAGAACACCGTTTTGAGATGGTTTACCATCTTTATTCCATATCGAATAAAAATCGTCTGAGAATAAAAATTAGACTGGACGAGACTGACCTTAAAGTAGATTCGTTAACTCCCATTTGGGGAAATGCCAATTGGCTGGAAAGGGAAGTCTTTGATATGTTTGGTGTTTATTTCAACGGTCATCCGGATTTAAGAAGACTGTTTATGTATGAAGGATTTGAAGGTTATCCTTTGCGCAAAGATTATCCTCTGCGCAAGCAGCAACCCATTATCCCTATGAGATATGAAGATGCCGACTAGACTGCAAAAAGAAGCCAACAAAGAGAATCTCCTCATCAATATGGGGCCCTCTCATCCGGCTATGCATGGGACAATCCGGATCATGCTGGAGCTGGATGGAGAAAAAATCCTCAATTCAGAAGTCGAAGTGGGGTATCTCCACAGGGGATTCGAAAAGATATGTGAACACAAAACTTATTTCAATCTCCTTCCGTACACAGATAGACTCAACTATGTCTCCCCCCTGATCAACAATCTCGGCTATGTGAT
>CAZLLG010000228.1:0-3811 GCA_964560275.1 uncultured Eubacteriales bacterium | reverse complement strand
GAAGATGCTGGGCATCGAAACTCCCGAGCGCTCCCAGTACATCCGGGTGATCTTATGCGAACTTTCGAGAGTATCCGACCATCTTACGGCCCTGGCTGCAATGACCATGGAGTGTGGTGCTTTTACAGCTTTTCTCTATTATATTCAAGCTCGTGAAGAGTTGTGGAACATTATCGAGCAGACAACTGGTGCCAGGATGACGACGTCATATATCCGAATTGGTGGCGTGCGTGCCGATCTCCATCCCGATATCAAAAAGCAATTGGAAAAGGCCACAAAAATCAACCGCAAGCTTCTCAAAGATAATCATGGCTTGCTCGATAAAAATAAGATCTGGATTGACCGGACTCGGGGTGTCGCGGTTGTCAGTCCCAAGATGGCGGTCAATTACGGTTTTGCGGGGCCTTGCTTGAGAGCCTCTAAGGTCAACTATGATGTGCGAAAAGCCAAGCCCTATCTAGTTTATGATCAACTTGATTTTGAAGTGCCTCTAGGTGAGAACGGGGACAATTATGACAGATACCTTGTCAGGATGAAAGAGATGGAGCAGAGTTTGAGGATCATTGAACAGTGTTTTAATAAAATCCCGAAGTCCTCGGGACCAGAAGAGCTCATGACCAAAGGCCTGGAGCCAGCAGATGCCATCAAAACATCACGGAGCAGACGTGTAGAAGACCCTGTAAAGCTTTCACCTAATCTTGAAGGTTCTGAAAAAGGCAAATACCCCGGTATCTTAACTGAGGATAAAAAATACATCATCCCGCCAAAGGAAGACACCTACACGTCCATAGAAGGACTGATCAATCACTTTAAATTTTTCATGAACGATCACGGCATCAAACCTCCTAAAGGGGATGTCTATTTTTCTGTCGAGGGTGGAAGTGGGGAAGTCGGGTATTATATTGTTTCGGACGGTTCTGACAAACCTTATCGGCTTCATCTTAGAGGGCCCTGTTTTCATATTGTCTCCGCACTGGAGGAAATGATCAAAGGTCACTATGTCGCCGATGTCATCCCCACTTTTGGTTCCGTGAACATGATTGGAGGAGAGCTAGATAGATGAGTCCTGAATTTTCGGATAAGATCAAACAAAAAGTGCAGGATATCATTGCGCGTTATCCGGAAAAGAAGGCCGCCCTCCTTCCTGTACTTCACATCGCTCAGCAGCAATTCGGATTTATCGGTGAAGACACTGAACGCATGGTGGCCAGTCTCTTAGATATCAAGCCAGTCCAAGTCAGAGAAGTTGTCACATTCTATACTATGTACAATCGGCAGCCGATTGGGAAATACCATATTCAAGTGTGTTCGAATCTGTCCTGTTCTCTTCTGGGTGGTGAAAACCTGGTCAATTTTCTTATGAAAAAACTCTGCATCGGACTTGGAGAGACAACAGAGGACAAAAAATTCACTCTTTCGACTGTAGAATGCCTTGGAGCCTGTGAACAGGCTCCCTGTATGATGGTGAATTTTGATTATTTTGGGGATTTAGACGAAGGGAAAATAAATAAAATACTCGATAATTTAAAGTAAAACAGTGGAAGAAAAACTCTTAACCAACCTTTTCGAGATCAAGGATTCCTTTACAATCGATGTCTACCTCAAGCAAAACGGTTATAAAGCAGTTGAGAAAGCTTTCCAGGAGATGAATCCTGAAAGCATCCTTGCCGAAGTCAAGAATGCCAATCTAAGGGGAAGGGGAGGGGCGGGTTTTCCGGCCGGTGTGAAATGGGGTTTTGTTCCCAAAGATGTCGATAAACCTAAATACCTCTGTGTCAATGCCGATGAAGGTGAGCCGGGGACTATTAAAGACCGCTATATCATGATGCACGATCCCCATCTCCTGCTGGAAGGCATCATCATAACTTCATATTGTGTGGGGATCAACACAGCCTACATCTACATCCGTGGCGAGTATGAGAACGTGGCCATTCGTCTGGAAAAGGCGATTGCCGAAGCCAATACAAAAGGATTTCTGGGGAAAAATATCCTGAATTCCGGATTTGACTGTCAAATTTATGTCCACAGGGGAGCAGGTGCTTATATCTGTGGTGAAGAAACAGCTCTTCTGGAATCACTGGAAGGAAAGAGAGGAAATCCGCGTCTCAAACCGCCCTTTCCAGCACTTGTGGGGCTATTCCAAAGTCCTACGGTTATCAATAACATAGAAACACTCTCCAATGTTCCTAAGATTATATTGAACGGTGCAGAGGCGTTCGTTCAAACTGGGATCCCCAAAGACGGGGGCACGAGGATTTTTGGTGTCAGTGGAATGGTGCAAAAGCCTGGTATATATGAGATGCCGGTGGGAACAAACCTCAAAGATGTCATATTCAATCTTGCTGGGGGAATGAAGAAAGGCAAGACATTAAAAGCGGTTATTCCAGGAGGAATGTCGGCACCCATACTGACAGCCGATGAAATTGACATAAATATGGACTTTGACTCGCTCGCGGAGGCGAAATCCATGCTGGGTTCGGCGGCCGTCATCGTTATTGATGAAAAGACTCCCATCCTGGACGTGCTGAAAAAAGTCACAAAATTCTATTCCCATGAGTCCTGTGGGCAGTGCACACCCTGCCGTATCGGCACAAAATGGATCGACAAAACCGTCCACCGCATTGCTGATGGAAAAGGAAAATTAGAAGATATCGATAATATCAAAAGATTGGCCGAGAACATCTTGGGGAATACGCTGTGTCCACTAGGGGATGCCGCAGCCATGCCGATACTTTCTATCGTCAATAAATTCAGACAAGAGATTGAATCATATATAGGAAATTGAGATAACGAGATGGTCAAAATTATCATCGATGAGAAACCGCTCGAGGTAGAAGAGGGTATCACTATTTTTACGGCTGCCAAACAGGCCGGTATTGAAATCCCTCATTTCTGCTATCACCCGGCATTTACACCTGAAGGCACATGCCGTATGTGTCTGATTGAAATTGAAGGTGTGCCCAAGCTAGAGCTAGCCTGCGCAGTTGTTGTCAGAGATGGAATGAAGGTTTCGACAGAGAATGAAAAAGTTAAAGAAGCTCGAAAAGGAGTTCTGGAATTTTTGCTGGCGGATCATCCAATGGACTGTCCAATCTGTGACCAGGCTGGGGACTGCAAACTTCAGGATTATTATGAAAAATACGGAAAGTTTGAAAGCCAGTTTAGCGAAAATAAAGAAAAAAGAAATAAAAAGAGAAAACTTGGTAAAACACTCATTCATGACCAGGAAAGGTGTGTGCTCTGTCGCAGATGTGTGAGATTTACAAGAGAGATCACAAAGACCCAAGAGCTAGGTGTTTTTGAAAGAGGTGTTCATGCCGAAATCAGTATTCTTGAAGACAGCCCGGTTGAGAATAAATACTCCGGGAACCTGGCTCAGATCTGTCCCGTCGGAGCTATTACTGACCAGGATTTTCGGTTTCAAACGCGCAGCTGGTTTTTAAAGAGCACGGATTCCATCTGCCCTCACTGCAGCCGAGGCTGCAGCATCACAATTGATTCTCATAAGGGATTTTTCCGCTTTAAGGCTCCCAAAAAGGTTTACCGTATACGGTCCCGCAGAAACGATAGTGTCAATGGATTTTGGATATGTGACATTGGTAGGTATGGATACGGCTATATCAATGAGAATCGATTGGGGCAAATTCTTTTGGGGAATGAAGAGCATGAGGCCGTGGGTTGGAAGAAGGCCCTGAACATGCTTTCAGAAAAAATGAAGCAAGTTCCTCCTATAGACAGAGTTTCTGACACTGTTCTTATACTTAATCCCTGGCTTTCAAACGAAGAACTTTTTCTTATCAAGAAATTTCTT
>CAZLLG010000227.1:0-6430 GCA_964560275.1 uncultured Eubacteriales bacterium | reverse complement strand
TTGTAGTGGGATTTCCGTTTACCATTGTACTAGGAATTCAGCTTACCATTTCCACAGAAGCCTTCACGGATAAAACTGTATGGTCTCTCGACCTTCCCTTTGACCCAGGCTGCATAGGCAGGAGTCACTTCCGGCTTGAAACCATAGTGCAGGGCAAAGCCCAGGAGAGTGGAATTAAATTTTTTCTTCCCGGCTACTTTGCCGATATAGACGTTTTTCATCCGGTCGTAAAGTATCTCATCGGCAACACCGCCGAAATAGTCAAAAGCGTTGATGTGGCAGTCGAGAAAAGTCGGAAGGTCGCAGCGATCGATGAGTTCTCCATAAATCTTGCGGGAATAGCCAAGTATCATGGTGAAAAGATAAAGGGTCCGGATGGAGCCGTCTGCGTTTTCAACCTGGAATGCGCCAAAGTCCACCTGTGCCTGGAAGCCCGGTTCCGTCTCAAAGCGCATGTAGGCGACTCTCTGCTTTTCGGCCTTGATCTTATGCACTTTTCTCTTTACTATTTCATAGCTTCCAGTAAAATCCATGTTGCAGAGCCGGTCGTAAATCCAGGTGGCCGTGTATTCCAGATCTTCATCCAGCCAAAATGCAATGTTGCTATCAAACGGATCCAGAAGGCTCTTCCTTTGTTGATATTTTCGCTCCTCAGGATATCCCTGATTCTCCATGTACTTCTTTACTGTGTTTCGGCTGACCCCCAGCTTTTTCGCTATTTGCCGCTGAGAAAGCCCTTTCCTTTCCAAAAGCAGTAAATCCAAAATGGTCTCCTTTTTTTCAAATCGAGCACCTCTCTTATACTGGAATAAAAAATCGTATTATATATCTTTCTCCCAGCATCTTCATGCCCAAAGTGGCTCACTTTTTCACGACCATAATTGGCTCAATTTAACACGACCATCTACAGTCGCTGCAATAGCCGCAAGAGTTGCCATGTTAAGCCCGAACTTTCGCTCTTTCTCACCCATCATTTTTGAGGTTTCTTCTGTAATCTTTTGCCTATCAGCCTCCTCTAAAAACATTTTCTCTCCAGATATCACAAGAACTCTTTTGCCGGCTTTGGTTTGTTCAAAAGCAGCCTCAACCGCAGCGGCCCCACTCGCAGAACCTCTATCTATATGAAAAACGGGTGTTGTCGATACGATTTTTCTCCTCAATGCCTCCCCGACCAGCGCATCCAGACTTCCTTGATCAGCATATCCCATATAATTAAAATTTCCGACATATACCATATCTGGGGGATCTTTGTATTTGGATTGAGCTAAAGCCTCCTTCCCGACAAAAGCAAGCATAGTCTCCAGCTTCCGTTTATCTTTACCAAACTTAGTTTGGCTAATCCCATCAATATAAACTTCACACATGTCTATTCCCATGACTAAATACGCTTTTATTGTTTCTAAAGTTTATGAAACAGACCTATCCTGTTTATACGATCTTTCCAATAAACTGGAAAACGATTGATAAGATCTTTTGACCGTGATAGATTGATACCACTGTTGAATGAGGAGATAAGAATGTTGAACATTTCTCACCTCTCAAAGACCTTTGATACACTCAAAGCTGTTGACGATATTTCTTTCAATGTCGGTGAAGGGGAAATTTTTGGATTTTTGGGACCCAATGGAGCCGGAAAAACGACTACCATATCGATGATTGCAGGTCTACTCAAATCCGATACAGGAAAAATCCAAATCGACGACATGGATTTAAAAACAGATATCCAAAAAATTAAAAAAATCATGGGCGTCGTTCCCCAAGAAATGGCTTTCTATGAAGAGCTTTCGGCCAAAGAAAACCTGTTATTCTGGGGAAAACTTCAGGGAATGGGACGAAAAACTCTCTCAGAACGCATTAGCTACTACATGGAGAAAACCGGGCTGGCAGGGAGAGAGAACGAACCGCTGAAAAAATATTCCGGAGGGATGAAAAGGCGGATCAATCTCACTATCGGCCTGATCCACCAGCCCAAACTTCTCCTCCTGGACGAACCCACTATCGGAATCGATTTGCAGACCAAGCTCAATATCTATGAGCTTATAAAAGAAGCAGCTGAAAAAGGCACAACAATTCTATACACAACTCACAATCTCAAGGAAGCCGAAGAACTCTGCCACCGTATCGCAATCATCGACAATGGAAAGATCCTGGCAGTTGGGACACTCGAAGAGCTCATCCAGATAGTCGGGGAAAAAGATATCGTTCTGTTCACCGGAAGTTTTAAGACCGATTTAGCCAGCCAGATTATGCTCGAATTCAAAGATTCCGAAGTGCTATCCATCAGCGACGAAAAAATCGTTCTCTCGGTGGAGGCATCTAAGAATATCCCCGTCATCCTCGAGGCTTTTTTTAAGGCCGGGCATACTATCGAGGACATTTCCATCAAGCAACCGAACTTGGAAAGTGTCTTCCTTAAACTCACAGGAAAGGAACTGAGGGAGTGAGACATATACCGATCCTCGTTAAAAAGGATTTCAAAAGGAAATGGAAGAATCCTGTGGTTATCCTCGGATTCATGCTTATCCCACTCGTCTTCACTTTTATATTCGGGATTGTATTCGGAGGCGGAAAACAAGAGTCCCTCCCCAGAATCACTCTTCTTTTTGTGGACAACGATAAAAGCTTGATCAGCAACTTCCTCTCAACCGCCATGTCCCAGGGAGAACTCAAGAATATCATCGAGCTCAAACCGATGGAAACAGAGGAAGAGGGAAGACTCCTTTTGGGCAAGGGGAAAGCCTCAGCCCTGCTCCTTGTTCCAAAAAATTTCGGTACGGACATACTCGATGGAAAAAAGGTCGATGTACTTCTTTTGAAAAATCCTTCAGAACAGTTCCTCCCCCTCATCGCTGAAGAAATCACCGACACAACCACCTTGATCCTCTCTTCCCTTCTGTCTGTTTTTGCGGAAGAAGTCGAAACGATCAAAAAATTCATTGACATGGATACACTGCCGGATTCTGGTATTTCTGCATTTTCCGTCCAGGTTAAAAACCGCATCGAGAGTATCTCAAAATACGTCTTCCCGCCGGTGATTAGCCTCAAGCAGGAGACTATCACTGAAGAGGGAAAGCAAGAGACTGAAACGATCACTGTTCACAGCTATATCCTTCCTGCCATGGCCATCATGTTCCTGATGTTCATTTGCAATGTTGTTTTTAGTGATTTTCTTATAGAAAAAGAAACAAAAACTCTCTTGCGCCTGAATGTCTCGAGGATGAGCATGACAGAGTTTATTTGGAGTAAAATTGTCACATCCGCCCTTATCGGGATGCTCTGCACTTTTTTGCTCATCGGGCTTGGAGTTGCCTTGTTTTCGATAAATTGGGGAAATCTTTTCTCTGTTTTCTTGATAGTGCTCTGTCTGAATATCTTGATCGCCGGTTTTATCGCCTTTCTCTATTCGTTCATCAAAACAGAACTGCAGGCAGGGGCGGTTCTTTCTTCGGTTATCCTTATCATGTCTCTTCTCGGTGGAAGCATGATGCCTGTCGACAATTTCCCCATATTTATCCAAAAGATTTCAAAATTGACCTTGAATTATTGGGGACTCGAGGCATTCCAGATGGCCATGAACAATGAATCCTTTGGTCATCTGCTGCCGATTCTGTTCGGAATGGTTTTGGCCGGAGTTCTTCTTTCACTTATAAGCTCCCGCTTTATCCAAAACAATCTCAAAAGAGGTCTGCTGAAATGACTTTGTGGACAATTGCTCAAAACGACCTCAAACTTACCATCAAAGATAAGATGTTCTTTTTCTGGCTTCTCGTTTTTCCCCTCATATTCATTTTTATATTCGGATTGGCCTTTAGGGATATGGGTGCCAGCGATCCAAAGGTCACTCTGAACGTTTTGGATAAGGACAAGAGCCATCTTTCGAAAACTTTGATCGAAGAGCTTATCACAGAAAAATATGTCGTCGAAGTTTTTGAGAGGGACGAGGAAAAAGTTTTTAGAACTCTGGTTATACCTGAGGGATTCTCAGAAAAAGTTTTTGCCGGAGAACAAGTAGAACTCAAACTTGAACAAGAACCGGGAAACAGTCTGGAAGCAATGCAATCGGCCTATTCCCATGTGCTTAAGGCTGCCATCAAGATTTTAGCAAAGATCGTTATGGTATCGCCTGAAAATCCCAAAGATTTTGAAGAGAAACTCCCCCAACTAAATTGGGAGAGGCGAGTCATCCTCCGTTCTGAGATGTTTGGTAAAATCAAGGCCATTCCAGCCGGTTACACTCATTCAGTCCCAGGCTCGACGGTCGTCTTTATCCTTTTTACTCTTCTGATGTATGGTGGCATCAATCTTCTGGAGGAACGGAGAAAAGGCCAATTGGAAAGAATCTATCTCAGCCCGGCCACATTTAGCTCGATTATCGGAGGAAAGTGGCTCGGCCGCATTATCATCGGTATGTTCCAAATATTTATCCTGTTTATGCTGGGGAAATTCCTATTTGGAATCTATCTCGGCCCCTCCCTTCCGGCACTTTTTCTGGTATCCCTGTTTTTCTGCGCGACCATTGCCGGGATGAGCATGCTGTTCGGCTCTATTATCAAAAAGGAAGAACTTTTGATTGTATTCAATATCCTGTTGGCCAACTTAATGGCCGCTCTAGGTGGATGCTGGTGGCCGATAGAAGTTGTTCCCAAAGGCATGAAGATTGTGGGAAAAGTATTTCCAACCGGTTGGATCATGGACGCCTACAACAAGCTCATATTTTATGGTTATGGACTGGAATCTGTACTAGGAAATCTTGCCGTTCTTGTCGGATTCACTGCCCTTTTTCTATTTTTGGCCATCAAGTTTTTCAAAATAAGAAAATAAGAAAAATATATCCTGATTAGGATTCACGTCCACTCATCAATGGCTATATATATAGATAAAGAATTTAAGACTATTATCAATAAACTCAAATATATCGACAGCTGGTTCTGGGCTCAATATACAATTAATCCTTACAGTGGCTGCGAACATGCCTGTGTGTACTGTGATGCCCGTTCTGAAAAATACTATCTCCACAAATATTTGGATAACGAGATATACATAAAAAAAGATGTTAAAAAACAACTCGAAAACCGCCTAAAAAACGCACGAACACTTCTTCCCGATGTTGTAGCCTTAGGTGGTGTTTGTGATGCCTATCAGAAGGCAGAAATAAAATTTCAAAACACCCGACAAATAATAGAGGTTCTACACCAATATAAATATCCGGTTTGCCTATCTACAAAATCCGATTTGGTTTTAAGAGATTTGGATCTCTATTCAAAAATCGCTGAAGACACATACTGCACTCTTGCTTTCACCATCACAACATTTAAAACGGAAATTGCTAACTTCTTTGAACCGCACGCTTCACTTCCGGAAAACAGATTCAAAGCCTTAGAAACAATTAAATCCCAATACCCCAAAATTCAGGCTGGTGTAAACTTTATTCCCATCATTCCTTTTATTGAAGATACAGACGAGAATTTGGAGGAGGTTGTTTCTAAAACAAAAAAGGCTGGTTGCGATTTTATTCTGTTTGCACCTGGGTTGACACTGCGTGATTCACAGGCACGTTTTTTTATAAACAAAATAAAAGAGAGCCCTTACCGTGATAACCTCAAAAATATTCTTGATGTGTACAAGGGAGAGATGTATCCCAACTCAAATTATTTCAAAAAAATCAATCGTAAAATGCTGGACTTATGTACAAAATATGGCCTCTCTGTTCGTGCAAAAAGGTATGTGCCAAACGACTACCGCAGATACAACTATGAAATCGCAAAAAAGCTGCTGGACCAGGCCTACTTTAACCAGATCGCTGGAAAACCATGCTCAACTTTTCAATGGGCAGGGCTTCACCTTCAAAACATGAAAGAGTCCATAATCGATGTCGCAAAAAGAGGTGAACTAAAAACTCTTAAAAATTTCACGCCAAAAGTGGTAGAATTTGTCGAACCCTTTTTACCCAGATTAATCCAAAATTAAGGATTTTTCAGATGGAAGAATTGAAAGAAATAGGTTTGAAAATTTACACAGCCATTTTTAACAACGAGTCGAGCGTAGACATCGACGGCATAAAATACCCGATAAAAAAGTATTCAAGCAGCAATGTGCGCTATGTGGATTTATTTGGATACAAATATATCGAGCAAAACAGAAACAAACCATCTCAGTGGGGTCAACGAGCAAGGGAAGGCTTTAATATTATGTGGATCATAAAAGACAGAAGATATATAGTGCGTATTGATGACGGAGAGTATATCGAACTTAAAAAACGCTAGATACTCTTTTTTATTTTATTGATTTCCCAACTTTTGTTTCCCATTCTGCCCAATCTCCGCCGAAAGGTTTTAATCCCAAATCCGAGGGGCTGGTGGGCGCAGGAACAAGTGCTTCATACACCTGCATAGCGTGGGCCTGACTGCGAGAAAAAGATGTCGCTGATTTC
>CAZLLG010000226.1:0-6443 GCA_964560275.1 uncultured Eubacteriales bacterium | reverse complement strand
CTTAACAAAGTCACGAAGCTCATAGTGGGCCTTTCCGATATAAAAATAGGCCTTTGTATTCTCCTTATTGAGATCTATTGCTTTCTGGAGAGGAGCGATAGACTCCTTCCAATTCAGTGCTCTTATCCGGACTTCTCCCAATCCAAAATAGGCACTATCCATATTGGGCTCCAAGTCGATGATCTTTTTGAATGAAGAATCAGCTGCAGCATAATTTCTTTGTGTTATATAAATATTGGCCAGCAGATTATGCACTTCGATTTCCTCAGGTTTGAGCCTAACAACTTTTCTAAAGAAAGATTCAGCTTTATAGGAATTCCCTTGAGCAAGAAATATTCTTCCTCCAAAATTCGCTCCGTCATATGATTCAAAATAGTCTTCTGGTGTTGAGCTGGACAAAGGAGTAGGTGTCCCGGATTGAGAGAGATTTTTTATAGCATTGACCGGAATGATGATTGTTGAGCGGAGATCAAGAAAAGCAAGCACGCCCAACACCTGTCCACTTTGATTGAAAACCGGACCGCCACTAAAATTATCAGGAGAATCCACTGTGACATCGAAAAATTTATGTGACGAAGAAAGCTCAAGAGTGTTCCCCACAGTCCCTTCATCAACCCTTTGAGCCCCATCAGGACCGCTTCCCATGGCAAAAATTTTCATTCCGGAAGCCAATTCGTCTGAATTTCCAACCGTGATAAATTTTGATTTTCCTTTGGTCTTAATAATCGCGATGTCGAGGCTTTTGTCAGTAGCAAGAAGGCCCTCAATTTTTATTTTTTTCCCTTTAAAGTTAATCCCAGAGCCATCCAAAGCTTGACTGACGAGATGGTAGTTTGTGACCAAAACACCTTCTCCGATAAAAAAGCCTGTCCCCGAAGCAGTTGTTTCATCATTGTCTCCAAGGAAATTCAATGCAATCACAAAGTCTTGGTTGTCTTCCAATATTGACTCGGCATCTCCGGATTGAGGAAATATTTTTCCCGCAGAAAACATAAAAAGAATAAACATACAAATGAGTGCAACTGATTTTATTTTTTTCAAACTAGCCTCCTTAAAAGATAGTCTTTTTCCATAGTGTAATCACAAATTTACACCTTGAAGATTACTCTGTCAATTCTTTCTCTTCGAGAAGATGGCCAATCTTGAAGAAATATGGTAAATCCCATAAAATCTTTATGCTATCAAAGCAAAATCGATGACAAATCGACAAAAGGTAATTTTAATCTATGTATTCTCAGTAGCCGGGCTTATTATATGGATAAGTGCTACATTCCTGGCTCCTTTTTTAAAATCTCAGTCCCAAACATGGAGTGAGTTTATCTATGCTGTATTTTCTCCAGTGTGCCATCAGATATCTAAAAGAAGTTTATTCATTTTTGGATTTCCGCTTGCCGTATGTACACGTTGTCTCGGCATCTACATGGGCAGCTTGCTAGGTCTGGTGCTTTATCCCATAGTTCAAGGATTCTCTTCAAGTATGACTCCTAAGATCAGACCGTTTGTCCTGGTCACAATCCCCATCGCAATCGACACCTTTGGCAACTTTTTTTCGATTTGGGAAACAACACACTGGATGCGTCTCACCATAGGATTCATATGGGGAATGATTCTACCCTTTTATTTTGTTTCAGGTTTGGCCAGTGCAATACAAAACAAAAAATATCTTGTATTCCCAATTAAAAACAAATTAGAATAAAACAGCCTATCACACGGAGGTCAAATAATGGAAAAACAACGGCCACGGATGTTGATGCCAGCTTTGATCGGTGGGATTCTTTCGGGTGTACTGTCCGCCATCCCATTTGTCAGCCGTCTCTGTTGTTTATGGGTTATTGGAGGCGGGCTTCTGGCGGCATATTTGCTCTCGAAAGATTCTCCCTCCGTGAGCCTGACAACCGGAGATGGCGCCATCGTAGGCATATTTGCCGGGATAATCGGATCCGTTGTGGATACGATTGTCAGTATTCCCTTTGACGCCATGATGCGCAACAGCGAATTCATGCGTGCCATTTTAGATAGAGTAAGTGAGTATGCTCAAGATTTACCAGCAGGCTTGGAAGGATTGCTGGAATCTGGGCCTGTATCCCTAGCTTGGACACTCCTAGGACTAGTTTTCAGCATGGTTATCTTTTCCGCCTTTAGCGCTTTGGGTGGAATAATCGGCGTCTCCATTTTCAAGAAAAAAAACGATTCAAATATTCAGGCCAATAACAATGTCCCTTAAAACACAAGTCATTATCAATCCTGAATCCAATCAAGGACGAACCAAAAAAAGATGGAAGCAAATCAGAGAAGTCTTGAAGTCATTCATAAAGGAATTTAAGTACGATTTTACTGAGAAACCTCTCCAAGCTGCTGAAATTTCGCGTGCAGCCATAAAAGACGGCACAGAGCTGATTGTAGGTGTTGGTGGTGATGGCACGATGAATGAAATCGCCAACGGTTTTTTTGAAAACCAAAGGCCCATCAATCCTGAAACAAGACTCGGAATTGTTCCCTCAGGAACCGGCAGTGATTTCAGTCGCAGCCTAAATATTCCTTTTGGGCTGAAAAATGCTATTCAAGTGATCACGCAGGCTCCATCCAATATGATTGATATCGGGAGAGTAAAATTTAGGAATCATTCAGATTCCGACGAAGAACGCTTCTTCCTCAATGTTTCTGATTTTGGAATCGGAGGTGAGGTCGTACATAGGATGAATCAGGAGAAGATGAAAAAGAAGGCTTCGTCTTATCTGAGAAGCCTCATCACTACATTCATGTGCTACAAGCACAAAAGACTCAGGATAAAAATCGACAATGAGGACATTCCTCTGCAGGAATACATGGTCGGTGCTATATCGAATGGTCGCATCTTCGGTAAAGGAATGAAGATTGCGCCCGAAGCATCTCTCAATGACGGATTGTTTGATCTTGTTCTGGTGAAAGGGATGAAAAAGTTTGAGTTTTTCAGGAATGTTTACAAAATATATACAGGAACACATATCTCACACCCAAAAATATCGCTAATACGAGGACGTAAAATAGAGGTCAATCCTGAAGACACAGAAGAAACAGTGCTCATTGAAGTGGATGGCGAGCAAGTCGGTTCACTCCCTGCCACCTTTGAAATCATCCCCACATCACTTTTAGTGAAAAGTTATCTCTGATCACTAGAAACTAGAACCAGATACTAGAAATTAGACAGAAATCCTGAAGAAACGCGGATATTATCTTTTGTTTCTCAAATAATAATTCCTGTTATTCGTGATAACGAGTCTTCCGGACTTATCCCGAAAACTGAATATTTTTGTGTTTTTGTTTTGGGATTGTTCCGGATTCCAGTAGGATTTGACTTTTTGAATATATTGAACGGTTTCTGGATAGGGAGGAATGCCATTGTGCTTTTTTACAGCCTCAGGACCTGCATTATAAGCGGCTAAAACCAACTCATCTTTTTGATCATAATTCTGAAAAAGATCTTTAAGAAATTTCACCCCTCCTTCGATATTCTCGAAAGGGTCGTATCGATCTCTAACGCCATATTCTTTAGCTGTGTCCGGCATGAGCTGCATCAGCCCAACAGCTCCTTTGGGAGACACGGCCTGACTGTCATAATTGGATTCTGCTTTGATTATCGAGTGGATCAATTTAGGATCGACATCATATTTTTGAGCTATCTTGA
This sequence comes from uncultured Eubacteriales bacterium, assembly GCA_964560275.1. Taxonomy (GTDB): domain Bacteria; phylum Acidobacteriota; class Aminicenantia; order Aminicenantales; family Aminicenantaceae; genus JAUWVG01. The sequence goes on along the minus strand of CAZLLG010000226.1, from coordinate 2,779 downwards.
GGATAATTTGATCATAGGGCCGCACCGAAGTTTTGTTTCCCAGGGCATGATGAGTGAAGAAAACAAAACAAAAAAATAAAAGCAATCCACAGGAAAAAAATCGTGTTGTAGGTGATGTTCTCGAGATAAGAGACTGGATCATTGTATTCTCATCTCTATAATCATGGATTCATATTTTTTAATCCATCCTCTTTAGGGGTGATTTTATGGATTATTTTTATTCCTCTTCAACGCATCTTCTATATAAGACGGACTCTCTTTTAAGACTTTCCCGATAGTTTCAGGTTTTGTTCCCCCAGCTTGGGCAAAATCGGGCCGGCCCCCTCCCCCTCCGCCAATGAGAGGAGCCAAAACTTTAATGAGTTCATTTGCCTGTATACGAGCCACAAGATCTTTTGAGACCGCAATGACAAGGAACACCTTTTTTTCTGATGGTGCCCCTAGAATCACAATCCCAGATCCGATCTTTTGCTTTAAAGAATCCGCCAATTGCCTCAGTTCCGTGTTATTCAAACCTCTAACAATCTGAGTCAGCAGGGAAATTCCCTGAACGTCCCGGATCTCCTCATTTTCCTTCTTGTATTGAGTATGGGTCATCTTCTGCTTTATTTCCCGTATCTCCTTGTCCTTTTCCTTCAAAGCTCCTTTGAGTTTTTCTATCTGCACAAGGATGTCTTTTCTGGGAGAATTGAGCATAAACTGAATATCGACAATATTTTTATCCATCTCCTGAGTGTATAAAACAGCTTCTGCTCCGGTTATGGCTTCGATACGTCTCATTCCTGCAGCGATACTTGTTTCAGAAACTATCTTAAATAATCCGATATCACCTGTTCTGTGAACATGAACTCCTCCACAGAGCTCCATGCTAAAATCTTCAATCGTGACCATTCTGACTTTTTCTCCGTATTTTTCTTCAAATATCGCAGTTGCACCCGCTTCTAATCCCTCCTCTAAAGTTTTCGTTTGTGTTTGAACAGGTATATTTTGTTGAATTTTATCATTGACAAGTGTTTCAATATGTCTCAACTCTGAGTTTTCAAGAGCAGAAAAATGAGTGAAATCAAACCTAAAACGAGTTGATGAAACAAGCGAACCCGCCTGTTTAATATGATCTCCGAGGATTTGTCGTAAAGATGCATGAAGTAAATGAGTGGCCGTATGGTTTTTACTGATGGCATGACGCTTGACTCTATCAACTGATGCTTCAACGACATCTCCGACATGAATTAGACCCGATATCACTCCAACTTTCTGAGTAGTCAAATCAGGAATGGGGAGGTATGTGGTTTCCACAAGTGCGGAAAAATGAGGATTCTGCAGGACTCCTGAATCTCCAATTTGCCCTCCTGCTTCAGCATAAAAAGGGGTTTTTGACAGAATAATCTCCCCTTCATCCCCTTTGACCAATTTTTGAATGGGTCGTCCGCTTTTTAGAAGAGCTAAGACAATAGATTCTTCAACCTTCTCATGTTCGTATCCCACAAAATCCACAGATAAATCCTTAAATCCTTCATAGGCTTTTATTTCTTTTTGTTTGGAATCCCCTTTCCAAGCAAGGCGTGCACGCTGTCGTTGTTTTTCCAATTCTTTTAAAAAACCGGATTCATCAACAGATAAATTCTCATCCATCGCCAATTCTTTTGACAGATCAAGAGGAAAACCAAACGTATCATAGAGTTTAAAGACCTTATCGCCACTGAGTTTAGTTTGCCCAGCGAGTTTCGTTTCCTCCACAAATTGATTAAAAGGTTTTAGTCCTGAGGCTAGAGTGAGAGCAAAACGCTTCTCCTCAGAGAGACAAACTTTTGAGATGTACTCGGCAGAAGAGAGAAGTTCGGGATAGGCATCTTTCATCACATCGATCACCCGCCCAACGAGCTTGTAAAGGAACGGTTTTTCGAGTCCTAGTGTATTACCCTGACGGAAAGCTCTCCGTATCAAGCGTCTCAAAACATACCCACGTCCATCATTTGCGGGCATGATTCCATCTCCGAGAAGAAATGTAACTGCACGAATATGGTCGGCAATGATTCTTACAGGCACATCAGTCTTCTCATCCGATGTATATTCCATTTCACTAGCATCACAAATCGCATTTTTCAGGGGATAGAATAGATCGGTATCAAAATTGTTCAATTTGTCCTGCAAGACAGTGGCCACACGTTCAAGGCCCATACCCGTATCGATAGAGGGGGATGGAAGGTCATGGAGCTGCCCTTTTTCGTCCTGAAAAAACTGCATAAATACGAGGTTCCAAAGTTCAAGAAAACGATCGTTTCCTTGTTCTATGAGAAGGCAAGGATCTCCATCGGTCGAATCGGGTTCGAGATCAATGTGGATCTCAGAGCATGGACCGCATGGGCCTGTTTCTCCCATCGACCAATAGTTGTCTTTTTTCCCGAACCTAAAAATCCTCTCAGGCGATATTCCTATGTCTTTTTCCCAGATTTTAAAGGCCTCATCATCTTCCTCGTAGACAGTGAAATACAGCCTGTCCTTATCCATTTTGAAAACGTCTGTTATAAGTTCCCATGCAAATGCAACGGCTTCTCTCTTGAAATAATCTCCAAATGAGAAATTTCCAAGCATCTCAAAAAAGGTATGGTGTTTGTTGGTTGTGCCGACCGTTTCGAGGTCGTTGTGTTTTCCACTGACCCTCAAACATTTCTGGACTGAAGTGGCTCTTTTGTATGTTCGGCTCTCTAAACCAAGAAAAATATTTTTAAACTGGTTCATCCCCGCGTTAGAAAAGAGGAGGGTTGGATCGTCTTTAGGT
>CAZLLG010000225.1:0-6471 GCA_964560275.1 uncultured Eubacteriales bacterium | reverse complement strand
CGGCATTAAGAAAAGTTCTGTAACAGGAATCCGGTGACGGAACGTTTTCATCACCTCTGAGTGTATAAGCCAGAGCCGGACAACCGCCTCTGCAATAGGGGATGTATTCACAGCCCTTACAGAACTCATTTTTATCTAAAGGAATATCTTGTCTTTCTCTGAGTCTTTTTAATTCCGAATGATTCATCCATACTTCAACGAGACTATCCTGATTAATTCTGCCAAGCTTCATATGAGGGAGTTGGGAACACGGCACCATACTTCCGTCGGCCTGAACTGCCATTTTGCTAAAAACACCGCCACAGCTCGTTAAATAACCACGACCTGCACAACATTCTTTTTTATTTTTTTTGAAGATCTCCATTTCTGTCCACTGTCTGCCGCTTGCTAGTGGCCCTGCAAGGGCATTGATCCTTTTATCGTATTGTTTTTCAAGTTTAAATAAGGTCTCTATACATTCAGAGAATTCTTCGGCATTTAATTGGGTTTCATCTTTGTTATCCCGACACATTCCCAGATGTGATGCTGAATTCGTTGAAAAAGAGGGCAAGCCTAAGTCTAGAAGCAAAAGCTTTGAGACCTCTTCAAGATCTCTGAAATTATGTTTATTTATGGTCACACGGACTGTTGAAGGTATATTATATCTTATTAGTGTTTTCAGCCCCTCAACTGCTTTTTCAAATGAGCCCTCACCCCTGTTGATGTCATGGGATCGGGGACCAGGGCCATCTATAGATACCTGAATACTGTCGCAGCGTTTTGTGGATTTAATAAATGAGGCTATGCCATCATCTATTAAGATCCCGTTTGTGAGCATGCTAAACCGCATTCTATTCTCTATTAAACCAATGATCATCTCTTTTATATCACTGCGTAATAATGGTTCACCTCCGGAAAGACAGACGGCTAAAACATTACACTCTTTTAATTCTTTAAAAAACTTCAGCCACTCTCCTGTCTGCAGATCAGTTTGAGTATCACCGGGGCTGGAAAAGTGGGAACAATATGAACATCTCAGATTGCATTCTGTTGTCAGCTCCAGATCGAGGCTTTTGGGTGTCCTCTCTAGTTTCATTACTCTTCTAAAATTTGTTTTTTTATACCTATCAGAGATTTGGATTCCAGTTCAGAAAGGAACTTATCCAAATGTTCCGGTGCATCCTCAGGAATACCGCCCTCACACTCTTCCGCAAGTTGCGTGAGGATATCCGACTTGTTATGTTTGCCATCAAGTTTTTTCCATATAAAAGAACTCACAGGGTCTAGTGCAAATGTTTCATTTTCATCCGGATTAAATAATACAGCCCAATCATCAAGTTCTTCACGGTGAATCACCATCGGGTTTGTTATGAAGCAAATAGAATCTTGTTCATTTTTCATATGAATTCCTCTTAGAATAATTTTATTGTATATTTTTGGCAATATTTTAGAACTAACTATATAAAATATTGGAGTGATATTTCAAGAATATAAGAAAAAAGTATTTCCGTCTTGAGATTGCCGCTAACACACAGAAAGGAGTTTATTATCAAATACAAAACTCCTTTTTATGTCAGCGATAAACCTGTCGATAATTTAATCGATTTTGCGTTTATTCTGATTGACCCTCAGACTGCATTTCGCTAAAATGATTTCTGAGTTGAGGATGGAAGGATATATAAAGTCAATACTGATGCAAATACCTGACATAACAAAAGGAACCTAGATGGACTATTCAATCCCGAAACTGCGCCCCCTGGGCACGCGCGTGGGTGGCATTTGCAGCACCGGATCCACTGCCACCGGGGCCACGTATGGAAGCTGTAACGCCGGACCTAGCGTGGGGCTAGATTTTTGCTCCACTGGTGGCGTGGCAGCCTCAATATGCAATATCGGTCAAGAGGCAAGCAACAAGGGCAAAGGGTGTACCAATGGAAATTCCGCTGATAATCAGTGTAGTGCCGGTAATAACGTCAGTACTGGTAAAGAAGTGTGTTGGACAGGTTCGACAGCCGACATTTCACTCTAACAACCGTTCCTCATGTCACAATTTACCCCGGCAGGCACTTTTTACCCCAGCCAAAAAGGCAGGTTGTATTGTTTGCTGAGCTCTGAATAATTCCTGGATGTCAAATCATCGCCATAACGATCAAAAGCTATTTTTGGCAAGACAACAAGATCGATTTTAACATTAAGCTTTGAATGTTTGTTTAAGGATTTCTGAAGCGCCTTTTCAAAATCGCTCACCATAAGCAGGCCAGCAGCGTTGATATTGCCGCCATAGGTCAGGTTTTTCACACGGGTGGCATAATGATTATTCGGTACGGAAGGTTCAAGCTGTTTGAGAGCCTTGCTGGCTTTTTTATATGCGGCAGCCGAAAACATCCACAGCACATTTTTAAACTTACTGTTATACGTCCTCAGCATAAACTCGTAGGGGAAAAATCTCAACGGCATCAAGGGGTCAGACATGTTATTCAGATTAATCTTATATTTTTTCCTCATTTTTGACAGGAACAAGCTCAGTTCCTTGGGATCAAACTCCAGCGTTTTTCTCAATTCTGGGTCAGTTATTTTGCTGTAGCCGGGAGGATAGACTATGATGTGATTTGTGTAGCAGCATAAGGCCTTTATCGTATTCTCCAAATCTTCATATCCCACAAGACTCGGCACCGGTACGATAACACCCTGGACATCAAATCCTTTTTGCTGAAGCTGAAAAAAACAATTTCTGGCAGTTTTGTATTTCTCCATGTCCAGATTAAAAATTGTGCTCCAGTGCTCAGGGTTGTCCGAATGATAGGAGATAGTAAAGCGCATGGGTTTAAATGGCTCCAGCGAATCTATAAATTCTTTTGTCAGCATAGTACCGTTTGTACTTACCTGAATAACGCTTTGAGGAGATTTTTCGCGAACCAGTTTCAGAACTCTTAATATTTCAGGGTGCAGCAATGCTTCACCCTCGGAAATACGTCCCGGCAAACTGTCTCCTAAACGTATCTCTGCTGCGTTCGTATTTAAAAATGTTATTCCCTTTTTTATATCATCCAACGTCCGAAACCCTTCCCGGTAGATGGGAAAGGGATTCATATCATTTGAGCAGAAAATACAATTAGCGCTGCAAACGGATGATATAGGCAGCTGATTGGTAGAGCCTGAAGCAATTGTTTCGTACATATATTTGCTAAAAGTTAATGTTTCACTCATTTAGTCTGCCTAAATTTTGCTCAAGGGATGAAATGTTCTTAAAAAATTAAATAGCTGTTGGCCCCGTTCCTGATGCACATGAAGTTGATGTTGGAGTAATCCCCGCGTTACAGCCTACACCTCCAGTTCCTCCTGCTACATTTCCATTCTGGCAGCCAAATCCGCCAAGGTTTACTGCATTCGTTCCATCATTGCAGGCGCTAAAACCTTTACTGATAACTGCAGATGATCCATCCGAACAAGAGCTAAAAGGGTTACCGCCAATTGTACAACTTAGGTCAGCAGCAGCACTGCTTCCATCCACACAGGAGCATATTTTTTCACTATTAAGAGGCCTCAGGCGCGGTTTTTTGTAATCCAGTTTTTTCGCTTTCATTTAATGAAAATATCCTTTTACAGGTTTGTTGGTCCCGTCCCCGTTAGGCATGCTGTATCACTAGGCGTCATCCCATTTTTACAGGCATCGAATACGTTTGGCGCATTGGCCACAGTACCATCGTAACAGCTCGATTTTACGCCAACAGCATCAGTCCCGGTCCTGCATCCCCAGGTTTTTCCAACTAAGGCGCCTGTGCCATTCATACATTCAGCGCCAATATTTCCCGCTGTTAAAAATGTGTCATTAGCTGTTGCGCCTGAGCCCGGTACACACGCGTTTGCAGCATGTTGGATACAGCGGAGAAAGGGTTTTGTGTACTTCATTTAAAAGCCTCTAAAGGGTATACCCAAGTCAGCCATCGCCGGATGTAGTCTGAGATGGAAGAGTACACTTAATGGCAAACGTTGTCAAACACGAACACGATCCATTTACACCCACCGCCATTTAATATTGTCTAATTCAAAATCCGAACAATTTCGGCAGAAACATACTAATCTGTGGGAGAAAGGTGACAAGCAGGAGTGCAATAATCATGGCCAGGTAGAGAGGGATAAGGGGTTTTATGACTTTAGATATGCTTGTCCCGGCAATCCCACACCCCACAAACAGGACACTCCCAACCGGCGGTGTGCAGAGGCCGATGCAGAGATTCAAGACCAAAATGATCCCAAAGTGAACAGGATCAACACCCAATTTTATCGCTACAGGCAGAAAAATAGGAGTAAAAATCAGCACAGCGGGTGTGATATCCATAAACGTCCCCATGATCAACAAAAAAAGATTGATAATGAGAAGCACGACTATGGGTGAATCAGAGAGAGAGATCAAGGCAGAACTGATCCCCTGAGGGATATTTTCGTATGATATTGCCCATGACATCCCCATAGAGGCCGCAACAAGAAGCAGGACTACGGCAGTTGTCGTAGAAGAACCGAGCAGAATTTTTGGCAGTTCCCTCCATTTAATCTCTTTATACACGAGCACAGAGAGAATAAACGCGTAGAGAACGGCAATAGCACTGGCTTCAGTGGCCGTAAAATACCCTCCTACAATACCTCCGATGACAAGAACCATCATAAAAAGGCTTGGCAGGGCATCAAATAATTTAAGCCATCCTTCCTTAAACCTGACTCTTGAAAAAGTTGGGTAATTTCGTCTGAATGCAATCACTCCGGAGACAATCATAAGTGAGATTCCGATGAGAATTCCAGGGAGATATCCAGCCAGGAAGAGGGCGCCTATCGACACACCCCCGGAGGCGAGGGAATAGACGATCAAGATGTTGCTGGGAGGAATGATGAGTCCGGTCGTGGCTGAGGTGATATTGACAGCCGCACTGTAGTTCACATCATAACCTTCTTTTTTCATCATGGGCACCATAAATCCCCCAATTGCCGCGGATGTTGCTACAGCAGAACCGGAGATCGAACCAAAAAGCATCGCGGCCATTGTGTGCACAAATGCTAGGCCTCCGGGCAGCATCCCCACAAAAACTTTTGCGAATTCTATCAATCGCCTGGCAATCCCTCCCCTGTTCATAAGCTGACCGGAGAGAATAAAAAACGGGATCGCAAGAAGGGCAAAACTGTCCAGTCCTGTCGCCATCCTCTGGGCCATGGTTGTCAGAGCCGGCCCGGTACTAATCCCAAGCAGCAGAGTGGACACAGTCGCAAGCCCAATGCTAAAGGAAATAGGCACCCCCAACAGAAGAAGAAAAATAAAACTCAAGGCAAGGACAAAGACATGAAGAACCTCCATCACACAACTCCAGTTCTTCGATCCCAGCGGCCCAGATTATTTTGATCTTTAAAGGGGGAGTTTTTCTGCTTCAGGTAAATCTCAAAAAGAAATAAAAGGGAATAAAACATGAGGAGCAGGCCGCTCAACGGAAGTACAAGGTAGACATAACCCAGTTTTATGCGTAAAACTGCCGATATCTGATTGAGGGTGAGAGTAATGATCACCAATCGAATCCCACCAAAAACCATCACACAAAGAGCAAAAACAAAGATAGACACTTCGATGAGGTATTCGGCCAAACGCCGGACTTTTTCTCCCTTGAGCCGATTGACCACGACATCGATAGCAAGATGCTTCTTCTTGCCCGCAACATAACTGGCTCCCAGCAATCCAATCCAAATGAGCAGATATCGGGCCAGCTCTTCTGTAAAGGAACTTGGATTCTTCAGCACAAAACGTGTAAAGACCTGCCATAAGACGTTCAGCACATTCGCTGCCATAAGGACAATAAGGGACCATTCCAATACTTTATCAATAGGATTTCTAATATTCTGGAGTATCATTTGACGTTTTTAATCTGCTGGATAATCGTGTCGATCTCTGGGATAGTTTTAAACGTGTCATACATGGATTGGACTTTGAGGATAAATTCGGATTTATCTGGGTAGTGAATCTCCACCCCGGCTTTCTTGACACTTTCAAGAGCCAATCGAGTGGCGTCCTTCCACAGGTTTTTTTGAAGCTGAGCACATTCCTCTACCGCCTCCTGTAGAATCTGCTTGGCTTCAATGGAAAGATTGCGCCAAGACTTTGTACTGATCAAAAGGACATCAGGCACACCTGTGTGTTCATCGAGTGAGTAAAACTTGCAGACTTCATAATGTCGGGAAAGAAAAAAACTCGGAGGGTTGTTCTCCGCCCCATCTACCACTCCCTGTTGGAGAGCAGAATACAATTCTCCCCAGGCAATTGGGGCTGGAGATCCTCCCATGGCTTGAACCATTTTAATGGATGTTGGGCTTTCCTGAGTCCGGATCTTTAATCCTGCCAAATCACCAGGATTTAAAATGGGCTTTTCTTTTGAGTAAAAACTGCGTGTCCCGGCATCGAAATAGCACAGTCCACGAAGCCAGAATTCTTCTCCTTCCAAAAGCAGGCGTTTCCCG
>CAZLLG010000224.1:0-6483 GCA_964560275.1 uncultured Eubacteriales bacterium | reverse complement strand
GAGGTCGACAACGTACTCGAAGAACTCCGTGCCCAGTTGGATAAATACCCACGCCTAAATTATTCCTTTGTGAAAGAACAATCCACTCTTTCTCAGCTGCTCGCTTTTTCTTCGGCAGAGATTGGGCTTAAAATCAAGGGAGATGATCTCTATCGGTTGACTGAGCTTGCAGATGATTTGGTAGCAAAGCTGAGCCATGTGTCTGAGATAACGGATATCAATACATCTGTTGGAGAAGGCAAACCTGAGTTTTTGATCAAAATAAAAAAGGAGGCTCTGGAGAATTTTAATATTTCCCCCTCTGAAATCGGAACGTTTCTCGTCAACGCCGTAAGGGGAGACAAAGCTACGGATTTTAAGGAGCTCGAAAAAAAATATGATGTCCTCGTGCGTCTTGAACAGCAGTCAAGAGAAAACATCGAATCTCTCCTAGATGAACAGCTTCCCCATCAGGGCGCGCTCATTCCTCTGAGAGAACTTGTGGCATATGAAATTGCTAAAGGACCCAATGAAATCCGGAGGGAAAACCAGCAGAGGGAGGTTGTGGTGACGGCTAATCTTAAAGGTTCAAAAATCAGTCAGGTCGTGCCAAAGATTAGAGAAAAGATTGAGGAATTAGAGCTTCCTCCGAACTATAGAGTGGAATTTTCCGGTGAGCAGGAAGAGATGACAAAATCATTTCGCAGCTTGATCTTTGCCTTTAGCCTTGCGGTCCTGCTTGTGTATATGATCATGGCCGCCCAGTTCGAGTCGCTGCGGCATCCCTTTCTTATTCTCTTCACTCTGCCCATGGGATTGACGGGTGCTGTTTGGGCTTTGTTGATCACCGGGCAGACATTAAATGTCATTTCTGTTATAGGTATGGTGGTTTTAGCGGGGATCGTTGTTAATGACGCGATCGTCAAGGTGGACTACACCAATCAATTGAAAAAAAGGGGAATGGCTGCCCGGGAGGCGATTTTGGAGGCCAGCCGTGTTCGTTTGAGGCCTATTCTGATGACAACTGTCACAACGGCTTTAGGCCTTTTTCCTATGTCTTTGGGTTTGGGCAAGGGTGCAGAGCTCCAGCAGCCTTTAGCGATCTCCGTTATCGGAGGTCTGATGCTCGCAACATTTTTAACCCTCATCCTCATTCCTCTTGCTTATGAGTTGGCCGAGAAAAGGGTGTCATGAAACTTTTTGTTGAAAGGCCTATCGCAACAGCCATGGTTTTTCTGGTTTTATTAGTGCTGGGTGTCTATTCATTCTTTAATATTCCCATCGAAATGGCCCAACAACAGGAATTTCCTCAGCTCGATATTGTCACATCTTGGTTTGGTGTAGCTCCTGAAATTATGCAGACAGAGGTCACGTCACCTCTGGAAGAGAAAGTGGCGACTGTGAAAGATGTACGCAAGATCACCTCCTCTTCAAGCATAGGAAATTCTCGGATCACACTGGAGTTTGACAAGAAGACGAACATGGAATTTGCCAGGCTTGCTCTCCGAGAAAAAATCTCGGAAGTCAGAGAAAATTTGCCTTACGATGTTATCCCAAGAATTACACTCTATATCCCTGAAGATTTCCGAGTCAATCCTTTCCTCCAGTACACCATCTCAGGAGAATACTCACTGCATAAGCTCAGAGAACTTGTCAAGGATAAAATTGAGATTGGAATAGGGTCGATTAAAGGGATTGCGTCTATCGATGTCACGGGTGGTGCTGATCCTGAGATACAAATCCTTCTGGATGAGAATAAACTCAAAGCCCTCAGTATTCATCCTTACACGATCAGCAATGCCCTTTACCAAAGGATTCGCACGTATCCTGCAGGGACAGTAACAAAAGGGAACCAGGAATTCATGTTTAAAGTCAGCGATCCCGTGATGGGAATCAGAGAGCTGGGGGGGATTGTCGTGGCGCGTTCTGGAACCAATCCAGTCAAATTAAGGGATGTCGCAGAAATTCTACCCTCTTTTAAGGATATCTATTACATCAATCGGATCAATAGGCAGCCAACTATCCGAGTGACGATCACCAAGGATAAGGGGATGAGCAAATTAAAGGTTGCCAAGGCCGCAAAACAGAAACTGGAAGTGATTAAGCGGGACCTCCCATCGAACCTTATTTTCCGCAACGTGGATGATGAGAGTAAGGAGATTCAGAAAAATTTGAATGAAATCTATCTGCTTGTGGCGATCATTATCACTGTGATATTTATCCTGGTCTTTTTAGTCCTTCGGAGTTTTCAACCTTCACTTCTCGTTCTTTCCTCTATAATTTTTTCAGTTTTAATCACGTTTAACTTGATCTATCTCTTTAAAGTATCCATTAACATATTGACTTTGGGAGGACTGGCACTCGGATTTGGCCTGTTTGTGGACAATTCGATAGTGGTTTTTGAGAATGTACTCCGTCTGAGGGAAAAAGGGATGCCTCTTATTCAAGCCGCCATCCAGGGTTCAAAAGAGGTGTTTCTTCCAGTTTTAGCGGCGACGTTGACAACCATGAGTGTGTTTTTTTCCTTTGCCTATTTTCAAGGACGACTAAAATTATATTATCTCCCATTGGCTATAGTGATCACATCCGCATTGGCGGCCTCTCTTCTGGTCTCTTTCTCTCTGATCCCAGCCTTGAGCCCAAAACTCATCAAGAAGGGTAGAAAAAAAACAAAAGAACGATTCAGGAATTCCTATGAGAAAGTGTTGAGATTTTTGATCCGTCATCCAGTTGAAGTGATCCTTGTTGTGGGGCTGATCTTTTTTGGTGCATACAAATGGTTTAAATCTGAAGTCTCTTTGGGATCGTTCCTCCCCTCCAGTTCTCAGCAGGAACTGGGAGTCCGTATTGGCATGCCGGCTGGCACTCCCATCGAACGGACAGATGAAGTGACCCAGAAATTTGAGGAAAAAGTCTTGGAAAGCACCTATGAAAAAGAGATGAATTCCACCATTTTGTCTGATTGGGCGATCGTCCGGATCAAATTTCCTCCTGAAATTGAATATTCTTATCGACCTTATCTTCTCAAAGAAGAATTGATCCAGCTGGCCACAAATTTTGCCGGAATAAATATTTCTATCTATGGATTCGATCCCCAAGGCTACTATTCCCGAGTGTCCAGCGGTCCCTATCTCGGTTCCAGTATCAAATTTTATGGATACAATCTAAAAAAGCTCAAAGAGATTACATCTAATCTAGACCGGGATCTTAAAAGAAATCCCCGTATAAAGGAGTCCCGGATAACTTCCAGCCGGAATTCGTGGGGAAACCTGGATTCTTTTGAATATGTGCTTAAGCTCGACCGCGAGGCGATGAGGCAGTACAATTTAGATCCATCTTTCCTCTACTACCATATTGGCTCTCTTATTGCGGGCCGGGCGTTTTCTGTCATGAGAACAAAGATTGGAGGTAATGAAATCGATCTCTCTATCAAATTTCCTGAGTCGGCGTGGATAGATATGAAAAATCTACAGGATTCTCTTATCCAGACACAGGGCGGAGAATATGTCCGTTTGGGAGAAATTTCATCGATTACTGAAAATCCTGTGGCCAGTTCCATAGATAGAGAGGATCAGCAGGATCAACAAACGCTGATGTGGGAATTTCGAGGTCCGTATAAGGCAGCGGATAAATATAAACAGGCTGTCTATGAAAAACTTCAACTGCCTCCGGGTTTTTCTGCAGAAATTGACGATGATTTCTTTATGACAGAGAAAGAGAAAGGTCAGCTTACATTCGCGATAATTTTCTCTCTTGTGATTATCTTTATGATTCTCGCCTCCCTGTACGAATCCATCATCCAGCCTTTTTTCATTTTGCTGGCAGTGCCGCTCGCTTTGATCGGTGTATTTGTGGCTTTTGTATTGGCCGATTTTCCGTTTGATTCTTCAGCCTACATTGGTGTTATTTTGCTCGGAGGGATCGTTGTCAACAATTCTATTCTTCTCGTGGATCATATTAATTTAAAGAAAAAAGAAGGCCTGCCTCTTTTAGAAGCTGTTTTAAAAGGAGCACGGGAAAGAATCCGGCCCATATTTCTCACATCGAGCACGACCATCCTTGGGATGTTACCTTTAGTTTTAATCCAGATTGAAGCCGGACGAAGGCGAATCTGGTCATCTTTAGCACTTTCTGCTGTTGGAGGTTTGATCAGCTCGACCATTTTCATCCTTATCGTCATCCCGATTTTTTACTTTTACGGAGATAACATCCAATCCTGGGCTCATGAAAAGCTCTCTGAATTTCGAAAAGTCTGGAAAAGCTACTGATTCTAGGAAGCCTCTCCATCATTTGTCCCATATTTATTTAGAGTCGGACAGGAACCCTTACGTATTCTGCCCCCATCACATAGGAATGTGTATGGTGACAGAGATACGACGTCCATCCTCTTTGATTTAATCCCTTAATTCTGATAAATTTCGATTTAGGAGAAAATCATGGCCGACTATTCCATTGTGGATTTGAAGGAAAAGATCCAAAAATTTCCCAAAAAAGACCTCATTCAGCGTCCCACTCCGTTTTACAAATTGAAGAATTTGAGTCGGATTCTGGGTGGTCCTCAGATTTATATCAAGCGTGATGATCTCACTGGATTGGCGTTTGGCGGGAACAAATCGCGCAAACTGGAATACATCATACAGGATATTTTGGATAAAGATGCCGATGTTGTTGTCACATGGGCAGCGCTTCAGTCCAACTGGTGCCTTCAAACGGCCGCTGCAGCCAAGAGGTATGGGATTAAACCGATCCTTGTTTTGTTTAAAACATATGATCTTCCTGAAGAATACGATGGGAACCTACTTATGGATTATCTGCTGGGAGCAGATATAAGGATTAGAGATGCAGAAAAGGGACAAATCATTAGGGAAGAAGAGGCCGAAGAACTCATTGCGGATGTTCTTGATGAAATCAAACAGCAGGGACTCATACCGTACTTTGCTCCCATCGGTGGATCGATGGTTGGAGGCTCAATGGATATCCCTTTAGGTGCGATCGGATATGTCGATGCGTATGTTGAGATGATAGAGCAGGCCTCAGAGTTGGATGTTGAAATAAATTGTGTGCTTCATGCGAGCGGCTCCGGAGGGACGCAGGCAGGATTGGCTGTTGGAGCCCTGGCCATGGGAAGGAATGTGAGAGTGATAGGTATTAGTGTGTCCGAGGATAAACAGTCATATAAAGAAAGGATTTGGAAAATATTTAAAGATACAGAAAACGCACTGCATTTAGATGTTCAAGCAGAACTCAGTGATGTTATCGTCCTCGACGAATACTTGAAGGAAGGCTACGGAATAGTCAATAAAGATGTTTCTGAAGCCATCGGTTTAACCGCTGAAAATGAAGGGATTTTTCTCGATCCTGTGTATACCGGGAAAGCCATGGCCGCTTTTATTGATCTTATCAGGAAAGGCCAGTTTAAAAAGGACGACAAGGTTGTTTTTTTTCATACCGGTGGAACGGCGGCCCTGTTTCCAAATAAGCACAACTTGATCCGACTGGCGCAATCGTAATTGAAAAAACAATGAATTGGGAAAGACCGGATTTTAAGAAGATTTTAGAGGCAAGGCAGGTCGTAAAAAATTATCTGCCGCGAACCCCTATTTATTATTATCCTTATTTGAATCAGCTTTTAGGGACAAAGGTTTTTATCAAACACGAAAATCATTTGCCAACAGGTGTTTTTAAGGCAAGGGGAGCGCTCTATCTTTTTTCAAGACTGGATGCCCAGCAGAAGGTTAAAGGTGTTGTGACCGCATCAACGGGAAATCATGCCCAATCCATAGCCTTTGCAGGACACTTGTTTGGCGTTCCTGTGACAATCATTATGCCGGAGCAGTCCAATCCAACTAAAATCAAGGCGGTAAAAAGTTGGGGGGCAAAAATTATTTTTTCTGGCAAGATTTTTGATGAGTCCAGAGAATATGCGGAGCAGCTGGCTGGGGAGAGGGGGGCCAGATTTGTTCATCCGGCCAACGAGCCGGATTTAATAGCAGGTGTAGGAACATACGCCCTTGAAATTTTTGAAGATGTCCCTGCTGTGGATGTGATTGTGGTTCCTGTTGGGGGAGGAAGTGGTGCTTCAGGCTGCTGTCTGGTCAAGGAAGCCGTCAATCCCAATGTTCGCGTGATTGGAGTTCAGGCAGAGCAGGCTCCTGCAGCCTATCTTTCCTGGAAGAACAAAGAGATTGTGACAGCCAAAATGGAAACAAAGGCCGAAGGATTGGCTACACAGGTAGGATATGAACTCACCCAGGATATCCTTCAAGATCTCCTGACTGATTTTATTCTTGTCTCGGAAAAAGAGATGCAGGACGCTATCCTTCTGATTATGGAAGTTGTTCGCAATATGGTCGAAGAGGCGGGTGCCTCCTCGACGGCGGCGGCTCTAAAATTAAAGGATCAATTCAAGGAACAAACTGTTGTGATTATTTTAACAGGTGGGAATATCTCTCTGGACCGCCTCCGCACCATCCTCTACTAAATTGGGGCCTTGCTTTGAAAAAT
>CAZLLG010000223.1:0-6486 GCA_964560275.1 uncultured Eubacteriales bacterium | reverse complement strand
TGGGGATAAAAGTTTATATTCCTAAAAGGTTTTCCTTCGGGGATGAAGGGATTTCTGCCGGACAAGCCTACTATGCGGTATACCAACTTTAAAGAGGTGAAAAATGTGTTTAGCTGTACCACTCAAACTCATCGAAATCGATAACGACATGGGAACCATCGAAAGTGGAGGGATAAAAAGAAAAGTGAATCTGAGCATAGTGGAAAATCCAAAAATCGGAGACTATGTTGTCGTGCATGCAGGTTTTGCCATTTCAATCATGGACCAGGAAGAAGGCGAAAAGACTCTCTCTATGATCAGTGAATGGCTGGAACAGGAGGAGCAGGGATAATGGATCCCCGGCTTCTCAGGGAGGAAAAATCTGTCCGGACACTTCTCAAAGAGGTGGAAAAATCCCTCTCCAGAATCGGCAGAGAGATCAAACTCATGGAGGTGTGCGGGACACACACCATGACATCTTTCCGGAGCGGGCTGGGCAATTTTCTTCGCAAAATCGGCCTTCGAATGATCTCCGGGCCCGGCTGCCCGGTCTGTATAACACCCAACGGCATCATCAGTGCGGCGGTGGAATTTGTCAAAGACCGGCCCAATGTGATTGTCACCACTTTTGGAGATATGCTCAAAGTCCCCACAAACAGAGGGAGCCTCTTGAAGGTTGTGCCGGACAAAGGCTCGTCCGTCAAGACGATCTACTCTCCCGAAGAAGTGATCGATCTGGCCGTAAAAAATCCGGACAAGCAGGTTCTTTTCCTGGCCGTAGGATTCGAGACAACGATCCCCTCTATCGGCTGGGTCGTGGAAGAGGCTCTTAAAAAAGGATACGAAAATGTCTCCCTCCTCACCTGCTTGCGTGTTGTCCCTCCTCCGCTACGGGCAATCCTGTCTTCAGGCGATGTGGCTGTCGATGGATTTATCTATCCTGGACATGTCAGCGTCATTTTGGGCATCGAACCCTACGAATTTATCGCAGAAGAGTTCGGAATCCCGGGGGCAATAACGGGTTTCGAGCCTGTGGATCTTCTCCTCGGGATTTTATCTATCCTGAAACAGATCGAAAAAGGACAGCCAATCGTCGATAACGCCTACCCGAGAGTGGTAATGCCTGAGGGAAATCCCGTGGCCAGGCAGTTAATGGAACGGATCTTCGAGGCCGAAGATGGAGTATGGAGGGGTTTTGGTGTCATTCCCGGAAGTGGACTCAAAGTCAGGGAAAAAAAGATGGATGCCGTGGAAAGATTCTCTTTAGACACGACTTCGTCCTGGGAAAACAAAAGCTGCAGATGCGGAGACGTTGTCAAAGGAGCCATAGAACCTCCGGAATGCCCGCTCTTCAAGAAGGTCTGCTCGCCGGAAAAACCGATGGGCCCCTGTATGGTGTCGGTCGAAGGCTCCTGTCTGATTCACTATAAATATGGAGATGTGGAATGGATCGCATAAGCCTCAGCCTCGGATCGGGCGGTCAACTCATGAAGGAATTCCTCAAAGATCTGATTTTAAAATACCTCGGCAATCCTACCCTCGACAAATTCGGAGACAGCGCCCATCTTGACCTGAAGGGAAAAATTGGTTTTACAACGGACAGCTTTGTCATCCATCCGCTCTTTTTCCCGGGCGGGAATATCGGAAAACTGGCTGTCGCAGGAACCGTTAATGATCTTGTTGTCTCAGGGATTAAACCTCGTTATCTCTCTTTGGCCCTAATTTTAGAAGAAGGTTTTTTGGTCAAAGACCTGGAAACAATTCTCTCGTCCGTAAAGTCACTTGCAGATGAAGCAGGAGTCCAGGTGGTCACAGGCGATACAAAAGTTGTCAGGAAAGGGGAAGCCGACGGCATCTATATCAACACAGCAGGGATTGGTGTGGTGATAGGCAAACCCGGCAATATAAAAGAAGGCGATCTGATTGCTGTTTCAGGCACTATCGGAGAGCATTCCGTCTCGGTGATGGTTGCAAGAGGAGAGTTTGAGTTTGAAGGACAAGTGCAGAGCGACTGCCAGTCTCTCCATCCCCTCCTTCCGCTCTGGGACATGGGGGCAAAGTGGATGAGGGATATCACGAGGGGCGGACTTGGGACAATCCTCTGTGAGCTTGGGGAAGAACAAGACATTCCCGTGTTTCTGGAAGAATCAAAAGTGGCTCTTTCTCCTCCTGTCAATGCCCTATGTGAAATACTCGGTCTCGATCCCCTATATCTTGCAAGCGAGGGAAAAGCCGCTGTGATAATCCCCAAAGAAATAGAAACAGAGGCGGTTGACTTCCTCCGAACTTTGCCTCTCGGTGAAGGAGCGGCCGTAATTGGCGAGATCGGAGGCATCGGCAAAAAGGGAGTAGTGGTCCTGAAAAGCATTTCGTGAGGACTGAGGCTCTTAGAGCCACTGACAGGTGAACTTTTGCCCCGGATTTGCTAGATAAATTCCCACAAACATTAATATCTTTTAATCCTCATTTCATCTTAAATTAACCCGGAAGCGGTTATAATGGGAATATCAAGGAGCATTAATTTGAGAAAACACAACATACTCTTCCCCTTTTGTCTGATTTTTATCTGTCTTGTTTTTGTGTCGAGTTTGATCGCTCAAGAAAGCACGTTCGATATCGAAGAATTAAAGAAGAGCGCACCAAAAGTGTTCATCGATTGTGACCACTGTGACATCGACTTTATCCGCATAGAGATCACGTTTGTCAACTATGTCTGGGACCGCCAGGAAGCCGATGTTCACATCCTCATCACGACTCAGAGCACCGGAGGGGGGGGCCGGGAATACACGATTGCCTTTATCGGACTGAAAGATTACGAGGATCTCCAGAATTCCCTGAAGTTTTTTTCAAACAGGTTAGAAACAGAAGATGAAATTCGAAACAATCTCGTCCAGACCTTAAAATTGGGTCTAGGCCCCTATGTCGCCCGGACACCTATGGCCAAGGGGATCCGTTTTATGCTCATGGAAGATGTCAAACCGACGGATGTGGAAGACAAATGGAATTTTTGGGTTTTTAACGTCAGTGTGGATAGCGAGCTGCGGGGTGAAGAACAGAGAAAATCGACAGAGCTTTCAGGAAACATCTCTGTTAACCGCGTCACACTCGATTCCAAGCTCAGGATGGGGCTGGATATCGATTCTGAAAAGGACACCTACGAGGTTGATAGCAAAACGATTTCCAGCGCGTCAGAGAGAACAGACTTTAATGGACTGTATGTCAAAAGCATCAGCGATCACTGGTCGGTAGGGGGCTGGGTGTCGGTTTCTTCCTCCACCTACAGCAATATCGATTTTGCCTACACCATCCACCCTGCTATCGAATACAACTTTTTTCCATACTCGCAATCCACACGCAGACAACTGCGCGCTCTTTATAAGGTCGGATACGGACACCACAAGTACAGGGAGATGACGGTTTTCGATAAAACTGAAGAAGGATTATGGAATCAATCTCTGTCCCTTACGCTGGAGCTGAATGAGCCATGGGGAACCGCGGAATTATCCCTGGAAGGTTCTCACTATTTCCATGACCTCAAGAAAAACCGGCTGGAATTATCGGGGGATCTCTCTCTGCGCATCTACAAGGGGCTTTCGCTGAACATCGAAGGGCGGTATTCGGCTATCCATGATCAAGTGGCCCTTCCAAGAGGAGAAGTCACTCTTGAAGAAATCCTACTGAGGCGGCGGGAGCTGGCTTCGGGCTACCGGTATTCAGCGGAGATCGGATTGAGCTATCGCTTTGGATCGGTCTTCAGCAATGTGGTCAATCCCCGCTTTGGAGACGGCCACCGGTGGTAAAAAATTCAGTGTTTTATGCCTGATTCTAAAGTGAAAGATTTTCAGTCTCTGTGAGTCATATAAATTCATGCGATCTTTTCAAATCCTGTGGATTCCCTACGGAATGAATGATAGAATTACAGTAAGCAGTATCATGGACGGAGAGATTTTCTAGAGACGATATTTAATGCCGAGGCAACAACTGACAACCATTAAAATCCTGATTCTTTTTATGGCTCTCTTCTTTTTGATATTTGCTGATTCTTGTCCAAAAAAGGATCCACCCATTGATACAACGGACCCACCCAATGATCAAAATGATCCCTGCGGAAATAAATTGGGAAACGGGAACACTATTATATCAGGCCCGTCCGGGCCCAGTGGAGCAGATAACGACAGTGTTTTTAGATCATTGTCTGTGGATCCCTCTAACCCGGATGTCGTCTACGTCGGGACCGAACGAAACGGTCTTTTGAAGAGTTCAGATGGGGGAACGACCTGGATCAGGATGAGGCAAGGAATAAGAAATTTTAATAACGGTTATCCTGAATTCTATGACCTCAGAGTCGCGGCAAGTCAAACGAATATTCTGTATGCGGCAACCGTCGACAGTCCAGGGCCGGTGACAGAGGACTATCCCAGTTCACACGCTGGAGTTTACAAGAGCACGAATGGGGGCGAGACATGGGAACGAAAAAATTGCGGCATCGACAATTCCAGTATTACCGTTGTCCAGATCGATCCTGAAAATCCTCTTATTGCGGTTATCGGAATTAGGGGGGGATTTGCCAGTTTTTCGGAGCTGAGCGGCCAGTATTTTAATGGAGGTATTTATCGAACGACAAATGGAGGAGATTCCTGGGTAAAGGTTAATGTTGGGGCCAACGACATCTACAGCAACTTTATTCTCATGCGCCGTTCATTGATAAATCCAGTCGCTTTGATCACCTTTAGTTTTAACTATGATGACTTAAGCAAAAACCTTGGATTCCTGAGAAGTTTAGATAATGGAATCTCTTGGACGCAATTTGCGCCCGGTTTAAGGGAACTCCTCATTTCTTATTTTGATATTTCAAGCGATGCAAATGTGATCTATGCTGTTTCCCGGGATGAAATGAAAATAATGAAGTCGACGGACGGCGGCAATTCTTGGAATGAATTTCAATTCCGGTCGAGCTGCTACGCCCTGGCTGTCTCGCCCTCGGATTCTGAAAGAGTCCTATTCTCTGTCATGGATAAGCTCTATCTCTCGATCAATGGATTGCTGTCCTTTACAATGGTCATTAATAACAACGGCACCACATTCGATGATATAGTTTTTGCCCCTTCGAACAACGATGTCGTTTATGCTGTATGTAAAGGGTATATCCTCTATAAGAGTCAAGATGGCGGAGTGACGTTCACTCTTATTAGAAATCTCAGGCAGGACGTTCTGAATGTTGTTGATTGATAAAGAAAATAATCTTGCGAACCAGGTCTAGATGAAATCAACAAAAAAGATCAGGATTAGAAGATTTGTTCCGCTGCTGTTATTTATAGCCGTTCTGTCTTCTTGCTCTTTTTATCAAGTCAAAAAAATAGAAATCCCTGAAGAGTTTTTTATTCCTCCAAGAGATGGTCCTTATCTTCTCAAAGTGAAATACAAAAAAGGGGAACTCGTTTACTATGGAGCTATTCACACGATTGACGCGAATAACCCTCAGAATGCAGAAATTGAAGAACTTTGGGACTCATTCCAACCCACTTTGGCTTTCTCAGAGGGAGGAATTTGGCCTCTAGAAAAAACCCATTATGAAGCGATCACGAAGCACGGTGAACAGGGTTTGCTCCGTTTCCTCGCTTCCCGGGATAATGTGCCTTTAGAGAGTATAGATTCTACGATGAGAAATCAGGCGATTTTTCTTAGAAGGCACTTTTCTCCTATGGAAATAAAAATGTACTTTATCCTCATTCAGGCTGTTATTAACAAAAGATTGAAGAGAAATTTAGAGGATGTCCGATATGTCGATCTAATTCTGAAAAGTTTGGTAAAGATATCTTCAAGCAAAAGTATCGCCAGAAATCTTTCAAATTACTATAACCAAGACAAAAGAACTCCCCAAAATCTGCAGCAATTCGAATACCTTATGGCAAAAAAATTTCCTGAAATTAAGAATTGGAAAGATTTCCCTTCCTCCTATTTTTATGATTTTAGAAAAGGGAAGTTCCTTCCAGAGATTCACCAAAAATTGAATGAGTTTAGGGATCAATTGATGCTTGCCAAATTAATAGCTAAGCTCAAGAAAGGGGAACGAATTTTTGTTGTCGCTGGGCGGAGTCATTTGGACAGACTTGAGCCTGCGCTTCATTTTATGACTCACCGGAATCGGCTTAATTCTTTATAATCCCTCCCCATTCTGCAGCCACATACCCGGTCCTTTCGAATGATCGAATTTTCGGCGCATCTAAGTACTTTATTTCAGACAAAGGAGAAAAAACAAACCAGAGTCTCAGAATATTATCCGGTTTCGGCTTCAAATTCAAAGGACAGATTTTTTCCAAAGATTTTCCCGTAACTGGATATATTGCATAAAAAGGAGATTTTGGTAGATGCAAAGTCCAATACTCAACGAAGTCTTTTATCTCCCTATCATTAAATCCATATTTCTCAAGCGTATTCGTGAAAAACATTTCCAGACTAGACATTGGAATACACCATCCTTTTTCAGAATGATGGATAGAAACCTCT
>CAZLLG010000222.1:0-6546 GCA_964560275.1 uncultured Eubacteriales bacterium | reverse complement strand
CGACCTCCGGGTTATGAGCCCGACGAGCTACCAGACTGCTCTACCCCGCAGTACCAGGCTAATTATAACAAAAAATATCTCTTTGTCAAAAAAATTTGATAATTTGTAAAGTGTGGTTTTATTTGACGTGAAATATTACATTTTTATATAAGTTTTCTTGTTGATTTCCCCAGAAAAAAATCTTTATTGCTTTTCCATTAAATAATCCTTGACATAGGTAAAAGCCAATAAATATAATGTGTCCCTTAATCAAATGGAACACTTCCTTTTCTTTCTACTCGCGATAGTGTGTGTCGGGGCTGTTTTGGGGATGATTATCCTCAAAAACCAAGCCTATAGCGCTATTCTGCTTATTCTCGCATTTTGCGCAACAGCCGGACTCTTTGCCCTTCTCGATGCCCCTTTTATTGCAGCCATTCAAATTATTATCTATGCCGGAGCCATTATGGTTTTGTTTATATTTGTCATCATGATGGTCAATGTTCGAGTGGGTTTTCCGCCTGAGAAAAAGAAATGGACATTTGGTTTGGCTGCAGCGCTTGGGGTCGTTCTGGTTATCGAGCTTCTACTCTCAATTAAGGGAGCTTTTTCTTCGGGTTCGGGAGCAGAGACTGAAAGCATTGGAAGTCCCACTGACCTTGGGCACCTCCTCTTTACAAAGTATTTGTACCCCTTTGAAATCACATCCATTTTAATTATCGCTGCATTGGTTGGATCCATCATTTTGATGAAAAAAAGAGACAAAACATGATACCAACGAGCAATTTTATTATCCTCAGCATCATCCTTTTTATCCTTGGTATCGTTGGGTTTTTTGTAAAAAAGGATCTGATCACACAGTTTATGTCCATTGAAGTCATGTTGAATGCCGCCAACCTTGCCCTTATCGCATTTTCGAAAGCCCATTCCTCTCTAGACGGACAGATTATCGTCTTTTTTATAATCACCGTTGCAGCAGCTGAAGCAGCGGTTGGATTGGCTATTATTCTCCTTGTCTACAGACAGAAAAAAACCATTAAAACAGAAGATATTCAATTGATGAAGGGGTGATATGACTGAAATTTTTTGGCTGATACCATTTATCCCAGCCGTGAGTACGTTCGTTCTGGCTGTCTTTGGACATAGATTATCGAAAAAATGGGTTGCGGTTCAGGCCTGCCTGGCCGTTTTTGTCTCTTTTGTCATCGCCGTTATTTCATTTATAGGGATTCAAGGCACGTCTTTTGAACAACCCCTGGTCAAGAGTCTATTCGGTTGGATTGAATCCGGCAGTTTTAAGGCCGACCTGGCGCTTCAGTTCGATCCGCTCACAGCCGTCATGTGCCTCGTAGTGACTGGGGTGGGTTTTCTCATTCATGTTTATTCGACCGGATATATGGCCGATGATCCCGGATACAAGCGTTTCTTTACTTATATGAATCTCTTCACATTCGCCATGCTCATCCTTGTCATGGGCGCGAACCTGATTGTGATGTTTGTCGGCTGGGAAGGAGTTGGATTGTGTTCCTATCTCCTGATTGGTTTCTGGTTCGAAAAACCATCGGCGGCCAAAGCCGGGAAAAAAGCGTTTATTGTCAACAGAATCGGGGATGCGGGTTTTCTCCTGGGAATCCTATTCATCCTGATCAATATCGGAAGCACCAGCTTCACGGCCATAAACGAAGCTGTTCACGGTGGTGGAGTGACAGTTGGACTGGCCACACTCATTGGAATTCTGTTGTTTGTTGGCGCCTGCGGTAAGTCTGCGCAAATCCCCCTATATGTCTGGCTGCCCGACGCTATGGAAGGTCCCACACCTGTCAGTGCCCTTATCCATGCGGCCACAATGGTTACGGCGGGAGTCTACATGGTTGCCCGTATGAACGTCCTCTATGCCCTTTCCAACACAGCCACAGATATCATCGCATTGATCGGCGCTCTCACAGCCATTTTTGCTGCCACCATGGCGTTAACCCAGAACGATATCAAAAGAGTGCTGGCCTATTCGACCATCTCTCAGTTGGGGTATATGTTTATCGCCTGTGGTGTGGGTGCTTATTCGGCGGGCATATTCCATCTCTACACACATGCCTTTTTTAAAGGCCTTCTGTTTTTGGCTGCCGGAAGTGTCATGCACGCCATGTCAGGTGAACTCAATATGCAAAAAATGGGAGGATTAAGAAAATACCTCCCACGAACATATCCGACCTTTCTCATTGGCGCCATCGCCATTGCGGGCGTTCCATTCCTCTCTGGATTCTTTTCAAAGGATGCGATTCTGACCAGTGCATTCGCAAGCGGTAAATATTTCATCTGGGCTTTGGGAATTTGTGGAGCTATTCTTACAGCCTTCTATATGTTCAGACTCATCTTTCTCACATTTCATGGAAAAGAGAGGATAGAGCCGGAAGCCAAAAAACATCTCCACGAATCTCCTCCCTCGATGACCATTCCGCTGATGATCCTGGCTTTTTTCTCTATAGTCGCCGGGTATGTCGGACTCCCGGTTGTTTTCGGGAAAAACCTCGACAGATTCGGCCACTTCCTCGAACCGGTCATCCACCAGAGCCATGAGGCTCATTTGAGTCTCGGGACAGAATGGGGCCTTATCGGAATTTCAGTGGTAGTGGCATTGGCTGGTATAATTATTGCGGGAATTTTTTATCTCAAGAAAACCGAGATCCCTCACAATCTGATCAAACGCTTTCCAGGCGTCTACAAGCTCCTCTACAACAAGTACTATGTGGATGAATTTTACGATGCGACCATCGTCAATCCAATGGTCAAGGGATCGGAATATGTATATAAACATTTCGATCTTGCTGTCATAGACGCCACTGTCGATAACACCGGAAACGTCACCAATTTCTTCGGAAAAATGCTGAGTTATATACACACAGGACTCATTAAAGATTACGCTCTCATCTTCCTCTTGGGGGCCACTATCCTGATAGGATTTTTACTGTTTTAAAATGAATATACCTATATTAAGCATCATCACGTTCCTTCCTCTTGCCGGGGCCATCCTTCTTATCTTCTTCAACAAAGAAAATAAAGATTTGCTGCGCAAGTTCGTACTTGTTATCACCATCGTCAACTTCCTCATTTCACTTTTCCTCTTTTTTAATTTTAATGCAGGAACAGCCGAACCTCAGTTTGCGGAAAAAGCGGATTGGATTGGGTACGGTATCATGTATCATATCGGAATCGATGGGATCAGCCTGTTTTTGGTGCTGTTGACCACCCTTTTGATGCCCATTGCCATCCTGTCTTCATGGACATCCACTCAGGATAAAGTCAAAGAGTACCTGATCTTTATGCTTATCCTGGAGACTGGGATAATCGGTGTGTTTGTTTCCTTGAATCTCTTCCTCTTCTATGTTTTCTGGGAGGCCATGCTCATCCCGATGTATTTTCTCATCGGCGTTTGGGGAGGAAAGAGACGAATCTATGCAACCGTCAAGTTTGTCCTGTACACCATGGTCGGAAGCCTTTTGATGCTGGTTGCCATCTTTGTCCTATACACTCTCTATTTTAAGGTGACAGGTACTTATTCTTTAAATATTTTTGACTTCTACACAATGATTCTCGACACAAAACTCCAGATCTGGCTGTTTGCCGCCTTTGCCCTAGCTTTCGCTATAAAAGTACCGCTATTTCCTTTCCACACCTGGCTTCCCGATGCTCATGTCGAGGCCCCGACAGCCGGTTCGGTTATCCTGGCTGCCGTTCTCCTTAAAATGGGAACATATGGATTCCTTCGGTTCGCCATGCCTCTTTTCCCGGATGCACTGATGAAACTGCTTCCCTATCTCAGCATACTGGCCCTCATTGGAATTATATATGGAGGGCTTATGGCCCTCATTCAGAAGGACATAAAATCTCTGGTGGCCTACTCGAGTGTTTCCCATATGGGCCTTATTATGCTGGCTATTTTTGCCATGAATTTTGAAGGACTCCAAGGTGGAATCTACCAGATGCTCAACCACGGATTGAGTACGGGAGCTCTGTTCCTTTGCGTGGGCATCCTTTACGAGAGAGCCCACACACGCCTGATTAAAGACTATGGAGGTGTCAGCAAGCAGATGCCCATCTTTGCCGCCTTCTTCCTCATCTGCCTGCTCTCATCTGTGGGGCTGCCCGGACTGAATGGGTTTGTGGGTGAAATTCTCTCCCTATTCGGTATTTTTAAGGCCAACCAGCTTTTGGCCATACTTGCTGTAACCACGGTTATTCTGGCCGCTGCCTATCTTCTCTGGATGTTCCAGAGAGTGATGCACGGCCCCATCACCAACGAAAAAATTCGTTCCTTTAAGGATCTCAATAAAAGAGAAATTATATTTCTCATTCCCATCATAATTTTAATGTTTTGGATGGGAATATTTCCGAATACATTCCTGAGAAAAATGGACACATCCATCAATCACCTGCTGAATCAGATCAAAAAACGAGAAATCGTACAAATGGAGCACAGGGGGGAAAAATTAACAGTACTTTCTCTCGATAAGATTGAAGCTAACACGGTGGAAGGCGATGTTGAATTGGAGGAGGTTCCAAGATGAACAGTTTTGGAGCTCTTCTTCCGCTTTTAATCCTGGTTGCAGGAGTACTGCTCGTTTTACTGCTCGAGGTTTTCCTCAAAAAACAGAATAAAGACTATCTGGCTTATCTGTCCGTTCTCTTTATTATGGGTGCTGTTGTGTCCTGTGTGGCCCTCTGGAATAAAAGTCTTTATTATTTTGATGGATATCTATCTCTGGATAAAATCGCCCTTTTCTTTTCAGTGCTTCTCTCTCTCGCAACCATCCTGGTTATTCTCATTTCAATAAAATACATCGCCCTCCATGATGTCAATTATGGTGAATACTATGCCCTTCTCCTTCTTGCGTTGTCCGGCATGTTCATCATGGTCTCCTCTCAAAATCTGCTGGTCATCTTTCTGGGATTAGAAGTTTTATCCATGTCCAGCTATGCACTGGCAGGAATGAAAAGAAACGATCCCAATTCTGTGGAAGCGGCCGTAAAATACTTCCTTCTGGGAAGTTTTGCCTCAGCATTCCTTGTCTTTGGCATTGCCTTCCTGTACGGAGCTACGGGGACAACGGACATCAACATTATCGTAGCTTTCTTCCAAGCCGAATCTGCAATGGGATTGACTGCACTTGTGGGTCTGGGAATGATTCTCATTGGATTCGGTTTTAAAATTGCTTTTGTTCCTTTTCACATGTGGACGCCAGATGTCTATCAAGGCTCTCCCACGCCAATCACAGCCTTCTTTTCTGTCGGCCCAAAAGCTGTAGGTTTTGTTGTCCTTCTCAGGATCTTCTATCCCTATTGGAAAGTTGTTCTCGATTCTCAGGTCATCTTTACGCTCCTCTGGATATTGAGTGTTTTGACCATGGTCATTGGGAACTTGATCGCCCTAAGACAGACCAATATCAAGAGAATTCTCGCCTATTCAAGTATCGCCCATGCCGGGTATTTGATCATCGCCATCCTATCCCAGGACAGCTCAAGCTTGGTGTTCTACCTGACTGTCTATGCCTTTATGAACATCGGCGCATTTACAGCCGTGATTGCACTTGGGAAAAAGGATAAAGAATATGTGGAGCTGGATGACTATGCAGGTGTAGGATTCAAATATCCCTGGATTGGGGCCACATTTATGATTTTTCTTCTGTCTTTGGCCGGATTTCCTCCTACAGGAGGATTCCTTGCCAAATTTTATGTCTTTTCCTCCGCTGTCAGGCAGGGTCTTGAATCTCTTGTCATTATCGCCGTCCTGGCCAGCGTGGTCTCCGTATTTTACTACCTGAGAATTGTCATCTACATGTACATGAAGGAGCCAACGCAGGACCTTGATATCCATCTTGAAAATCCCGCCCTCTTTCTCGTCATGTTTCTCTGTCTATATTTTGTACTTCAATTGGGAATTTTCCCTAGGAATATCCTGGTCCTTATCAATCAAGCCATCCAATCTCTCCCCCTCTTTTGAATTAATTGGGGACATTTTTGAATTAATTGGGGACAGTCCCCAATTAATTCAAAAAAGGCTGGAGCAGGTCATAAGCCGAATTTTGTCCCGCCGAAACGGGGGTGGTTATTTCTCTAAGCAACCTACCCGACCTGAGACGGGCCGCCTCATAGGGTCAATTTGGTCTTGCTCCGGATGGGGTTTACCAAGCATCTGATGTCACCACCAGACCGGTGAGCTCTTACCTCACCATTTCACCCTTGCTCCGCAAAAAGGCTAACGCCATTTTCGCAGGGCGGTGTGTTTTCTGCGGCACTTTCCTCCGATCGCTCGAAGTCGCCGTTAGCGACCATCCTGCCCTGTGGAGTTCGGACTTTCCTCCCCCTCTTACTCATCAGGAGCAGAGGGGGCAACCACCTCGCCTACTCCAGCCTTTATTTTTATTCCATACTGCTCTAGTTTTTTATACAAATTACTTCGCGGCGTGTCAATCGCACGCGCTGTCTGTGATATATTCCAAGCATTCTCCTCAAGTTTTGAGAGAATAAATTCCTTCTCTGCCAGATCTCGAAACTCCTTAAGGCTCTTGATTT
>CAZLLG010000221.1:0-6552 GCA_964560275.1 uncultured Eubacteriales bacterium | reverse complement strand
ATTTTGTGACATTCCCCTGGGCGCAGTATAACAATTGTTTTCATATTGGTGAGTGCACAAAACCTGAAATTATCATCGCTGTCACAGAAGAGTGTTTAAAAGCAGGAGCGGAAGAAGTCATCATTGGGGAAGGCTCTCACCTTCCCACATCTGAATGGCAGTATGCTGTTACTCTGGACGGAAGTACTAATCTAGTAAAGGAAGCCGAACGCCTCAGCTCTTTATATGATGGACAAGTGACTTTAGCATGCTTAGAAACTGACTCTCCAGGTTGGGTAGATGTTCCTTCTAAGACTTCACTAAACAAAATTTCCGTTTCAAGTCTTGTCGCCAATGCAGACAAGGTTATTTCAATTCCTGTGGCTAAAACACACTCCTGGGCACAGCTTACACTGGCTTTGAAAAATTTTGTCGGTATTACCCCGCTGTCTCAATATGCGCAGTTAATCGATGACACTTGGTGGAATCGCGGCACCTTCGATCACAGCAGTCCCCGGGCCATTGGACAGATCTATCTGGATATAGTAGAGAGCATAAAACCTGTCCTGTCCATCATCGATTTCTCTATAGGTCTTGATGGCAATGGTCCTGCAACCAGCCATGGAGGCACCACTTTAGATATGAAAAAACGTCTTGGTTCTTGGCTGATCATTGCAAGTACGGATATTATGGCAGCAGACGCAACAGCTGCACGGATCATGAGCCACGATACGAACAAGGTCAAACACCTCGATATGGGATTCAAAATGGGATTAGGTGAGATACGAGAACAATCGATTGAATTAAAGGGTGAGAAACTCGATGATTTGCGAGTGAAATGGAAACCCGCTAAACTTCAGGGATAAATGACGTATTGAGGTAATCATTTGGACACAGAACAACTCTATTTGAAAAGTTTACTTACTTGAAGAAACTTTGCATAGAAATCCCCGAACGAAATGTGAGCAGTGAAGGGAACAGAAGGGCCACTCGATTTTTTGAGAAAGAAATTTCCTCATTCGGATGGGATACAGATGTGCAGGAATTCGATGCGATCGACTGGGAAAATGGTGGGGCCCATCTCCAATCTGCCGAGAAGAAATTTGAGGTATTGGTCAGCCCATATTCATTGGGGTGTGACGTTGAAGCTCAGCTTGTGAGTGCTGAAAATATCGAGGATCTTGAGCAGCTTGACATGAATAGAAAACTACTTTTCCTTCACGGCGAAATAGCAAAAGAACAGCTCATGCCCAAGAATTTTGTGTTTTATAATCCTGAGAAACATCAACACATCATCTCTCTTCTCGAAGAGGGGCGACCGGAAGCCATAATCTGTGCAACCGGGAGGAATGCAGCTCTAGCGGGAGGCGTCTATCCTTTCCCCCTTTTTGAAGACGGGGATTTTAATCTTCCTTCAGTATATATGACCGAAGAGGAAGGGGAAGCGCTTTTCGCCTATGTAGGACAAACTTTAAATTTAAAATCGATATCCAAACGAATCCCAGGAAAGGGCTATAACGTTATTGCCAGAATGGGAATCCAATCAAACAATCGTATTGTGATTACTGCCCATATTGATGCTAAGAAAGGCACTCCCGGTGCGATTGACAATGCAACCGGTGTTGTTGTTTTACTGCTCTTGGGAAAGCTGATGGAAGATTATAATGGCAACAAACTCATCGAGATTGTGGCTCTAAATGGTGAAGACTATTATGCTGTTCCCGGACAGATGCTCTACGTCAATAAGAACAAAGATAGATTTGATGATATTATTTTAAATATAAACATCGATGGAGCTGGGTATAAAGAAGGCAAATCGGCATTTTCGTTTTACGGTTTGCCTGAAGTTATAGAAAAAAATGCATGGGATACCGTGAATGAATTTGATGGATTAACAGTCGGTGTCCAATGGGCACAGGGAGATCACAGCATTTTTACTCAATACGGCCGTCCAGCCATTGCTGTTTCTTCAAAATGGTTTACAGAAAATATCGACAACCAGGACATAACACATACTTCTAAAGACAATATGGATATTGTCGACTGTCACAAATTGGTTGAGATCGCCGAAGCTCTCAATCAACTCGTAAGAAAATAACTCAAATCCACATCAATTCATACAAAATTACTTGAGATTCAAAGTCTCCTCGTCCGCCATATCAGTTATAGCCGCGAATAGAATCTGGGCCAGGGATTCCATGATTTCTGGAGTGAGTGTGGCAGGAACATCCTTGGTGTTGTGATAGGTCGGATACGGGATCCTGATTCCTGAAGCGCCAAAGGAGAGCGTGGGAACGCCCTTCCATAAAAAATGGGCGGCGTCCTGCCGCTGTCTACCCAGGTTTGCATTATAGGAAGACCGAACGATACGGTGCACATATTTCTGATTAGCCCGGTCTATAAATTCAAACAACTTGGGGTAGTTGTCTCCCGATCCTGCGCGCAATCTGTCCCCGACACCGACGCCGTCCATATTGAGCATGGCGACAGTTTTATCGAGCGGAAAGATAGGATTGTTCACATAAAAGTCCGAACCGGCCACTCCCTGTTCTTCGGCGCCGAAGAAATTGAACTGGATCGACCGTTTGGGTTTATAGGGTGAATTCATCATGGCTTCCGCAACTCCCAGCATGACAGCAATAGCTGCAGCGTTGTCATTGGCACCGGCCATAAACTCGGGACAGCTGCCCATAAAATCGAGATGGCCGCCTACGATAATCACTTCATCTTTGAGCTTTGGATCGCTTCCTGGAATGGTTCCGATCACATTAAATCCGATTCCATCGGGATAGTGATTTGTGATATTTTTGATAGTAGCGACCTTTCCCGTTTCAAAAGACTGGGGTTTGAGGTCCTCTCTGATCTTTTTAACCACGTCTCCATGTTTTTTTCCTGTTCCTGCGAAGATATCTGCGACCGCTACACTTCCGATATGTGCATAGATAAAATCTTCCCGGTAGGCATTGTTGGGATTGGCGATAGGACCGTAGTTATAGAGCAGTCCCTTTGCCCCATGTTTGTGGGCATTGATCAATTTATACTGGTGAAATGAATAAGGGCGCCATTTTTTAAAATCCTCTGGATTATTGGGGCCAACAGGAGATTCCCTTTCCATCAGAATGATTTTTCCCTTTACATCGAGGCCGGCATACTCATCGAAGCCGAGTTCTGGAGCAGTAATGCCGTACCCGACATAGACAACTTCTGCCGTGATTTCACCCGAACCGGACGTAGCGCCGGGGATGAATTCGTCGTCAAAATGGTAATATTTCTTGATCACACCATCTTTAATTGGAAGATTGAGGCTGACTTCACAGCCGGGCAGGACAACGGTGTAGGGATTGGGGAAATTCTGATAATAGGTACCGTTATCTCCACCAGGACCAACTCCCCATTTTTTCAGCAGTGAGACTACCCACTCGGCGCATTGCTGGTATTCCTCTGTACCGCACAACCGGCCGGCATACTTTTCGTCACACAACTCTTCGACGTATTTAAATAGTTTGAGGCTTTCGATTCCGTGAAAAGCCTTCATGAATAGGTCATTGTCACTAGGGGCGGGCCGATTTTGTGCCTGCAACCCTAGAGACAAAAGAAAAACAAATAGTAGAGAAACAGAAATAAGCGTATGCCACCTATGAGTTTTCATATTCCCTCCTAAAAAAATAAGATAGCACAATTCTAAATAGAAGGAGTTATGTTGTCAAAGAGATTTCTCGGTTTCCAAAAATTCGCGGATGACTTATTTCAATCCACTTTTTGTCATGAAGGCCCACAAGGAAAGATGGGGGCCGGATTTTCCGGCAACCTCGATCGTTCTTAATTCCTCTATTAGAAAAAAAGGTTTAAAAAGATTCCTCAACTCATTTTCAGAAGAAAAATATAAAGTGGTTCCTAGGGAAGTTTTTCTGAATTTCCCCGTTCCCCCAAAATGTCGGTCTTCTTCGCTGAAACATACCGAAAGATACTTTCCCCCCGGATTGAGTATTTTATTGACACTATTACAGTAGTCCTTTCTTTTTTCGGGATAGATGTGATGCAGGAGCAGCCAATCATAAACAAAATCGAAAGTCCCTTGGATGTCTTCAAATTCCTCAAGAACATCCAAAACCAGAAAATCACACTTTAAATTTCTTTTCTTTGCATTTTCTTTGGCGATCTGGATCGCTGAATGAGAACTGTCCACACCTGTCATTTCAAAGCCCCTGTCGGCAAGATAAAGAGTGTATTTTCCAGTTCCACATCCTAGATCGATGGCCCTACATGGTTTAATCCTCTTCTTTTCGATCAGCTCCTTCAATTCGTCAGGAGGATTTTCAAAGTTCCAGGGGATATCTGAAAGTGGTCTATCTCGATAGGCTTTTTCTAGCTTGGTATTCTTCAAAGTTCTTCTTGTCTGAAGGAAATATCAGTCTTCTATTTGTAATCGTTTCCGAAGATTTGCGATTGCTTCTATTAGGGATAACACAAAATTTGTGAGTTGTATAAAAGACCAAAAATTTACTAAGTCTCTCTGGTCATCGACGCGGTTAAACATAAGAGTTAGGATGTGAATACACAATATTGATTGATTCCCCCCAGATTCCTCATCATATGCTTCATTGTAATCGTCACATCTGAGATTGAAGATTTTTTTTAACTCAGTTTGTTTTTTCCCTTCAATTCTCAATCCGAATTCCTGGATAGATTCTATCAATTCTGATTTTTCACCTGCCAATGCTGTGGTTGTTGCCCACAAAGACACAAAGAGGGACTCCAACCGCATATGGTCTTGATCATAGTCTTCATAATTCAAATTTAACGCCTCAGCGATTTTGGGCAGAAGACTGTCTAAGAGATAATCTATGCCCTTTATAGCTGCAGACCAAAGCATTCTAGCGGCCTCATCGATGGACAGGGTCTTGTGTTTGTTCATGGCTTGAATCTTGAGTTTAATAAATCCTAGAATTTCAGTCAATTCCCAAGGGCCTGATGAAAATTTTGACTAGTCAAAGTTGAGTTCTATTGACAGGAAATGTTTGTTCGATATAGTAATAGCCAGGTTCTAAAAGGAGAATAAAAAATGGGAGCAAATCATTCAACTTTTAAAGTATGTCTCTGCTTGTTTCTGTTGAATGCTCTCTTGAGCATCACATCAGCCAATGACTTGAAAGATGAAGTATTACCTCCGGATATTCTACCTGTTATTATTTTAAGCGGTTCGGATTATGATATGGGATTCCAATATGGCCAGCAGGCCGGTTCTGATATTGAAGTGAATATGGAAGCAGCTTGGGCAGATGCGCTTAAAACGTTTAGCAGGGAAGACGTCATACGCACATTAAAAGCCAATCAACATTATATCCAAAAATTTACTCCAGAGTGTATTGATATCATGAAAGGAATAGCTGCTGGCGCATCCGCTGCCGGATACAAAGTTTCCTACACTGATATTATGCTGTTGAACTGCACACTCCCTAATCCGGAAACCTCAAACTATCCTCCAGGTGTTGAGGACCATACATTGCCAATAAAAAGGTGTTCGGTTTCTTCTGCCTGGGGCAGCGCTACAAAAGATGGAAAACTGATCGGAATGGATACTCTTGACGGAGGGGGCGATGCCATGTACGGGGTGATTATAGTCGCTTATCCAAATAAGGGGAATGCATACATCTGTGGTGCTCAGGCCGGAGAAATAGGCGACCATTTTTTAATGAACAACAAAGGCCTGTTCCTGGGAAACAGTGGAGGCGGAGGATCGCCCAGAGCGGAAGATAATAATTATGGAGTCTCCTGGTCCTGTTCCTTGACTCATCTTGTTCGTTTTTCGGATAGTGCTTTTCAAGCCAGAGACATGCTGCTTCCCTGGCAAATAAACATCCCAGAAAATTTTCACTTCGTGGATACTAAAGGAAATGCTTGTATTGTAGAAAAAAGTGCGGCTATTCAGGCCGTTCGAACACCAGGTGATTTTGGTGAAAAAGATTTTCAATACTCAACCAATAATTATCTGCATAAAGATATGAAGGTGACTAAAGAAGGAGAATTTATCAATAAGCATGGTGGATATGGCGCTTATGCAGCCCCCAGAAATATGATGCTATGGGATATGCTCAATAACTATCATGGTTTAGTTGATGTTGAATTTGTAAAAATGATGCTGCGTTTTCCCGGCAATCCTCCTCCCTTTCCACCGGAAGGGGGCTGGGACGCAAAAATATGTAGGCCCAGTAATTCATGGGTTTCTGTTATCCTTCCAGATGATGGCGATGAGGGTGTTGTCCATATTTGCACCGGTCCTGCCGGAAGAGTGATTCATTCTTCTATGGCATCAAATGGAGAGGAGATGCGGTCCACATATCAATATATAGATGGCACGCATACATTTTTTAAGCTTACACTGGCTGCCAACCCTTTGGCTGTTGCCCAAGCAGCACAAAAATCAGCACGGGAATGTATTGCCACTGCCTATGCGGAATTGATGCATTTCAATTTTTCCAACACAGGGTATGCGGCTTTAAATGATCTGTACTCTCTGGCTATAACCGAACTTTATTTAGGAAATAAAATGCTCAATAAGGCGTTATTAGCAGA
>CAZLLG010000220.1:0-6579 GCA_964560275.1 uncultured Eubacteriales bacterium | reverse complement strand
ACTTCATTCTGGTCATAACTTGCTTCCACAAGCCAAACCCAATCTGGGATATTCAGACTCAGTTCATCCATGATGTTGACTGCGACCTGTTGATGAGAAGTCAATGAATTGATCAAATTGATTTTTCTCTCGAGAAGATTTTTTTGTGCCTCAACTTGGACAAGAAGTTCTGCAACATCCTGGAGTGCCCTTTTTTCTTCATTTGCGGTGTTGAGAAGGCTTTGTTCCTTTTTTAGGTTTTTGTTCTGCATAAAATACACAAAGATGATAGCGACAATAACAAGAACAAATATTATCGCTGTATTAGGTAGTTTTTTCTTCTCTTGGACATGAGGTGATGGGGCAATGGGGGCCTCTCTGATATCTTTTTGTTCCGGTTTTAGAAGATTAACTCGAATCATGGTTTATTTTCCTGCGTATCTCGTCGCAAGTCCGACTACTACTCCGAACTGGGCTCCCAATTCATCAAAATATATTGAATCGAATTTTTTTTTGTCGTAAACAATTTTTCGAAAAGGATTTAAAATATTTGATTCAATATTAAATTTTTGTTCGAATCGGTTGGAGAGTTCTGACAGGTTTGAAAGACCGCCGCAGAGGAATATGGATTCAATTTTTCTTTCATTTCCCTCTGTACTTTCATAAAAGGAAAAGGTCTTGCTGATTTCCTCTAGCAAATTCTGTATATTCAAATTTAATGCTGTTTTGGATTTATCTAAAAGCCCGCTTTCCAGAGGAAATCCTTTCATGGCTTTTTCAGCATCATCAAATCCTATGTTCAGTTCTTTACTCAGATTTTCTGTAAATAGAGAACCACCGAGGGGAATATCACGGAAAAGCTGGGGAATTCCTCTTTCCGAAATAATGACATTGGTGAAACTGGCTCCCATATTTATAATGCAGATATTTTTTTCCTTTATGACTTCAGGGTAATTGATCTCAATCGCATTCAGTAAAGCAAACACGTCCACTTCTATCGCATCCGGATTTTTGTTCGCTTGATGGATAGCATTTGTATAATTGGCAATTTTGTCTTTTTTGGCTGCGACAAGAAGAATGTCCAAATTCTTTTTCTCTGACGTTAAATATGACGGTAGGATTGCGTAATCCACATTTGTTTCTTCATAGGGGTAAGGGATGCTGTGTTTGGCCTCCCAGAAAACCGATTCGGCCAATTCCTCTTTGTCCATAGCTGGCAGAGATAATTTTTTTATGATCACCGAATTGCCGGAGACAGATATGACAACATTTTTTGTGGAGATCTTGTTCTCTTCAAAAATCAATTTTATTGTTTCTGCCACCGCGGCCGTATCCATTATGGTTCCCTCAACAATAGCGTCGCGTGGAAGAATTTCATATCCAATTTTATTGACAGCGAAAAAGTCCGTCCCACCTTTTGTTTTTCTGCTCAATTCAGCGGCTTTAATGGCATAAGAACCAATATCCAATCCAACCAACTGATTTTGTCGGCCAATTCCAATCATTCTCTTTCATTCTCCTCTTCTTGAATTGATGAAAAGTTTGGACTTTCTTTGAACTTTTCTTTCAATTTCCTCTCCACATCTCGGGGAACGAGTCCATCCAGTTTACCTCCTAACATTGCAACTTCTTTAACAAGTCTGGAACTCAAAAAAGTAAAACTGACGTTGGGCATCATAAATAGAGTTTCGATTTCTGGCTCCAGTTTCATGTTCATGAGAGCCATTTGGAATTCGTATTCAAAATCCGAGACTGCCCTGAGTCCTCGTATGACAATTTTTGAATGATGACTTTTCATGAAATCGACAAGCAGCCCATGAAAAGATATGACTTCCAAATTGTTTTGTTCTGAAAAAATATTCTCAATCATGGCCACTCTTTCTTTAGTCGAAAAAAGAGCTGTTTTTTTGGGATTTTCCAGAACAGCGACAATAAGGGAGTCAAAAACATTCAGCCCTCTTTTAATTATGTCCACATGTCCGTTTGTGATGGGATCGAAAAAACCTGGGTACACGGCGGCATGTCTTTTCAAGACCATCCTCTTTGATAAAAGGCCTTTGCCATCTGTGTTAGACCGAATATCCATATAAAATTCTCACAAAATGAAATTTGTATCAGCTTCATGGCTTCATGGTCCCAAAAAGAGATTAGTCGGTCAATCACCATGAAGGAGGGATAGGGGGGTGATATCTGTTCCAGATTTATCATCCCTAAAGGTGATAAGGATCATCGGAGAAGGGGGAAAATCTTGAGAAATTTCACCCCCTCTCTGTGTCTACTCCACAAGAACAAAAGAATCGATTTTTATTTGATCTCCGGAAGTGGATTGAAATTTATTCAAAAAAAGGCGAAAATAGTATTAAGATGAAGAAGGAGATATTGATTCTATTCGCGCTATTTTATATCACCTTTTTTTTCACCTCACTTCCTTTAAAATCCGAAGAGGATCCTTATGCTTTGCTTAGAAAACGAATGGTGGAACGGCAGCTTGCGGCAAGAGATATAACGGATCCTTTGGTTCTTGAGGTTATGGGGAAAGTCCCCAGACACCTGTTTGTTCGACCAATTGACCGGAATTTTGCCTATTCTGATCATGCGCTCTTGATTGAGGAGGAACAGACCATTTCCCAGCCCTATATTGTGGCTCTGATGACTCAGCATCTCGGTGTCAAAAAAGGAGATAAAGTCCTAGAAGTGGGAACGGGTTCAGGCTATCAAGCAGCGGTACTCGCTCATTTAGCAGATCAAGTCTATTCCATTGAAATTAAAGAAGCCTTAGCGAAGCGATCCTCCAAGATCTTGAAAGACCTCAACCATATTAATGTGAATGTAAAGGTCGGTGATGGTTACTTGGGTTGGGAGGAACATGCCCCCTTTGATGCCATAATTGTAACGTGTGCAGCCAATCGGATTCCCCCTCCACTGCTCGAACAGCTTAAAGAGGGAGGCCGGCTGGTTATTCCATTAGAAAGCACATCTTACTATCAAATTTTAACACTGGTGACGAAAAAAAACGGAAAACCTGTTGTTAAACGCATAACAGAAGTTCGCTTTGTTCCTATGACGGGAAAGATAAAAAAGAAAAAAAATGAGCGTCCGGCGTGAAAAACATCGATGTTTCCAAGATTTTATTAAGAGTTCTGGGAAGATGATGGAGAAATCCGTATCGTAGGACGAGCGGGCATGGTTCATTTCCTCTTGGGAAATGAGAGCGAGGAACGGAGATCGAGTGAGCTTTCCCTCGCTATGGACAGGCGGAAAGCGCAACGTGGTTTCTCATCACTTTACAGAACTCATTCTTGAAATCGTGGGAATAGAGATGTTTAACACTCAATGAGTTTGAGTTGCTTTTAGGCAGGTCTTGTGCTAATTTTTAAAAAATGATTAAATTCGGCACCTCAGGTTGGCGAGCCGTCATGGGGGAAGAGTTCACGTTCCAAAATGTCCGTATTGTCGTTCAAGCAGTGGCCAACCATTTGCAGAAAAAATTTTCGAAAAACAAGATCTCGGTTATTGTCAATTATGACACAAGATTCCTATCCGAACGGTTTGCCTCTGAGGCGGCCAAGGTTCTCTCCCATAATAAGATTCATGTTTTCTTAGCAGATAGGGATTCACCTTCTCAGGCTCAGGCTTACCAAATCATCAAAAGGCAGGCTCAAGGTGGAATTAACTTTACAGCCTCGTTTAATCCCCCTGAGTATAATGGGCTCAAGTACAACACGGAAAAAGGTGCCCCTGCTTTACCTGAAGAAACAGATATGATAGAGGACGAAATTAAATCTCTAAACAAAGATTCATCGGTTTGTCCTTATTATCCCAAGACTGAGTATGTAGAAAAAATTGATTTCCAGCACGACTACCTATCGCTCCTTCAGGAAAGAATTGATTTTGATCTCATCCGGAAGTCAAAAATCAGGGTGGCCGCTGATTCTCTCTATGGAACCAGTCGAGAGTATCTGGACGAAATCCTAGAGGAGAACCATATTCCGGTCGAGGAGATCCATGGATTTGTCGATCCTTATTTTGGCGGGATTGCTCCCTCTTCGACTGAAGAAAACCTGTCGGAACTCAAGGATCTTGTGAGGAAAAAGAAATGTCACATCGGTATCGCAACAGACTGTGATGGAGACCGTTTTGGAGTTGTAGATGAACGCGGACATTTTGTCGATCCGAATCTTGTTCTCTCATTGATTTTGGATTATCTAGTGACACAAAAGAAATGGCGCGGTGGAGTGGCCCGTTCAGTAGCAACGACACATCTGATCGACCGAATTGCCCGACGTTTTGATCTCCCTATATATAAAACACCTGTGGGTTTTAAGTTCATCGCAGAACTTTTTCTTGAAGATAAAATCATCTTTGGCGGAGAAGAGAGCGCTTGTTTAGCCCTTAAGAACCATCTTCCGGAAAAAGATGGTATTATTGCAGGCCTCCTCCTCGTTGAGATGTTGGCTGCGAGGGGAAAGCCCCTTTCTGCACTCAAAGAAGATTTGTTCAAACAATATGGACGAAGGGTCAGTCGGCAGGTCAGCATTGCCCTGACGTCTGAAAATGAGAGGAGATTGAAAAACCTTACTCAAAGTTCCATTGAAAGACTTGGAGAAAGAAAAATCATCAATACAGAGACGATTGACGGATTCAAGCTGGATTTTTCAGACGATGACTGGATTTTATTTCGTTTGTCCGGAACAGAACCTCTCATTCGGTGCTATGTTGAAACAGGGAATAAAAAGGAATTGGATAATCTCATGAAACTGGGCTTAGAAAAGGTGACCTGATGGGAAATGGAGGCCAGTCGAAAAAGTCCTTTCGGAACAAGCTCCTGACTGCAGTGCTTGTTTTTCTCTTCCTGGTTTTAACTATTGCTTCATTTTTTGGAAGAAAGGGCTTGATTGAAGTCTACAATGCGCAGAAAAGGAAAGATTTTTTGCTCGAGGAAATCGAGTTTTTAGAGAAAACGAAAAAAGGATTAGAAAGAGAAATAAAGGAGTTGGAGTCTAATCCTGAGGCTTACGAGGCCAAGGCCCGGGACCAACTGGGACTTGTCTATCCGGACGAATTACTCATCTTTAAGGCCGAAAAGTCAGATTCAAAGGATACATCTCAAATCCCGTCTAAAAAATAGAATTATTTTCTTTCTCTAATCCATAAATAATATGAATCCTCTTACAAGTGATCTTAATATTGAACAAAAGAAAGCCGTCACATACGCTGATGGGCCCCTTCTTATAATTGCTGGAGCAGGAACGGGGAAAACAAAAGTTATTACTCACCGTATAGCCAATCTCATTGCAACCAAACGGGCCAGACCAGAACAAATCCTTGCGGTGACGTTTACGGAAAAAGCCGCTAATGAGATGGAAGAGAGGGTTGATATCCTAATTCCATACAGCTACTCCTTTGTCGAAATCAGTACATTTAACTCATTTGGAGAAAAAGTCCTACGCAATTATGGGCACGAACTTGGCTATGCCGTAGACATTAATCTTTTAGATGAGGTCGAACAGGCAATCTTTTTTCGCGAGCATCTTTTCCAGTTCCCTTTAGATTACTATCGGCCTCTGAGCTCCCCAGCACGCTTTATACAAGAGCTGTTGGGAACAATCAAAAAGCTGAAACAAGAAAATATCTCTCCAGAGCAGTATAACTCATACGCAAGAAAATGCCTTAAGGAAGCAGGGGATGAGGTCAGGAAGGAGGAAGCCTCCAAACATCTTGAAATGGCTCGAGTCTATGCCAAATACCAGGAATTGCTGAAGAAGGAAGGAAAAATTGATTTTGAAGATCAGGTTTTGATTGTGGTTGAATTGTTCGAAAAACGAAAGTCGATCCTTCATGAATTTAAGGAAAAATTCAAATACATTCTGGTTGATGAGTTCCAGGATACCAATTATATCCAATTTG
Source organism: uncultured Eubacteriales bacterium (assembly GCA_964560275.1). Lineage (GTDB taxonomy): Bacteria > Acidobacteriota > Aminicenantia > Aminicenantales > Aminicenantaceae > JAUWVG01. The sequence goes on along the minus strand of CAZLLG010000220.1, from coordinate 693 downwards.
AACTTCTCAAAAAGATGGCCGAAAAGCACAGAAATATCACCGTGGTTGGTGACGATGATCAGAGTATTTTTCGCTTCAGGGGTGCGTCGCTGAGCAATATCATGAATTTCGAAGAGGCCTATCCTGATTATAAAAAAGTCGTTCTTAACAAGAATTATCGCTCCACCCAGCCGATCTTGGATGCATCCTATCAGCTCATTAAACACAACAATCCCGACCGGTTAGAGGTGAAGGAGAATATCAACAAAAAACTCGAATCACAGGTTAAAAGCGACGGAAAAAGCATTCACATGTTTCAGTTTGATACCCTCTCCTATGAAGCAGATCGAGTGGCCGAGATTATTCTGGAAAAAGCCGGAGAAGGGTTTCAATACAGAGATATCGCCATTCTTGTCCGGAGAAATTCCGATGCCGATCCCTTTTTAAAATCATTAAATTTGAAAGGAGTCCCATTCAGATTTTCAGGAAGTCGAGGACTGTACACTCAGGATGAAATCAAAATCCTTGTGTCATTCATCAAGGCTCTCACAGATTTTGAAGACAGTAAGAGTTTATTCCACCTCTCACTATCTGAAGTCTATCGAGTTGATGTGTATGATCTCAGCAAAATTTCCAGTTATGCCTACAAAAAACATATCCCTCTTCATGAAGTATTCAGGAAAATTCATGAGGGGGAAAGTCCCGTAGAGATAT
>CAZLLG010000219.1:0-6582 GCA_964560275.1 uncultured Eubacteriales bacterium | reverse complement strand
ATCATGAGTAAACCTCCGATCACAGATCTATACTAATAAAAATTCATCTAATCTTCAAAACTTTCAAATAAAACTCGATTTCTTTATAAGATTATCGCGAATCTTTTCTAAGGCCATGGATGCTTCGGCCTTAACGGATTTGTCAGACAAAAGAGATTCCGCCAGCTTGATGGCCTGGGCACAGGGAAATCTTGGAAGGAGAGCCAGGATCTGTATTTTTTCCTCGGGCCTTTCGGCCACAACCAACCCTTTCTTTAAAGATTGGACAACGCCAATGGGAGAACGGTACCTTTCGCTGCCAACCATCTGGATATAGGCACGCAGGGATAGCACTCTTAAGCTAAGATCTTCAGCAGTCTGCGCAATCCCCAGAAAATCATCTCTCGGTGTGAAATCCGGCCATTCGGCTAAGGCTCGAACAGCACTGCTGTATTCAATCGAATTTGGATTTTTTAAAGCCAAACGCAGGAGGGGCAGTGTGCTGTTGTCACCGATGACACCTAAAACCCTCAATAAATCACCCCTTTCCTGGTCACTTTGTACAGTTTCCAGTTTTTCTATTACGGCTGATGCTCGCCTATTCCTGTTTGGGATAGAAGAGGCAGAGAGGGCCACAACTCGTCTTATTGCCGCTTTTTCTGAATCCAAATCCACTTCGAGCAGAAGCTCGAGTAATTTGGGAAGATCCGAGGCGGCAGTGATTTTCTCCAAATTTCTTATTGTTTCTAGGCGAGTGAGAGGATCAGGAGAAGAAGTAAAATCAAACAAGATCTGTTTCCCTTCGACTATCCTTCGTTCTCCAATACAACGAATGAGCTCCCTCTGTAAGGAAGGATCCCCAACTTTGGTCAGCTCTGAGAGGATAGTTTTATTTATTTCTGGACCTTTGAGATTCCACAAGCTGATTCGAGCTGCCTGCCTTTCACGGCCTTTTTTTTGAACTGCCCGCTTTACAAGGAAAGGTACGATTTCAGCGACGCCCAGGATTTTTAAGGCTTCTAAAGCAGCAATACGAACGTCCACATCTTCATGCTCTGTCGCTTCAAGGACAACTGCAAGAACTGAGGGAAAGGGATAGGCAGAGAGCACAGGAAACAGGGCTACTTGGCTTCTTGGATCAAGATTTGGCAACAAATCCAAAACCTCCTGGATCTCTGAAGCCTTAAAAATGCTCAAAATTTGTCCTATAGCAGCGATGTGCAGATCTGTATCCTCTTCTTTGAGGACATCCAAAAGGAGGGATTTCGCTCCCTTTTTATCGGAAACTAGCAGCCCTTTCAGAGCAGCCTGTCTAATAGGAGGTGAAAACTGGGAATCCATCATTTTTTTATAGATGTCGATTGCTTTAAGCGGTTGGTTTAAAACTTGGAATTTATCCGCACACTGAAGAACTGATGTAGCAGCCTGAAACCGCATTTCTTCTTTTTCGTTTATAAGTGCTTCAAATAAAACTCCGGCAGCCTCATCCCCCCCAATCCATCCCAATGCCTTTACCGCGGCAACAGCTACCGAAATATCAGAATTTTTCAAAAGTCGGCTGAGTTCGGGGACGGCAGACAGGGCACCCCTTTGTCCGAGAGAAGAAACGATCCCTATTGTATTGTGTCTTGTGTTTGATCTCAGGCATCGGAGCAACGCTTTATCCGGTTCTGATCCAGGAATTCTTTCTAACGCGTATCTGGCCATATCTGAGGTGTCGTTTTTGTAAAGCATTTTTTCAAGCACAGCTATAGATCTCTGTGATCCGATAAGCCTAAGCTGACGGCAGACAGCCATTTTACCGGCAAGAGAAGCGTCTGATTCAAGAAACTCCAACAGCTGGATCTCACACTGCTTCCGCATTGCGGAATCGTTTTTGTGTGTTTGGATATACTCTCTCAGCCCAAAAAGAATATCCTCATTTTTCCCATATTCATAAATGGCCAGTTCTTCCAATATGGTTTCAAGTGATGGAGATTGGTATTCCGATCTAGACCAAATGTCACTTGGAGTGGGGATTTCACTTTCGAATCCGGGAAAATCTCTAGGAACAGCCTGAATCACCTGACCTGTTGCAGCCAACACCAAGGCCAGAAAAGAAAACCAAACCACAACGGTTTTTTGTTTTACCCTCAACTCTATCATTTTATCGGTCCTTCCTTTTTTTCATGAATTAAGCTGCCAGGGACTGCGGTAGGCCCTACAGAGTAAACGTTCGGCTTCAGGATCTCCAAGAATAGATTCGGTTTTCGGATCGAAGCGGATCTTTCTCCCGACCTCTATGGCAATCACTCCTAGATGTCCTACACTGGCCGACCGGTGAGCCACTTCATGGGGTGTTATAGTTCGTCTGCGGCTCTTTATACAATCCAGAAAATTCTGGAAATGGTCTCGACTCTTATAGAGGCGGTTCTCCTCAGGTCCGATGTATTCCTTCAGGAGATGGGATGGTTGAGCGTCCAATCCTCCTCTATTGCACCAAACCCATCCGAACTCGCCTATCCACTTCGTTCCACTCCGTATTTCGGGATATCCTCCCGCAATGAGTATGGGTGTGCCGTCTTCATATTTTGCCCGGAGAAAATATCGAGTAGGGCTGTTATAAATACCTGTCTCTGGAAACTCACCCCATCCTTCGATCTCGACCGGACCAGTTTCATCAAATCCAAGCCCCCAGTGGGCAATATCCACATGATGACCAACCCAATCCATGAGTTGACCTCCGCCAAAATCCATGTTCCATCTCCAATTCTTATGAACTCGGGCTGGACAGTAAGGGACATAGGGCGCCGGTCCAATCCAGAAATCATAATTCAAACTTTTTGGTGGAGGCCCAAGAGTTTCCAAACCGAATGTTCCGGCAAAATCAGTGTGACCGGCAGGAAGCCCAACTTCCACGCCCGTGATCTTTCCAATACGGCCGTTTCTGACCAACTCACAGGCAAAATGAAAATTATCGACCGAACGCTGCCAGCTTCCCGTCTGCCAAATACGGCCATACCGATCCATAGTGTCACACATGGCGCGTCCCTCAACCAGGCTGTGAGAAAAGGGTTTTTCTCCAAAAATGTCAGAGCCCGCACGGGCACACTCTATGGATAGAATGGCATGCCAGTGATCAGGCACAGCGATTGATACGGCATCGATATCCTCTCTTTTAAGGAGATCACGAAAATCTTTGAACACCACACAATCCGAATTGCCGTATTTTTGGTTGACAAGATCCCTTGCCCGGATAAGAGCAGTCTCATCGATATCGCAGACAGCCACCCACTGCACCTCATCTTTACTGAGAAAGTTCCGCATGTTTGGAATGCCCTGCATACCGAATCCTATCCCGGCCATAACAATCCGATTGCTGGGAGCTGTGGTTCCGGATTGGCCCAAGACAGAGGCGGGAACAATGGTTGGAAATCCTAAAGCGCTCACTGCCACCGCTGAGAGGCTTTTTAAAAACTGACGCCGGTCAATCCCTTTTGAATCTTTTTTCATGATCACACCGCCTCAAAAATCTTATTTATGGGAGATCATACACGGATTGTATCTTAAACAAAACAAACCCGCAATTCAACTGGCAGGAGATATAAAAAAAGTGAGGTCTTGTACCAAAAGACAGGTTAAGATTTCAATTCACTGAACCTACCCGCGATAAAAAGAAACACGCCAAACAGAAAAGCACACAATATTGCCTGGAACACTTTTTTACTGGGGCCCGATGAAAAGATAACTTTATCGGCTTTGCCGCTGACAACAAATCCTGCCCAGTAGAGCGGGTGGGAGAGTGCCTCTGAATTTATCATTTCAATTTTCGATTTCCGCAGAGCACCGATTATTGAATCGGAAAAACGGAGATGAGTATAAAACCTCTGCATAAACTGATAGCTGGCCTGATCATTTACGGCCCAAAGACTCATGAGAACTGAAGATGCCCCAGCAAAGAAAAAGGCCCTGTGAATGCCCTCGATCCCCTCCCCCTTAATATATTGGCCAAGTCCTGTTTGACACGCACTGAGTGCAACTAAATCTGCCTCCATTTTAAGATCAAACACTTCTCTCATTTGGAGAAAACCATCCTCAGAAGATTGATCCTTCAGCGACAATACAATAGAAGACCTGGCCGGATTGCGGTTGTCGATCAAGCCGTGTGTGGCAAAATGGACAATTTTATAATCCCCAAGAGATGCTTGTTTGAGAGACGCCTCAGTGGCCTCCTCCCCCGTGAAAACATCTCTCCGGTTTTTTTTAAAAAGTGAGGCAATTTTGTCTACCTCCAATTGGCTGTACATAAGAGGATTGAGGCGAAAATCATGTTGTGATTCTTCTCGTGACAGCACAGCAGAACTGTTCCCTGCCCCTTCATATTCACCAAAATTTGGATTCCCATATGACAGAATATCCTTTTTCTGGTCATTTCCCGTCTTTCTTTGAAGTATTTCGCGAAAAGAGGTGATAGACGGGACATAGCTCACACAATAATCCTGGACCAACCAACGCAAATTGTCTTTTTGAGTCAGGAGAGTTTCAAAAGGAAGGAAATGGAGAATATCATCGGGAATGAAAATGATTCTATCCATTCCAAAGTTAAGTCCAGGTTTTACGAGGCAAGCGAACAACTTATAACCTGACTGGAAATCATTACGGTTCTTGTCTGTGATGATCTGAAGATGGTTTTTTATTTCAACGCGTAGCATATCGGCAGGAGGAAGCACATGTACATTGATTTTTTCTCTAGTGATCACAAACAAGTATGAGCAGTCTTTTCCGATACAGTAGGCGAAATACGCTGTTTTACTATCCGGAAGAGACGCTTGAGCTTCTTCTAATGTAACGACTTGAGGATATTTGAGATTTGCACATAAAGGATTGTTCAATTTGATTTTTCTGTCTAAGGTTTCTAGCTCCTGCTCAAATTTATTTAACTGCTTCAAATGTACTTGTTTTTGTTCTGAATCGATTCCGGGCTTAATAAGTGTTGCATTGATGTTTGAAATGGTTTCCATCAATTCGTGCTTTTTATGGGATAAATCTGAATTGACATATTGTCTGAATTCGATCCGCGACAATTCCAATCTGTCAAGAAAAACGCGGGCTTTAGCTTTTTCCATCGTTTCAAATGCATCTTTTAAAAAATTCTGATCAGAATATTCTATTGACATATGGTAAAGGAGATCTACAAGGTTATAATACGAATCAATTCTCTCATCCGAACCAAAATAACTCGCTTTAAGCTCTTCCAGATGGATTTTAGACCGGATATCTTCGATTTTTTGGATGGATTTTATTAAATGATCCTGAGCAGATCTATAATCGTTCATTTCTTTATAGACATATCCTGTTTTGGCATGAGCCTTCCACAGAATGTTCTTTTCATTTATTCGAGTGGCCATCCTGATGGACTTGGTGAATGCTTTTGTAGCCAAATCAAATTTTTCCTGCTTGATATAGACGATTCCCATATTGAGAAGGATTGTAGCAACTTCTTCTTCATCTTTGAGGCTTTCCGCTATTTCTAAACCTAAGGTCATACAGCGAATAGCTTCAGAGTATTTCTTGAGATCTGTAAAGACAGTCCCCATATTGTTCAGACACTGCACTTCAACCTTTTTTTCCTTGATTTGCCTCGAAATAAAGAGGCTCTCTTCGAAAACCGTCAGAGCTTTTAATAAATCTTCAGATCTATCCGATTCGAGTCCTATTTTTCTATAAATAACCCCGATATTATTCAAATCCATTGCCACATACAAAGATTCATCGATTTGACGGTCGATGAACAAAACCCTTGTCAAGTTTTTTAAAGCCTTTTCATAATTGCCAAGCTGAATATAGATATCACTGATATTGACCAAACAGTTGGATTCATCTGTAGAACTTTTAGTTTCTCTGAAAATGTGCTGGGCATCCTCATAGTATTTTAAGGCCCGGGAATAATCATGGATTTCACTGAAATAAAGTCCAATGTTGTATGAACATCTTGCTTCTTCAATCCTATGAGGGATGATCTTGGCCAACTCTAAAGCCTGCTTGGTTGTCTCATGAAATCTTTCAACATTTTTCATCTCCCAGTAAGTCACGCCAAGCTGGCGAAAGCATTTGACCAGATGCTCGTTGCTCTTTAATTCTTGAGCCAGGGCTACCGCTTGCGTAAAAGAGGATATTGAGTTCTGGAACTGAGATTGATTTCGATATTGTTTTCCTTCCTGGTAGAATGCTGAAATGTCAATACAATAAAGGAGTTCTCTTTTGGCTTCCCGTTCGTTCTCTCTTGTCAATGAAAAAGCCTCTTTGTATATTCTCGTAGATGAGTCGATCTCTCCAATATTCCAAAAGAGACGGCCAAGTTCTTTAAGCAGCTGCACTTGACCAGACACATCGTTCATTTTTTTTGCTTGATTGAGGCCCTCCTCAAAATATTGGATGGACAGGTTAAAATCGCCTTCTAATCTCGATAATTCTCCCTTTTTTACTAGAGATGCTTTCATATCTTGGTTTGAAAAATTTTCTACCCCAAGAGAAAACACAACAAGAGGAAAGAAAACAAGGAGGACGATGAAATATAGATATCGGAATGAATGAAATTTTTTGAAAAAAAACATAACTAGCAGA
>CAZLLG010000218.1:0-6615 GCA_964560275.1 uncultured Eubacteriales bacterium | reverse complement strand
AATAGCAATTTTCAGAAGCACGTCGTCCTTTTCAACACTTCCATCATCTGCAGACGGTAGAATCTCTCTAATACATGATTCCAATATTTCTATGTTTCTCTTGTGTTCAGCCGACACACAAACCAACCGTTCCTGTCCCAGTTTAAAAACCTCTCCCATTTTTTCTTCCTCAGGTGGTGAGTCGATTTTATTCACAACTACAATAATGGGTTTATTCATTTTGTTTATAGAAAAATACAATTCTTCTTCGGCGGGAAGCATGGCCCTTTTCCCATCCAGGACAAAAAGCACGGCATCCGCATCTAAAGCCGCCTCCCAGGCTTTCTCCCTCACTTTGGACGAGAAAATATCATCTTGAGAATCGAAAAATCCTCCGGTATCAATCAGTGTAAAAGACTTCCCTTCGATTTGACAGACATCTGAAACCATATCACGGGTCATCCCGGGCAGCGAATGAACAAGAGATTTTTTCTTTTTTAAAAGGCGGTTAAACAGGGTGGATTTTCCCACATTGGGGAAACCCAAGATGGCGACCTTTGTGAGTTTTTTCAAGGAATTCTATCTCGAAATCAAATCGTACTTCGGAACAAGCGGCCGGCTGATATCGACATGCCCCTTAAGCGTTTCCTTTTCGTTCCCATCCACCAGGATAAAAACTTTTTTGATCGATTCAAAATTAAAAGCCAGTGAATTGACAACAGAATAGACGGTCGAAATCTCAGCGGTGGCTCCTGAGAGATGCTCATCCTGGATTTCTCTAGAAAAATCGACGTAGACTATTCCCTCCTCTATCATAAAGACATCCCTCAATTTTGAATCGGGGGGGAAAGGGGAAATGTACTCATTATCAGAACCAACCAACAGCTCTTCGATCGACTGTTTGATCTCAAAAATTAAAGAAGAATTGGAAAAAATCTCTCGTTCCTCGCCGTGAAGTAGGCCGTCTTCTTCAGACAGAAAAAAAAGAGTGATTATTTTTGGTTCAGGAGTCACTTCCGATGATGTCTCCGGCTCTGGAATAGAAGGCAGAGGCAGTTTTTTCCTTTTCTCAATCCCGCCTGTAAACAACATAACGATCAGAATAATGAAGGCTACAAAAAAAATCCCAAGCGTGACGTATTTTTTTGTGTCCATGACTACTTATTGATGTTCGGAAACTGTTTGATGAAATTATTCAAACCGTTGTAGATGGCGAGAGCCACATTGTTCTGAAACACTTCGGTTCCCAATTGTTCCTCTTCAACAGGATTGGAAATAAAAGCCACTTCCACCAGAACGGCCGGACAGGCCACTCCCGTTAAGACTTTGAAGGGCGCCTGTTTGATACCACGATTCCGTGTTTTGAGCAGAGAGTTGAGCTGAATCTGTATGGATTCTGCCAATTGACTGCTCTGTTTAAGATAGGCTGTTTGGGCCATATTCCAGAGAATCATCTTGATGTCGTCTTCTTTCTCACTAGCGATGCTTTCCTCCAAATCGGACTCGTTGTTTTCCAGATAAGCCAAGCGGCGGGCCTCCTCATCGGTAGCATTGAGGCTTAAAAAATAGGTTTCGGAACCGCGCGCGTTCTTCCTGTAAGAACTGTTAGCGTGGATGGATATGAACAGAAAGGCTTTATTGTTGTTGGCGATGGCGGCTCTATCCTCAAGAGATTTGTCAATATCTCTATCTCTGGTCATGACCACACGGAAAGCAAAGTTTCGTTCAATGATGGCCTTCAGTTTAAGGCTTATGGCCAAAGTGATATCCTTTTCTGCAGCTCCGAACTTTCCTTTAGCCCCATTTTCTATCCCCCCATGCCCAGGATCGATCACGATTGTGGTGATCCCTTGTGGAGCTGAAGAAAGTGTGTGCAAAGGGCTAAATAAAAGAACACAACACAAAAGGAGATGGAGAACAAGAAGAATTGTTTTTTTATTGTGTTTCACTTTTATCTCTTCACTAACTAAATTTGGAGGCGGCGGGAGTCGAACCCGCGTCCGAAGATATTCAACGAGAGGTCTCTACATGCTTATCTTCCTCATTAATCTCATCTCACAGCTACTGAAGAAGAAAGATGCCGTGAAACCAGCCCTGAAATTGTTTCGCTCCCCGGGCTCAAGGCAAACCCGGTTCACTATCCTGCTCATCGTCGCCTCTCAAGCGCCGCAGGAGAGCGCAAAAGAAACGGCATGCCTAAATTTTAGGCAGCAATTGGCAGTTGATCTGCAATTACTTTGGTCCACCTTTTTAACGAGGTGGGTGGGCCCTCGACATGCAACCTCTGAATCATTACCTCCGTCGAAACCATTTCGCCCCCATCCTTTAGATATCTATTATATGGGAGACGGGAAAAAGTGTCAATTTCAGCTTTTGAGTTATCCTGGGTATTTTATTGACTAAAAAAAAGTGTTATGAAAAAATGAAACACCTGGCGGAATTGGACAAACAGACATATCTTCTCCAAAAGCAAAAACGGGAAAATCTGGGTCTTTATAGAAAGTCCTGCCTAAATTGTTTCCGCCCCCTTTCCCACTGCCTATGTGCCGACATCCATGCCTTTAAAACCCGGACACGATTTGCCATTTTGATGCATCCTCAGGAAGCCAAAAGAATCCGAAACGGCACAGGACGTCTGGCTCATTTGATCCTTCCAAACTCCGAGATTTTCACTGGCCTTGATTTTTCAATTCATTCTAAAGTCCAAGCTCTTCTCGCTGACGAAAAGTTCAATCCATTTATTCTTTATCCGGGAAGAACATCAGAAGATATTTCAGAATATGATCCAGCGCAGCTGACTAAAAACGGAAAAATCCCGATTGTGTTTGTGATCGACGGAACATGGAAAGCAGCAAAAAAAATGATGAAGATGAGTCAAAACCTCCATACCCTTCCTCGGATCTCGATTTTACCGAAAATGCCATCCCGCTTTTTAATCAAACAGCAGCCGAACATTCTCTGCCTGTCCACGATCGAAGCCATTTTTTTTCTTTTGACTGAATTTGAAAAAAAAGGTTTAGAAAACTTGAACGGCCGACAGGAGAATATGTTAGACGTTCTCGATAAAATGGTTAAGATCCAGCTGTCTCACATCCATGATTCAACGGCACAAGGATACAGGAAAAATGACGGCAATTTGCCTAGGGAAAAAGTCTATTCAAAAAAGCCCCACAAAATTTCTCCGTTCTTTCGTTAATTATAAACAGAAAGAGTTGTTCTTATAAAAAGGAATAGTCCTTGCCGTACCGCAGCATCTGTTTGACATAGTCTTCTGGATACATGATTTTGACGTCCACAATTTTGCCGTCTTCGAGTACGGGCGTATAGACTGGATTCATAAAACCCCCATATGGAGCCAGGTTCAACTTAGAATAACGCTCGAGGACCTCTTTATGGAGTTCCTGGTCAACTTGAACGCCATATTTCTCAACGAGATCACGTGCAGCTTCATAATCGCCCTCGCTGGTGATACGTTGTACCTCTACCAGCAGTTCGCCGTACAACTGGCGGAGCTTTTGATAGTCATTGATCACAAAATATGTCTTCCCGTCTTTGATCTCTTTGGAAATCACATTTTCCGGCAGGCCTTTTTCATACACCCAGTGAGAGACAAGAGCCCGTCCACGCATGTGCGCCTGCTCGATGGTCTTTCCGGGCTGGATTCGTGTCAGCTGAGTCATCATCCCGTTGCGGAAAGTGCCGTCATATTCGGATTTGGCAGCCTCCACATTAGGGATCAAACCGAGTTCAATCATTTTTTCATCCATAATGTAGTACATTGCAAACAGGTCCGCACGTGACTCCTCGATAGGCGAGTGATAATTTTTGAGCACTTCCCCTGTGACTCCCGGCAGCAGTTTGCCGGACGCATGCCCCAAAACCTCATGAAGGTCAGTATGCAGATCTCCGGTCTCGGCTCCATATTTTTGAGCTCTCTCCATCTCTTCCTGGGAATAAGAGAATTCCTGTCCAAAACCCGAATTCAGAGAGGATTGATTGTAAGCATAAGTGATATTCCCCAGGGTCACGGATTTAGAGCCAAAAGTTTTCCGGATCCAATTGGCATTGGGAAGATTTATGCCGATGGGTGTGGAGGGATAGGTGTCGCCTCCGAGCATGGCAGCCGTGATCACTTTGGCTGAAACGCCCTTGACTTCATCCCTCTTGAACCGGGGATCGATGGGAGAATTGTCTGAAAACCACTGGGCATTGGCTGAGATCGTTTCGGTCCGCTTTGTGGCTTCGAGGTCCTTGAAATTGACCACGGACTCCCAGCTTCCCTTCATCCCCATGGGATCGCTGTACACTTCAATAAAACCGTTGATAAAATCAACTCTAGACTCCAAATCTTTGACCCAGAGGATGTTGTACTCGTCAAATTTTTCCAAATCACCCGTCCGGTAGTATTCGATGAGTTTTTCAATCACCTGTCTCTGTTGGTCATTTTCGGCCACCGTGGCGGCTTTTTCGAGCCAAAAGACAATTTTTTCGATTGCAGGGCCGTACATCCCGTTAATATATGCGACTTCTTCGGTCACTTTTTCATTATTCTTTACTACCCGAGAATTGAGACCATACGAAATAGGTGTGGTGTCTTCCTCATCCGCAATACTTTTATAGTAATTTTCTACTTCAGCTTGCGTGACCCCTTCATAGAAATTGACGGCCGATTGAGTGACCAGGTCCTTAGAGGAATCTTGAGAAACTTTTTTGGCATCGATATTTGGATCGAAGAGGATGGGCTGAAGAAAAGCGATGAGTTCGTCGAGTGATTGGCCCTGGGACAGGGGAAATTTCCCGTCTTCGGAATTTTTTACAAGTTCAGAAAAATATTCGGATGGGAATCCCGGAACAAATTTGTCTGTGGAATAGTGGTGGTGAATTCCATTTGAAAACCAGACTCTTTTTGTGTAGATCATAAACTGGCCCCACATAGAATCACTGCGATCACCCTTGTAGCATTCAACAATGGCGTCAAGAGTCCTCCGGATCGTCAGATTGTGTCTGTAATTCTGGGCAAAGATGATATCGCGGCCGCAGAGAGCGGCTTCACTCAAATAGTAGATCAGTTCCTTCTGGGCGGCTGGAAGGGCTTCAAATTCCGGGACCTGGTAGCGAAGAATCCTCAAATCGGCGAACTGATCGACCTGCCATGTAAAATCCCCAGCTGCCTCAGAGGTCAAATCGGCCTTTTGGCAACCTAAGGCCGGAAATAAAATAAATGCAATAAATGTTAGAGCACATAATTGTTTAATAGTCATGTTCCTATCTCCATTCTCCATTTTTTATGATTAAAAATTCTGGAATGAACGTACCATACGCAAAAAAACGTGTCAATATGAACAGATGGGGCTAAAATAAGGAGCGGATAGAAAACATTCAGAGAAAAAAAACTCGGTATAAGATTCTGTTTTTAAGGCCAGCTGTCAGAATCTGATTTTTATCCCTGCAGTGATTTTAAGAAACGATGGATTGAGGGAAAAAGGTGTAATGTCCTCGGCGAGGTCATCAACATCTTCCTGACCAATGGTGAGGGTCCATCCGGAATTGATATTAGATTCGTATTGACCGGCCTGCAAAGTCCAGGATTCATTCACTTCACTCTTGAGTAGATATCTCACGTCAAGACCTAAAGCAATATTAGGGGCAAAATTCAAATCAAATCCTCCTCCAATGTTAAAGCCTATTCCGTTGAGGGAAGTGTCAACTTCAGCCGGCAGCATAAAAAAATCAATGAAGCGAAACCCTTCAGCTATCCATGTCGTGGCATAACCCATTGTCGTTTTAACAGCAGCGTTTCCTGAAAAATAGGATATTCCCCCACTTAAAACAGGTGTAATAAAACCATCGGTTTCGATTTTATAGACCAGGTTTCCGCTGATTACAAACAAGGATACTTCACCAGTGGCATCCCAATCAAAGCTATCAGCGTCTGAGACACCCGTTATCCAGGACCAGCTTATATCATACGTGCTTCGGCTGTCGTCCGTGAATTTAGCCGAAAGGTTGCAGTCAAAGCGAAGCTGTAATCCCAGCCCTTTGAGAAAAAAGAAGTTCAATTCCCCATCAACACTGAAAGGATTTTTTAATCCCATCCTGAATTGTCCATTGGAGGTCGCGTTCTGCAGGACCCCGCTACTGAAACTGTCAAAATATGATGAGGTATCAGTCAGGCCGTAACCGGTCATATAACCAGCGCGCAGAGCAAAATTGACTCGATTCCCAGACGTTTTTGGACCTGTCTCAAAGGGCAAAGGAGTAGGAGGAACCTCGATAACCTTTTTTTTCGGTTCCGGAGATTTTTTTACTGGGGGAGGAGCTTTTATCTCAGTTTCGAATGACTCTACATACATTTCATGAATGAAACCCGGGAGAATCACACCCAATTCAGTCTTGAATCTAATTTCGTACCAATTTCCCTCTTTTTTTTCAACCTCAAAAACACTACCTAAAGAAGGATTCTTACCGATTTCACTTTGCAGATCCGGTTTTAATCGAATGCTTGCATTATCGACTATCACTCGAACAGATTTTTTTTGGAAAAGAGAGAAACCAGGGTGAGTTAGCAGAAGAACCAGAATAACAAAAATGATCCCCTTCAACATATCTCTTTGTTTCATGTTTCCTCCTTTTGAT
>CAZLLG010000217.1:0-6694 GCA_964560275.1 uncultured Eubacteriales bacterium | reverse complement strand
GTCTTATTTGAACTTGCATGGGCAATAAATCCAGGTTCCGTTTCTTATTTTTATTATATCAAAACATGTTCAATATTTGTACAATTATTATTTATTTTTTAAAATTCACTTTTTCTTTATTTCTCCCGGACGATCCCTGACAAACTGGATGGATACTCGACCCCGACTTTCTTCCTCGATCCGGATAATTTCATAATCTGACTGAGAGAGATAATCCACATGTGCAAAAAGATAGGTCAAACCCTGTGTAACGAGGAAATCGAGCCAGGGTCCACGTGCGGTTTCATCCATAAGCTCAGGAGTCTCTTCCACAAATGTCAGTCGGCGACGGTTGGACAACCTGGAAGCGCGCGATGACCGTCTCTTGGAATAAAGGTTGAGCCCTTCATCTAATTCCAAATAATTCATGTGGGGCTGCCAGCGTGTCGCCCATCGAAAATATCGGTCATAGAATTTCTTGTTGGAATCTTTGATGTCTTGATTTGAAGTCATGTCACGAATGATGGTGTTTTTGAGCTCAAGGCCTGCTTGTTTCCATTTTTGGTAGATGGGTAAATTCACGCTTCTATAGTAAGCGAACCAGCCTCTGGGGATCCAGTAATCCCGGAAAAGATAGGGAGAATAGTTAGAAAACTGCTGCACCCATTCATGCGAGGGATATCCGTGAAGGTTGAGGTAAATATCGGGGAGCCATTTGTTATAGAGGGTTCCTCGAACTTTAGCCTCAGGCAAAAGTGGTTTGGAGGATCCCACTTGATTGCTGACATCGATTCCTAGAGACGTGTAGCGGCCGGCATGGAGGCTGTGAAAAGGAGTTAACTTTTGAAGATTATATGCCAAGGCAGCCCCGTCAGGGTTCTCCATGGGGTGGAGAATAAAGTTTAACTTCTTTGTAACCTCTAAATAACGATCGTCTGTCGCAAGGAGTTCTGCAAATTTAAGGATATAATTTGTGGCAGAAACTTCGTTGGCATGCTGGCGGCCGCTGAGATAAAGCGTCGGTTTGAACGTGATGAGTCGAGGCAGGGAGATATATTTTCCGATGGGAGTAAATATTTCAAGAACCGGGATCTTTCGGTTTTCAAAAGATATTCCTCCAATGTAGGATTGGATTTTATCAAGGCGTCCAAGTTTTTCGACAATGCTCAAGCATTCTTGAGGAGAGATGATTTCATCTGTTGGAGTTATAGATGTAAATGGAACATTTTCGGATTGTGTGGATTCCAGATCTAGCTTAATTGGAAATACAGGGAACATTTCTTCTTTGACGAGATCCTCGAATTTTAAATAAAGGATGAGAGATTTTAATTTGGGAAAAATAAACGGCGTTTCCAGGATTCCCTGTTCTTTGAGTATCCTATGCTCTTCAATGATGTTGATCAGGGTTATGTATTCTGTCTCTTTTTTAAAGTCTACTTCGATAGAGAGTTGTTCGATACACTTGTCTATCCCATTGAACACAAATGAAGGGACCTTTGGATTTTCCATTTTAAGACTGGGAAAGACGAATTTTTCTGTCTGTTCAATCTTGTCTTGTTCTTTCCATTTGAATATGAGCTGCGGCGAACGGGCCTGCCAGTCTTCAAATATCACCTTGATCCGGCCTGGCTGGCCTTCAGTTGAGGGGTGGATAAGAGGCAGGATATTTCCTGGGGCAGAATAGCGTGAGCTGTCTTCGGCTAAGCTTTCATCTTCCAGTTCAATTTCTGTGATGCCGCGGATAAAATCAAGAGTGTCAAAATAGAGTTCGTCATGAATGGATTCCAGACTGCTGATGATCTCTTCATCGAGCCCCAGTCTGTAATCAGGCTCACTCAACCACAGCTCGAATAGAAGTCGCTTAAAATAGGGCTGTTTAATAAAGGCGGGCTTATTTCCTGTCTTTTTCAGTATATACGTATAGACTTCAGGCAGAACTTCGTCCTGATACAAATCCCAAAATTTTTCCATATCGGTTTTAAGGGGTATGTCCAGAATTGTCCTTGCGCCCTGTTGCACGAAAACCCATCCTGTTGTCAGTTTGACATTTCCCCATTCTGGAAGGACTTTGAGGTAGCTGTCTTCTCTGGTTCTTGGAGTAAATGTTTCTTTAATCAGTACCTGATTGTTCGAATCAAAGGCCAGGACTTCATATACAGGTGAAGGCAGATTATTTATTTCGAAAATGATTTTTTCGAGAGGAATATCGGTCTCTCTGGAGATGATTTCATCGACGGGATAGAGTTCTAGAAGCCAACGAAAGGGATCGGCATAGAATCTTTTGGGTTGATTCAGGTCGTCATTATCCTCAGCAAATCTTATCTTCAGCAAATTGACATCTAAATTCTTGATCAAAGGAATAATTCTCTCTGTCAACCAAAAGAATCCCTGTTTATAGGAGCAGAGAACTTCAACTGTTGAATTTTGGATGCCTTGGGAAACAAGGAGCTTTTTGATCTCCTCTTCAAAATTCTTTCGAATTTCCGGAGATTCACTGATGCCAACACTTATCCGGACAGGTTGCGTTGTATTTTTAAATTGGTCAACAGCTTCCAGAATGTTTTTGAGAGCCTCATCCTTTTCCCAAACAAGAGTTTTCTCCTTCTCAAAGATGACTTTATTGTCTTTGAGGGCAAAACTCTTGAGTTGAAATTTTTCTGTGTGGAGTGTTTTTTTCAGATTTTCTTCCAGTGTCTTTTCAAAATTCTTGTTTGTTTGGGGAAGGTAGAGTTCCAGTTCCACGGATTCAAAACTTTTGTCTTTTATTTCCTCAAGGACTGATTTGAGCTGCATAGAAAAATACGCTTCTGCCGTACCATTATCTCCATTAAAAAATTTTTCCAATAAAGCAAAAACATCGTGAACGCGAACCTCGCCATCTTTATAATTCTTCAAATAGGGGAATGTCTGACTCAAGTAGTTCATTGTCTCTTCCATTCCTTCACTGTCTGCAGCGTCGATGACCAAGGCACTGGACTTATTAAGAGCTTCAGGTACAACTGTGACAACACCCCAGCCTTTTTCAAGATGAGGAATTTTAAGTTTTGCAGTTTTCCGCAGATCCAAGGAGAGCAGATTGTCTCTTCCAATAAGAATAGGTGAGACAAGCGCTTTTGGATTTTCGACTTCTGTATCAAGCTGGACGATGGGAAATGATGCACCTGTTGTATCCAAGACTAGGCGGGAAGCTAAAAGGTCTGTGCCCGGATAACTTTGGCTGTGGGAAATAATGAGGCGAGTGTCCAACCCATCAGCATGAGAATCGTTGTCTCTATCTACATACACGCCTTGTGTAGAGAATAAGTTGAGCAGATCAAAACTTTTACCTGAACGACTGGGCCGGATAGGAGATTTGTAGGACGGTGTGAGAAATCTTTTTGGGAGTCCTATTCTTCTGATAGTCACATCCACGAGTTTATTCTCGTGCCTCATTTCGATAGCTATTTGACTGCAGCCGGAATAATTGAGCACATCAGTTCTTTCCCCTTTATTGTGGCTTTGTTGAAGGGCCTCAAAAGCTTTTCTTGCATTTTCCAGATGATCTGGGTTTGAAAATTCGATCTTCACAGAAAGGTTCTTGATTTCTCCTGTGTTGAACCTTAATCGTTTAATGGCGTCATGGGGAGATGTTATCGAAGGGAACTCATAGGAAACCGATTGAATTGAGATATCGCTGAAATCTGAGCTGATACCATCTAGGAAATCCTCCAGATTTTCTTCTACGGTTTGATATGTATCTCCCTCATCCCTGCCCCAAATATCCCAGAGGTATGGCCAACGGAGAAAAAAGGCTCTTCCCGTTTTTAACAGCGTTTCCTCTGAGCCGGCGGCCAGTATAATAAAATTCTGGCCGTTCTGAGAATAGAGAGATACAGATCCTTGATGGCTGTCAAAATTTTCGAGATTCAGGCCTTTGTTTTTACTAATGGTTTTAACAAGATTCAAATTTGTCCCAATGAGCACGGAAATGGCTTGAGTATCGTTGTGTAGCATTTCGGATTCCCTCTGAACAAGTCCGAAGTCAACAAGGAGACTTTCCAGATTGGTGCGGGCTGCAATGTCGGAAGCCAGGGCCAGTTCTTCAGCCGTCGGCAGATCTGGGATGATAAAGCGCAGTGCAATCGTCTCAGCCAGAGAATCTCCATCTCTGTCTAACAGCCCATTGCCGAGCTGGAAGACTTGAGAAAGGCTGTTGATATCAGCCGCAGCCAACGGCAGACAGAACCAAAGACATAATAGTATTAAAAAACCTCTTTTTCTCATGCCGGCTCCTTTAAAAGATCCCATTTCTTTTTAGGTTTTCCGAAGCTTGATTGTATGTCGAATTGTACAATCTGGCAAGTTGTTTTGGCATCAGAGTAACACTCCCATTTCCATGATTTCAAGAGTGAGTTCTGTTGACTGGGCAGTTGATACGAAAACATGCCGCATTTCCTTTAAGGGGCGGTACTGAGCAAGTACGCACGGAGTATCTTTCCCCACGGGCGAAGACCCGCCGTTCTAGCCACCTCATCACCATGCGCTCCGGGATAAGATACCACCGTGCCATCCACCCCTTTCTCCTCTGAATCGGTTTTCTCCATCATGCCTGGTTAGTTCCCAGAACTCTGAAAGAATCACGGAAATGGAAGTGTTTTTTGACATAGACATTGGACTATAGTAAAAGGTAAAAGTCTAAAATTTTTAAAAACTGGAGGCAGGGATGACGATCTCCCTTGATGGCTCAAATTTGACAATTGAAAAAATAGTTCGAATTGCACGAGACAACGAACAGGTGAATTTACACCCTGAGGCTTTAGTGAGAATAAAAAAATGTCGGGCGATGCTTGAGGAAAAAATTCGAGCTAAAGAGATCATGTACGGTGTGAATACAGGCATAGGGGAATTTTCTGAAATAGTTTTGGATGATAATCAGATCAAGGATTTTCAGAGATATTTAATTTATAACCATGCCGCAGGTATTGGCGATCCTGCACCCATTGAATTTGTACGTGCGGCAATGGCAGGCCGGATCAATGTCCATGCCCATGGGAATTCCGGCTGCCGGCCTGAAATCACGAACACTTTGGTGGAAATGCTGAACAGAGGTGTGACACCTTATGTCTGCCAAAAGGGATCCGTGGGCGCGTGTGGTGATCTGGCCCCGATGTCTCAAATAGCGCTGCTCATGCTTGGAGAGGGAAAGGCATATTATCAGGGTGAGCTGTTGGAGGGCAAAGATGCAATGGAGAGATCTGGCATTCCTGTCCCCGATCTTCTTGCCCGAGATGGATTGGCAACTATTAATGGTTCCAATCTATTCACCGCTATGAGTGCGCTGCTTCTTTATGACACAAATAATTGGTTGAAACAGACAGAAATTGCAGCTGCCATGTCTCTTGAGGCGCTGAAAGCCAATATGAAACCCTATACGCCTAAGCTCCATGAAGCGCGTGGGTTTCCAGGGGCAGTGCGCTGTGCGAAAGCCATACAAAAACTCATTGTGGGAGGTGATCTAGAGGCGGGGAGGGTTAAATTTCGAGTGCAGGACGCCTATTCCATGCGTTCCACTCCCCAGGTGATTGGTGCCGCCCATGACGCATTGGCATGGGCCCGTACACAAGTCGAGATTGAGCTCAATGGTGTCGGGGATAATCCTGTTTTTTTTCCAGATGAAAACCTCCAGTTATCGGGAGCTAATTTTCAGGGGAGTCCCGTCTCCCTTCCAATGGATATGATTGGTGCGGCGATCACGATGGTTTGTGTTCTGTCTGAAAGACGGATGAACAGACTCAATAATCCGGCGCTCAGTGTGGGTCTTCCTGCTTTTTTGACTAAAGGAGCTGGAATGTTTTCCGGAATGATGCTCAGCCAGTATACTGCTGACACTCAAATTGTTGAACAGCGTATCTTATCCATGCCGGCGTCCATCCAATCAATTCCTGCGGCTGCTGATCAAGAGGATTTTGTGTCCATGGGAATGAATACAGCCATAAAGAATTTCCAGATTCTTGATAATGCGTACGGAGTCTTGGGGATCGAATTTATGGCTGCAGCGCAGGCCATGGATTTCAGAGAATATGTTTTTGGAAAGGGTGTGAAAAAGGCCAAGGAAGTTATCCGGAAATATGTTGAATTTCTGGATATCGACAGACCTCTCTATCCGGACCACACTCGGATGAAAGAGCTTGTTAAGTCATGTGAAATCCTGGAAGAAGTCGAAAAAACCATCGGCTCCCTTGAATAAAAAGTCACAACCTCATTAAAAAAAGGATTATCCATTTAGAACCTATCCCAGTCTATATGAATAGGTGAGTTGATAGCGATTAGATTTTTGCTGAAAGATGGACGTCGTGTGTCTGTCTAAATCCGCATTTTATATGCGGAGGAGGCAGACCGCGTAAGGGTTCCATCTTTTAGTGAAAATCCCTTAATATATGTTGACTTTAAACATGAAATCGGCTATCATTTGGCGTCTTTTTTAGATAGGAAAACAAACACTAGATATTGTATATACACTTAGGAGATGTAGAACATATTGATATTTTTCTTGACATTTGAATAGAAAAAATCTATAATTACCCTCAAAGCAGTCAGCAAAATGAAATCCCTCCTTATATTTCTCAGAAAGTACTTTATATTTTTTCTGCTCTGTGTATTCGTTTTTGCCGGAGTGCCTGTTGAATTTGCCGAAGACAAATCCTTCTTTCATGGTTTTGTTATTCCAAAGCCTATC
>CAZLLG010000216.1:0-6695 GCA_964560275.1 uncultured Eubacteriales bacterium | reverse complement strand
CAGATCCCGATGCCATTTGGAAGTTGATGGTAAGAATCGCTCCCCATGATTATGACCGGACACTTGTTTCTCTGGAAAAGGCCTGGAGTGAGATCTATCCACTGGATCCCTTTGTCTATTCCTTCCTGGATGAAGATTTTGACAGCCTCTACAGGCAGGAAAAACAGAGAGGAAAAGTTTTTCTAGTCTTTTCCATTCTCGCCATATTTATCGCGTGTCTCGGACTCTTTGGCCTTGTTTCCTTCACAGCGGAGCAGAGAACCAAAGAGCTCGGAATCCGGAAGGTTCTGGGAGCTTCAGTCGAAAACATCGTACGGCTTCTTTCCAAGGATTTCTTAAAACTCGTGCTTCTGGGAAATCTTGTGGCCTGGCCTGTTGCCTACCTTGTGATGCAGAGCTGGTTGGAAAACTTTGCCTACAGAGTTCGAATCAACATAGGAATATTTGCAGCTGCAGGTTTGCTTGCCCTAGTTATTGCCCTCACGACCGTCAGCTTTCAAGCCGTAAAAACGGCTTTGACCAATCCTGCAGATTCAATACGCACTGAATGAAAAGTATTCAATACAATTTGTTCTTTTTCAGGACCTGAACCACACCATCCTTTTTCATCATTGCTTCAATGTCCTCGACAGTGCGTGGAATACCCGCAGTCAGGTTTTCACATCCATCTTCTGTGATTAAGATGGTGTCTTCGACCCGCACACCCAGCTCCTCATCAGCCCAGACAGCAAGCGGTTCATTAGCAATGACCATACCGGGTTTAAGGACAGCAGCGCGTGGCCCTACGTCGTGGACAGCCATACCGACATAATGACCAAAACCGCCGCGCATTCTTCTAAAATAATCTTTAGAGAGATCAAATCCCTGATTGGCTAAAATTTCTTCAACCTCTTTCCTGCACTGCTCGGATGTGAGACCGGGGCGGTACACTTTCATATTAGCTTCATGAACAGCATTTGCAGCCTCGTACACTTCTTTCTGCCTCGGTGTGAATTTGCCATTCACAGGATAGGAGACCGTGATATCGATATCATAATATCCAACATCGGGTCCAACATCGATGACTAAAAAATCGCCATCCGCGAGCAGACGGTCGTGTTTGTAATAATGCAGATAAGGATGATTGGGTCCTGAACAAATGATGGCATAATAAGCCAGATTCTGGGCACCCTCTTTTTTGCAGTAATATTCATAAAGAGCGGCTAATTCATACTCATACATTCCGGGCCGCGTGGCTTTTATCATCACATTGTGGGCTTTGACTGCAATACGGCCGGTCTTCCGCATAAGATCGATCTCAGCAGAAGACTTGATAACGCGGAGATCCCAGATTTTTGCAGAACAGTCTTTAACTTCGACAGCGGGAAATCGCTCCTTCAGGAGTTTGACAAATTGGAGCTCCCTTGTCAGTCTTCCATCCCATTCATTGAGGATCATGTCTCTCTGTCGAGCCCGAAATTTTTCGTTGGTGCATTCGCGCATCAGCTCTTCCGGTTTAAAGGAAGTATAAATCACGCTCACTTGTGAGCTCAAACTGTTCAACGTTGAAGAAAAACTTTCAATGGGGCCTACATGCTCGATCCCGGTGATGTCCTTCGTGTTTCGTACAAGTTCGAGGGGAATTCCTTCACTCCTTGCTGAACTTTCAGAAATTGTAAACAGGAGAGTGCTCTCTTTCCTCCTCCCGTCAATGATAAGGACAGCGTTTGGAATTTCGACTCCGGAAAAATACATAAAATCATTATTCTGGTAGTACTCCATATAACTGCCGGGAAGTTCTGCCCCACGGATAACGGCTATGCCATCAGGTATTGTTTCCATCAGATTTTGACGTCTTGCCGCATATTCAGACTTATCAAATTGGAGCTGGCTGTAACTATATGAGCAGAGAATCAGAAGACCCAAAATACAAAAAATCCAATGGTGATGTCGCTTTCCCATCCTTGCACCTCCTCCGATGTTCCGACATAGAGAAAAAAATTCTGTACAAAGTCAAATTGTGAGGATTCCTCTACTTTTTCTCTACGAATTTTCGTATGGAATTATAAGTCTCGGTTCAAAAAAATGTCAAGACAGAGATTTAGAAGAGTTTCCCGATGTCTTTACTCCCGGAGAGGAGCCTGCTGTTTTTCGGGAGGGAGGATTATAGGTGAAAGAAGAAACCGCAGATGGCACTTCAAACACCTGTCTGCCTCGGCCTGGCCCTCTCCCCCACTATACCCGATCTGAGGCATTGCAAAAGATCCAATGCGTTCCTCAACAGGAAGCTCGGCCATGTCGACCCGATCGAGTGCACAAAAATTTTTTTTCTGTCCCCTCCACAAAAGCCCCCTGTCAAAAAATTTTATCCCCTGCCAGGCCTCATCCAGTCCTTGACCTCCCAGGAATTTGTCTATCGAAGAAGCGGCCAGGCGTCCATCTGCCATGGCTTCCACGGCAGAAGCTGAACCGGTCCTGGCTTCCCCTCCGGCAAAAAAACCAGGCCGGGAGGTCTGCAAATTATTCGGTTTAGTATGTATTGTTCCGTCCTCTTGAATTTGAATCCCGCTGTCTGAAGAAAGATAATTCAAGTCAGGTTTCTGCCCAACGGCTAAAATGACACTATCAGCCTGAACAAAGGTTGTTTCAGATTCATCATAGACAGGACAAAAATAACCTTCTTTGTCAAACACAGAGGCACATCCTATAAGCTCGACGCCTGACACAATATCGCCATCGCCCAAAATCTTCTTAAGACCCCAACCCAACCGAAGAACAATCCCCTCTTTCTTCGCTTCTTCGATTTCCCATTTAAAGGCCGGCATTTCGTCTCTCTTCTCCAGACAGACAAGAACAACCTTTTCCGCACCAAGGCGCAGAGCTGTCATAGCCGCTTCAAGCGCCACATTGCCTCCTCCAACGACTACGACATTGTCTCCTATCTCAGGAGCCCATCCCTCCTTGGCCTGCTGGAGAAAATCCAAGCCCCAATGCACATCATGAAAAGAACGGCCTTCAACATCAATTTTTTCGCTGGTTTGAGCTCCGGTCGCCAAAAAAACAGCATCCCATTTCTTCAAATCCAGCTTGTCCCGGAAAGAATCCGCATCAACTGGACTGTTTGTCAGGATTTTAACTCCCATGGCCTTAAGTGTTCTGATTTCATGCAGTATGATTTGACGGGGAAGGCGATACTCTGGAATGGCCCAGTGGAGCATCCCTCCTGCCTCAGCCAAAGCTTCAAAGACTGTAACATTATGGCCAAAAACAGTCAGATAAAAAGCCGCTACGAGTCCGGCCGGTCCGGCTCCAACAACAGCAACTTTTTTTCCTGAATGAGTGGCTGTTTTCGTCTTTTCTCTCAAAATGGCATCTTTGGTTTCCAGAGCCAACCTTTTTAGGTTGCAGATGGCAATGGGATTGTTGAGTTCTCCCCTTCGGCACTTTGACTCACATGGGTGATGGCAGATATAGCCCAAACTCAATCCCATAGGAGTTTTTTCC
The DNA here is from genome assembly GCA_964560275.1 of uncultured Eubacteriales bacterium. Lineage (GTDB taxonomy): Bacteria > Acidobacteriota > Aminicenantia > Aminicenantales > Aminicenantaceae > JAUWVG01. Next base: position 3,212 of record CAZLLG010000216.1, on the reverse strand, counting down.
CTGATGGTCCGGGCGGCTTCATCGAAACTACCCTGCTCGATAAAGTGGACATAGGTTGGAACATCCATCCCCAAGGGACAGGAAGCCCGACAAGGAATCAAAGCCTGCTTACGGTCACCGGGATTGAAGTCTTTATCCCTCAAAGCTCCTGTTGGACAGACTTCAACACAGGCGCCGCAGTACACACATCCGGATTCCTCAATGGACGGTTTTTGTGTCCCAACGGTGATTTTTTCATTTAAACTCGTGTACCCAAGAGCTTTCGCCCCCACAAGATCTGAACAGACACGGACACAACGGAGACATCCTATACAGAGGTTGTAGTCTCTGATAAAAAGTGGTTTTTTATCTTCACAATAGAGATCCTTTGTGATGTCGAAGTCTTGATCGCTTTTAAAACCTATGTATTCGGCAACTTTGTGCAGCTCACACTCATCGAATTGAAGGGAGGCCTGGGGATAACTGGCGAAAATCTTGGCCAAATTGTCGCGGCGAAAAGACTGAACCGAGTCCGAAGATGTCACAATGTTCATCCCTTGTTCAACCTCTGTAATACAGGACAAGACCGGATCTTTCCGACCCTCAATCTCGACGAGACAGAGCCCACACCCATTGTACACTTGCGCCTTCAAGTCCGACTGAAATTTATCATGGCCCTGATAGCACACCTCATCAGGCTTGCACTCATTAAACGAAGGCAGGTCAGGATGATAGCAGAGATGGGGGATGTAAATCCTGGCATTCAGGGCTGCCTGAATTAAAGACTGTCCCTCATACGTTTCGATGTCTTTCCCATCAATATTGATTCGTAAACTCATTGTGTTTACAGCTATTTTTTTAAAACAGACTTGGAAGCATCTCCAGGAAAAACCAGAGATTCGGCTAAAACGAATGCTGCCTGGAGATATGAAGTCGGGCAGAGTGGAAAGCATTCCTTACACTCATAACACTCTTTCGAAGCTATTTCAGGAACAAACCTTATCTCCCGTCTAGCTCCACTGTCAACAAATCCAACAGCATTTTTCTTCTTGACTTCGGCACAGTATCTTTCACATAGGCCACAAAGAATACAAAACGATGACTCTTTTCCAAAACGGTCTGTGTCTGCTCCGTATTCTTGAGCCAAATCCAACATTTGGGGTGAATTTGGAGCATGAGCCAATAGAAACTCCAAAATCATTTTGCGAATATGATTGACCTTCTTAGAAACAGTCCTTACTACCAAATCCTGTTCTACTGGGTAAAGGCAGGCCGCAACAAGTTTTGTCCAGCCGCGAACTTCCACTTCCACAGTGCACATCCGACATGCTCCATAGGGTTCTAATTTCTCGCAAAAACAGAGCGTAGGAATAAATATATCGACACTTCGAGCCGCCTCCAGAATGGTCATCCCTTCCTTGGCTTTAACGTCTTTCCCATCTATCTGCACGAAAATTTCATTCATCTTTTTTTGCTCTTTCATGATAATACTCGCTTCTCTGCGGGGTGTTTTTTCTTCTCGATGTTTGCCTCATATTCATCTCTGAAGTAGCGAAGTGTGCTGAAGAGTGGATCGGCAGCAGCTTTCCCTAACGCACATAAGGAGGCCGCTCCAGTCACTTCGGATATCTCCTCTAAAAGCTCGATGTCCCCATGTCTTCCCTTTCCATCACTCACACGGGTCACAATCTTAAGCATCTGCCTGATGCCTTCTCGGCAGGGGACACATTTGCCGCACGACTCATTCGTGAGGAAGTTGAGAAAATACCTGGATACATCGACCATACTGGCATCTTCATCCAATACCAGCATGCCGCCTGCTCCTATTGGAGCTCCCAGTTTGGCCAGCTCATCAAAATCCAGCGGCGTGTCGAGGAGTCTCTCGGGAATAGATCCTCCCATGGGTCCTCCGAAGTGAACGGCTTTGAGTTTCTTTCCCTTTGGAATGCCACCTCCGATGTCGTAGACAATCTCTCTGATAGTAGTCCCAAAAGGCACTTCTGCCAATCCTGTATTCACAATATTACCCGATAAGGATACGAGTTTTGTTCCCTTACTCCGTTCTGTCCCAATACCTGTGTACCATTCATAGCCTTTATTGATTATCAGAGGCACATTAGCCCAGGTTTCGACATTGTTCAGGTCACTCGGCTTTCCCCAAATGCCACTGACCGAAGTGCGAATATATTTAGGTCTTGGCTCTGGAGTATTCCCTTCAATCGACCTCATGAGTGCGCTGGACTCGCCGGAAACGAATATCCCTATGTCAAGATGCACCTCAACATTAAAGTTGAAACCGGATCCAAGGATATTTTCACCCAAAAGTCCGTACTCCTCCGCTTGAGCGAGGGCAATATCAATATTGTTTTTTAATTGAGGCGTGTCGTGACGAGTGTAGATAAATCCCTGTTTGGAGCCGATGGCATAGGCACCGATGATCAAGCCTTCCAGCACACTATGCGGATTTCCCGTAAAGAGGGCCCTATCCATAAACGCCCCGACCTCCCCTTCATGACCATTGACAATAACATACTTTTCTTTTCCAGGAGCATTGCGGGCAGTTTCCCACTTCCGGCCGGCTGGGAATCCACCACCGCCCCGGCCGCGTAAGTCGGCTTTCTTTATTTCATCAAGAACTTGTTCCGGGCTCATCTCGAAAAGCGATTTGGATAAAGCGGAATAACCACCTACAGCCAGATAATCATTTATACTTTTGGGATCAATCTTTGTGCTGTTGCCCATTAGGTGCCGCATCTGATTTTTGTAAAAAGGTATTTCAGACTGCCGTGCTGTTTTTTTGCCCGCATCCGATCCTGAATAAATCAGGCGGTTTATCACTTTCTTCCCGAGCACAGTCTGAGTAACAATTTCCGGAACATCCTTCGGCGTCACTTCCATATAGCAGATTTCTTCAGGATAAATTACGACTAGAGGCCCTTTTTCACAATAGCCATGACAGCCGGTGGTTCTGATATCCACTTTTGTCTTTAACCTGTGTTTTTTGACTTCTTTTTCAAAGGCGATGATTATTTTGCCGTCACCATGATCAAGACAACCCATTCCCCCGCACACGGCTATACAGGGTTTAGTCGGATCTCTTTCTGACAAGAGACCTTCCCTGAATTCTTCCAATACAGAAGCTGAATTCATTCTTCGCATAATTGTCTCTTACTCATAGTTATTCAACACATCTTTCACCTTATCAGGTGTCACCCTGCCGTGATGTTTCCCAT
>CAZLLG010000215.1:0-6717 GCA_964560275.1 uncultured Eubacteriales bacterium | reverse complement strand
CTTTAGAAATGATGCCGATAATCTCTATGTGATCTTTATTTTTACTGAGCCCAGACAGTTTATGAGCACTATTCGAGAAGCAGGAATCACTCTCTGGCTCAATGCAGACGGAAAAAAGAAAAAAAATTACGGCATCAGATTCGCCATCAAAACAGTCTCAGCCGATAACTATATTCAAATTGTCGAAGAAATGCTGGGCAAACCGATGCCTGATGAGAGGAAACAGCAAATCAGGGGCCAAGAAACCTACCAGATTTTTCACAACGAAGTTATCGATAAATCAGGAGAAACTCTTGAAATTGCCAGCGGCCCGGCTGCTCCTGCGTTTAATACTACCGGAGGAAGAGAAACTGCGGTTTACGAATTTAGGGTTCCTCTAAAAAGAGATGAAGATAATCCGGTTGGGATCGGGATTCAACCTGGAGAATTACTCACACTAGGATTCGAATGGGGAGGCTCAACCAAAGAGATGAGACAGGCTAGGCTGACTGATTCGATGGGGAGAGGAGTCCGGGGCACATCGGGTGGTGCTACTGGTGGAATGGCATCTGAACGAGGAGAGTCAGGTTCCACTAGACTAGGCACAATGTCAAGGTTGAGAGCCACAACCTATAGCTTTTGGACCGAAGTCCAATTAGCCGTTAAAAAATAATTATCAACTTGAAATTCAAATCTTCATTCTCCGTATGAAACTTAAAGCAAAAAACGGGATCGTTTTTCTGTTTTTGGCCCTGATACAATTTGGGCTTTTATTATCAGGCAGTTCGCTTTTTGCTGCAGAAGGGAATAACTATAATGTGCTTGTCATCACTATTGATACAATCAGGCCGGACAGGCTAAGCTGCTACAGCACAGATTATCTTAAAACTCCCAATATTGATGCCCTGGCGGAGAGAGGCGTTCTTTTTGAAAGAGCGTTTGCACACAATTCCATAACTCTTCCTTCCCATGCGAATATTTTTTTAGGAACGACTCCTCTCTATCATGGTGTTCACGACAATGCGAAATTTAGAGTGCATGAAGACTTTCTCACCATGGCTGAATATTTGAAGAACAATGATTATTCTACGGCGGCTTTTATCGGGGCCTTTTCTCTTGATTCTCGCTTTGGTTTGAATCAAGGATTTGATGTCTATGATGAGTCCTATCCTTCCAAATCTTCAGTGGTTTTTGTTCCCCCGGAGCGGAAAGCAGAGGACGTGATAAATTCCGCTTTAGACTGGCTTGAGAAACAGAATACCAAGTGGTTTTCCTGGATCCATCTCTGGGATCCACACACACTTTATCAACCTCCGGAGCCTTTTGCCACCACGTATAAAGATGATCCTTATTCTGGAGAGGTGGCCTATGTAGATTCTGAATTAAAAAAAATCTTTGATTTCCTGGAAAATGAAAATCTTTTAGAGACAACTTTAATTGTATTGACTGGGGACCATGGAGAGTCGTTAGGGGAACACGGTGAACTCTCTCATACCTATTTTGCCTACAACAGTACACTCTGGGTGCCTCTGATCATCACCGGCCCTGGAATCGAAACCAGCCGCAAAAATGAAAATGTTTGTCATATCGATATATTTCCCACTCTCTGTGATGTTCTAGGTTTAGATCCCCCGAATTTTCTCCAGGGAGTGTCCCTCCTGCCTCTAATGGATGGGAAAAAATTAGAGGAGAGGGCCATCTATTTCGAATCCTTGGGCCCTTATTATAACCAGGGATGGGCTCCCCAATGGGGATTTGTGGAGGGAAACGAGAAATTTTTCGATTCGCCCATTCCAGAGTTTTACTACCTGGACAAGGATTTTGACGAGTCGAACAATGCTGTCGAGAATATAAATGTCACCTTGTATCTCAAGAAGCTCAATGAAATCAAAGAAGATTTGTCCACTTCACGGAAATCCCAGGATCCACAGCAAATGGACCGAGAGACTCAAAAAAAACTCCGGAGTCTTGGGTATGTTATCTCTCCAACAACTAGCGTGAAAACTTCCTATGGACCTGAAGATGATTTAAAAACCCTTCTTCCCTTCCAGCAAAAACTTGATCAAGCGATAATCCTGGGTGACGAAGGCAAGGTGGATGAGAGCACCAAACTTCTCAATGAAATTATTGCGGTACGAAAGGATTTTGCTCAAGCTTATTTGTATTTATATAATATTTTAATAGGCCAAGGCCAAAAAGATAGGGTGGTTGAGATCTTGGAGAAGGGATTGAACAATAATCCGGAAAATTACTACATCATTACAACCTTTGGGATTTTTTTAGTGAGGGAAGGCCAGTTTGATAGAGGGCTGGACATACTTCAGAGAGCTTTGGCCATATTGGATTTTGATCCCGAAGTGTGGCACTACATGGGATTCGCTTATTCAAGAAAAGGAGAGGACCAAAAGGCTCTTGAGTTCTATACCAAATCCATTTCTTTGGATGACAGCGACCCGATGGTCTACTACAATTTAGGGACACTTTACCTCACTATGTCGAGGAAGTCAGAAAGTGCGGCTGATCATAGTCGGGCCATGGAAACTTTTAAAAAGGCCATCAGCAAGGATCAAAATTTTGTTCTTGCCTATAGAGGTTTGGGAATTGGATACAGGATCGTGGGGCAGTTGAATTTCGCCATCAGTGTTTGGGAGCAGGCCTTGCGGCTGAGCCCCAATGATGAATTTCTTCTCTTCAATATTGCACAAACATATGCAGCCATAGGAAACAAAGTCCTAGCCATTAAATATTTAGAGAGACTTCTCTCTTTAGAAAGCCCTGCAATGACTCCTGAAGACCGCTCTAATATTGAATCTCTTTTGCGAGATCTGAAGAAAGATTCATTTTAGATTCATTATCCAGCCTTTATAAAATCCAAATATTTGGATGAATTCAAAAATTTGTATGTTCCTTTATTTTCTGTATTTCTAAGTGGTTGATATCAATGTAATTAAAAATGAACATTTTGGCACGAATGTTGCTATTAAAAAAGGTGATGTTAAAAAAAGCTGAAGAAATAATTCTTCAAAAAAGGAGGGCTATACCCAGAAGTCTATTAAAAACAAAGGCAAAAAGTTGGAATGTATATTTACATTCCAGGGCAATGTACGGCTTTCTCTCCTTCAATAAAAGGAGGGGAAGAAAAGGAGTTATGGAATGCGAAAATTATTAGCAGTTCTATTTGTGTGCTTAATGGCATTGCCATTAGCAGCACAGATGAGAACTGGAAACCTTTACGGAACGGTTGTTGATCAGGATGGAGTTCCTCTCCCCGGTGTCAATGTAACTCTCATTTCAACGGGTGGAGCGGACATGACAGCGGTCACCAACAATGAAGGTATTTTCCGATTTCTCTCACTCCCTCCCAGTGCCAACTATTCTGTTAAAGCAGAGCTTGCTGGATTTAAGACCAAGATCGAAACGATCGTTAGAATTAACGTTGGACAGAACACTCAGCTTGTCGTTGAAATGGAAATGGGAGCGATTGAGGAAAAGGTCACTGTTATAGCGACAACACCGACCGTTACCCCAAAGAGAACAGAAGTCTCTCACACGATTGACCGTGAAGCCATGATGGCCCTGCCTTCCGCTCGAGATCCCTGGGTTGTTATCCAGATGGTTCCATCAATCCTGATGGACAGGGAAAACATCGGAGGAAGTGATTCGGGTCAGCAGTCATCTTTTGTTTCAAAGGGTGAAGGCACGGACTCGTGGGTCATGGATGGAATCCAGATCACGGACTTGTCCTCGATATCTTCTCCGACATACTTTGACTTTGATATCTTTGAAGAAATCAGTGTGACTACAGGTATGCCGGATGTCGAGAACCGGGAACGCGCCATCGTCATCAACATGGTGACACGGCGGGGTCAGAACAAGTTCGGTTTTGGCGGACGATTCTTCATGACAGATGAGGCCTGGCAGGCGGCTGGTAGTGGAGAAGACTACGAAGCGGTTAAAGAAATATTTCCCGAACCTCAATACCCCGAATGGGCAGGATCCAACATCATCAAAAACATCAAGGATTTTGGGTTCAATATGGGAGGTCCGCTGGTTGAGGACAAAGTTTGGTGGTGGATGTCTTATGGAGTCCAGGATATCCAGACATTTGTTATTACCGGATCGAAGGATAACACACAGCTGAATAACTATGCCGGTAAACTCAACTTCCAGCTTTTTGCTGACAACAGGGCGGAAATTTTCCTTCACCTCGGTGACAAGAAGAAACAGGGAAGGAGTTCCTCTACGTCCAATCCAGCCGGCAGAAATCAGCATGGAAAATACCACTTTGGAAGCCCGATCTTTAAAATCCAAGATGAGCACATGTTTGGAGACAATGTCTTTATTTCGGCAAGATACGGATTTACCGATGCCGGATTTGGACTGTGGCCTGCCACAGACGAAGACATGAAATATGTCCGCTGGTATGACTATGACAATGCCATTTACAACGATCCTTTTGGAAATCTCCGCTACAGCTCCTATTTCTTCTGTGGACGACCTCACCAGTTTGGTCTTCTTCAGGGAATCTTATACAACGACAATTTCCTCGGTGCTTCTCACGAGATCAAAGTTGGTTTAGAGGTCAACAACAACCAGAGATCATATGTTGGTGGACGAACCGGAAACTTCTATTTCTATCACAACTATTACACCCCGCAAATCGACGTCGATTTAGATGGCTCCCGAGATGTTCCCGATGATTGGATCCGGTTCAATATTGGCAACAACGATCTCATCTTTGAGGATGGTACAGATCGTTATGCCGGTTATCTCCAGGACATCATGACCTTCGGACGGTTGACTTTAAATCTCCAGGTAAGAATGGACCGCGAAGTCGATTATCGAAAAGAGTATATCACTCGTTCTCTCTATCTAGAAGATGTCGAAGGCGATTGGCACGACAATTATTATGAAGCAACAGTAAAATGGATGCCGGATGCTTCCACACGTAATGCAATTTCCGCTCTTATGGCAGATAGAACCTCACCCGAATTCTCAACACCCGATGCTGCAAGAATGTGGACAATATCTCCAAGAATTGGTGCGACCTATGATCTCTTTGGCGATGGCAAGACTATCTTAAAAGCGGCTTTTGCCATGTATCCCGGCGGCCCCCTAAGTGTAGACAACTATACTCCGCGTGGTGTGTATCCCTGGATGAGATTATGGTGGGGAGACCAAGCTGCTGGTTTTGGAAATGGAGACTGGAAAATCCAGCTCAATGAGCTCTACTGGGCCGAGTACAAAGGCTCCAGAAAGATCTACAGAGCCTTCGACGATGCCGGCAATTTTGTTGTTACACCCGCTATGGCTGCCAGAGAACAAAGCCTGATGTGGGGTGGATTCGATTGGGCCAACCCTCTTGCACTGACTGCCAATAACGACACGGTCGATCCCAATTGGAAACAGAGCAATGACTATGACATCCTTGTTGCTCTTGAAAGAGAAATCTTTGCTGATTTTGGCATTGGCATTGACTTTACCTACAGATGGAACGAAAGAGCCTCTTGGGAAGTAGCCTACTATCCCCAGTATGACAGTGCTGGTGTTCTGACCACTTTTGGCGAACGTGCACTGCTCGATCCCAGCGATTCCAACTACTTCCCTCCCAACCTGCTCGACCACAAAAGAAACCAAGACGACTACATGCAGGCCGGTATCATTCCAGGTACGGTTGTTGCCGATTCTCCCGGGGAAACCTCATTCAACACGGATCAGGCAGCCGGACGACCCTGGTATGTCCTTAAAGCCGGCCCCCAACGCGGATACACAAAATACGGCTATGACACCAATCGTCCCGACTACTACACCAATTATATGGGCGTGGATATCCGATGGAACAAACGCTACTCCAACAACTGGATGCTCAGCGGATCGATAACCATACAGACTCAGCATCAACACTACGGAGACGCTGGATGGCTCAATCCTACCAACCTCTGGTCCTATGACGGAGACTACTTCACCAATTCGATGGGTGGTGGTAGCGGAAAATTGTCCGTTCCTATGTTCACCCGCTGGATGTTTAAAGTACAGGGTATGTACTCACTTCCTCTCGGCATCGACGTGTCTTTTTCACTGAACGGCCGTGAAGGAATGATCATCGATCAGTTTTTTGATATTATCGACTACAACTTGCCCAACACACGAAGCCAGAGTTCCTCTATCCAGATGCAGACCAACAGCGACCAAGCGAGACTCGGAAATGTCTGGGTTATGAATACCAAGGTGCAGAAGCGACTCAAACTTGGAGATACTGGAAGTGTATGGATCTCATGCGACATCTTTAACACCCTGAACAACCAGGTCATGAACAGACAGCGCCCCCTCGATATGGGAAATTACTACATCAGCTATTCCACACCACGTTATTCTCCCTACTCACGTTCAGGTGAGCCCAATGAGGTTATCAATCCATTGGTCCTCAGATTCGGAGTCAGGTTCCAGTTCTAAAATTGTAGATTACACGTAGACGTTCAAAGCCCCTTCCGTCCATGAGGCGGAAGGGGCTTTTTTATTGCTGCTAAAAATGGTAAACTTAATATGGAGGTTCAAGATGAAAAGGATAATATTATTCAGTGCCCTAATATGTTTATTTAGTTTATCGGTTCTTTCCCAGGATTACTCAGGCAAGGCCAGAACCGGAGGGATAGTGAAAGATCAAGACGGAAATCCCATCGAAGGAGTGAAGGTCAAACTCTTTTGTCTCAAAACCGAATCCGGATTTGAGAAATACAC
>CAZLLG010000214.1:0-6725 GCA_964560275.1 uncultured Eubacteriales bacterium | reverse complement strand
CCATCTGGGCATCGCTCGTACCCATCTCGAACTGGCCATTGTGTTTTCCGGAAGAGAATTAACATCTGGGACACGATGAACGTTCAAGTGCAATATCACAATCGTGTGACAATGAGTTATTCTTTGAATGCGTTTATGCCATATGAAGGATTTTCTGTGGGCTTTAATGGGACAAAGGGACGGCTCGATGCGCGTGTTTACCATAACCAACCATGGGATGTCCAGAGTCTTGCGGATTTTCGCCTCACCAGAAATTTCAAGGACACTTTGACGTTTAACCTGGAATCAGGGCAAGGGGGAAGTCATTGGGGTGCAGACCAGATTATGCAGGATAGAATCTTCCGGAATCCTGGTGATGATCTTTTGGAACAGGGGGCGGGGAGCCGGGATGGAGTTCTCTCAATTTTAATCGGGATTGCCGCCCGCCGGAGCATCGAACAGGAACGGCCGTTTACCATCGAAGAGCTGGTTAAGATATAGGGGAGGCTGAGATGCACAGATTTTGTCGACGACTTTTCCTGGGGCTTATTGTGCTCACAATAGCAAATCCGGTTTTTTTCTTTTGCGAGGTAGAACAACCAATGAAAGATTTAAGTGTTAATGCCAAAAGAATAGAGCAGCACATTTTTGAACTGGCGGAATTTGGAAAAACTTCCGAAGGTGGTGTCCACCGTGTTGCCTACAGTGACGAAGACATTGCGGCTAGAAAATATATTGTGGTCCTTATGGAGGCCGCAGGTCTGGACGTTTGGACAGATGCAGCGGGAAATATAGTGGGGAGACGGGCTGGAAGCGAAAAATCACTGCCTCCAATTCTGTCCGGATCACACATCGATACTGTCCCGCACGGTGGAAAGTACGATGGCGCTGTTGGTGTTTTGAGTGCTATTGAGTGTGTCCAAGTGCTGGCTGAAAACAACATTCATACCCGTCATCCTCTAGAGGTGATTGTGTTTACGGATGAAGAGGGGGGGCTTGTAGGAAGCCGAGCGATGAATGGAACCTTGACAACTGAAGCGCTCTCAGAAAAAAGTCACAGCGGCAAGACCGTTCTGGAGGGAATCCGGGCCCTTGGAGGAAATCCGGACAGCCTGGACAGCGTTAAACGGCAAAAAGGAGATATCTTAGCTTTTCTTGAAATCCATATCGAACAGGGACGTATCCTGGAAACGAAAAATATCGATATAGGCGTTGTCGAAGGGATTGTGGGAATCGCTTGGTGGGATGTGACCATTGAGGGATATGCGAATCATGCCGGAACAACACCCATGAACATGAGACAGGATTCTTTATTGGCGGCGGCTCAATTGATTTTAGCCGTGAACCGGATCGTCACCAGTGTCGAAGGCAGTCAAGTCGGAACGGTCGGCCGTATAAATGCTGAACCGGGAGCGCCCAACGTTATACCCGGGAAAGTGGTGATGAGTCTGGAACTCCGGGACCTATCTGCCGATAAAATCCAATCTCTCTTCAGAACAATTGAAGAAGAAGCAGCTCTTTTATCAAAAAAAACAGGCACAAAAATCTTTTTTGATCCCATCGATGCCATGGCCATTCCAGCTCCCACCGACCCGGCTATAAGAAGGCAAATTGCCGAATCGGCTGAGGAACTGGGATTGACATCCCAATTTATGCCCAGCGGCGCCGGCCATGATGCCCAGGATATGGCCAAAATTGCTCCCACGGGGATGATCTTCATCCCTAGTGTAGGGGGAGTCAGCCACTCTCCTGAAGAATTTTCGCACATGTCGGATGTTGTCAATGGGGCTAATGTGCTGTTGAAGACAATTCTGAAAATAGATCAACAAAAATAAGTTTTTTTGAAGGAGAAAATATGAGGAACATCCAAAAACTCGTTGATCCACGGTCAAAATGGACTTTTGCTTTTGTTTTGGTTTTTGTTTGTGTGCTCCAGGCAAACGGCGAGGTTAAAACAATCGATTTTTATTCTGAATCCGTGAGCAGGACAATGAAATACAATATCTATCTGCCGGATAATTATGACTCCAACAAAATAAGCTACCCAGTTCTTTACCTCCTCCATGGACTTACGAGCAATTACAGGGCATGGGCGTCTCTTGGGGCTCCCAGATATGCCTCTGATTATGATCTCATCGTGGTGATGCCGGATGTGGGAAACTCCTGGTATGTCAACTGGGCCAAAAGCGAAGACGGCCAAAAAAATAACTGGGAAGATTATATCATCAAGGACTTGATACCCCATGTCGATGGCTTTTACAGGACAATCAATTCCAGAGAAGGACGGGCCATAAATGGACTTTCCATGGGCGGATATGGGGCGATTATGCTCGGGCTGAAGCACCCGGAATTGTTCTGTTCAATCGGGAGCCACAGTGGTGTTATCGGATATGCCCGGAGTCAGAAAGAAAGGTTAAAAAAGGGGGACAGGCCCTGGGTGATGTGGGAGGAACGGATGTCAAATAAGCCGGATCCGAACATAGCCATCGAGGGATTTTCCAGCCAAGTAGAGCGCTCTCCAAAAGGGCAGATTTTTCTGACCGAAGAAGATTGTGATGCCTATGATTCCCATAAGTTGGTCCTTCAAGTCCCCAAAGACAAACTGCCTCATATCTATATCGACTGCGGGACTGAGGACGGCTTGATCAGAGGCGCACGGAATTTTATCCGGGTTTTAGAGGACAACAATGTTCCCTTTACCTATGCCCAATCAAAAGGAGGACATCGTGCGGGATATTGGTCGAGGGAAGTGGGGCACTCCATGGCCGTGCAGTATCACATCATCCAGCGCGAACTGGCAAAATAGAATTAATAGTGAGATAATTTTTCAATCGTTTATCGGATTAAAACTTCGAGCCTAGCAATCCGCTCGATTCACCTAGCAAAATAAAGCGCTGGATGTGTTTTACTCTTTGTTGACTTTCAGCTTTATCTTTTCTTTCTGGGCCAACCTGGTCAGGAAATAGTACGCGCTCTCTTTAGATATTTTGAAATGGCTTGCGACCTCGTTGGCTTCAACAGAATTTTTGTCTTTTAGATAATTGACCATCTCCTGTTCGATTTGCTCCACCCAATCTTCGAATAGGCCTTGGACCTCGGGTGTGGCCAGAGTCGCAACTCGATGGCTTTGATGCAGAGATGACATCATATCTTTGCACATCTCCATCGGCATAGAGCTTTCCATTTTTCCATGTTTGTGACCCATCATCATTCTCATCATTCCCATTTTATGACCCCAACCGTGTTCCATCATGTGATGCTTCATTTTGGGAATTCTTGTCTTCCATCTCTTCTTGTCTTCTTCCGACATGTCCGAGCAACAGCATTCCATCATGTGTTCCCACAATTTCTCTTTTTCCTTGGGCGACATGTTGTTTTTTTTAGATTCTGTTGTCTTTTCGTTTTTATTCATATCTCCAACCTCCTCATTGTTTTTTTCCTCTTGTTCTCCACTTGGGAGGACAGCAAAACATTGGTTCAAACGGAGGACTGCTTTTAACTGTAGTGGCAATTTCTAAGAATAAGCCCAGAGCATCGAGCAGTTTCCCGTCTTTCAATTTGTAGTAGATGAATGGTCCGTTTCTTTTGGTCTCTAGAATTTCTCGTTCTCGAAGAATTCTCAGATGGTGTGAAACCAATGGCTGAGATAAACCTATAGCTTCTACGATCTCTGAGACAGATCTCTCTTTCTTTCCGATGAACTTGATAATTTTAAGTCTGTTGGCTTCTCCCAGGGTATGGAAGAGGAGCTGCAGTTCTTGTGCATCATCCATATCGACTTCCTTTTATATAAACAGTCATTTATATAAACCGCTATTTATAAGATAAGCGAAATCTTTTTTTTGTCAAGTCTTTTTTATTAAAAATTGGGGAAAATTGGGGACTGTCCCCAATTTTTAATAAAACATCTGAATGAATTGTCGGATTATCGGATTATAACCTCTTGTTTGATCTCATTGAATGTGACTCGTTTCCCTGAATGCATGGCAGCTATGGTCATGTTGAGAGCAACGGAATGATTGTAGGCAGCATGAATGTCGGCATTGGGTGTTTTCCGGCTGCGCACACACTCCATCCAATTCCGCATATGGGCAAATGTGGCGTTGTCCGCTCCTGTATTGGCTTTTGTTTCAATGCCTCCGGCTTCGGCGATGGACATCTCGGGAAGCCTGTTTTCTTTCATCTCCATGGCTGCAGCCATTCTCTGGGTCAATCCGCCGTTGGGTGTGATTGTGTTGTTCAGTAGATTGAGTGTTCCTCCGTTGGAAAAATAGAGCTCTTTGACACCGCCGGCTGAATTGGTTTGCCGTGATGCATAAATGACCTGAAAACCTTTGGACGTGTCTTTAAGGGGACCGTAATCAAAAACTGCCGTTAAGGTATCAAAATTTTTACGGCCGTCTTTCCAGAGATATATTCCGCCGTTGACCACCACACTGCGTGGATGGGGAAGGTCTGTGAACCAATGGACTGTGTCAATTTGGTGAACCATCCACTGACCGGGAATACCTGAGGAGTAAGGCCAGAAGAGGCGGTATTCGATATATTTTCTGGGATCCCATGGTTCGAATGGACGGTTCATAAGATAGCGTTTCCAATCCACATCGTCTTCGCGAAGGTTCTCGACCAATTTAGGTCTGCGCCAGCGTCCGGGTTGATTGACATTCCAGGTCATCTCTACAGCCACAATCTTCCCGAAGCGTCCGGACCGGATATATCTGTCGGCCTGGATGTAGTTAGCGGCGCTTCTCCGCTGGGTTCCTATCTGAACAATTTTATCTGAATGCGTGACAACTTTAAGGGCGTTCCGGGCATCGTCCATGGTGTTTGCAAAGGGTTTTTCGACATAGACATCTTTTCCTGCTTCAACACCCTGAATGCAGTGAAGGGCATGTTGAAAATCGGCGGTACTGATGATGACGGCATCGACTTTATCTGAGTCATAGAGTTCCTCATTGTTGCGCATGACTGCCACAGGTTTTCCTGTTTTGTCTTCCAGGAAAGCCTTCCCTTCTTCCCGCCTCCGGTTCCAGATATCTGAAACAGCAACTATTTCAAAATTGAGTTCTTCCGCACTTCCTAAAAAAGACGGGATGAGTGAGCCCCGCGCCCTGTCAGAAAAACCGACAATCCCAACGCGAATACGGTCGTTGGCTCCCAGAATTCTGGCGTAATTAGAGGCCGGCATACCAACAACAGAAGCAGCCATTGCTCCTGTTGAAACCGTTTTTAAAAAATTTCTTCGTGTGATTGATTTTTGACTCATATTTTCCCCTTATTTATGTTTCCTGATTTTTATGTTGCGGAACCAGGCTGCTGAAGTGTGGTCTTGAATAACGATGTGGCCACTGCGTTTGTCCGCAAATCCTTCATAGTTTCTATATTTGCTTTTGGCAACCAGAGATCTAAATTCATCTGTGTCTATATCATATTCTAAAACCTTTGTGCCGTTGAGCCAGTGCTCGACGTGCGGGCCTTTCATAACGATACGGGAAGAATTAAATTCTCCAACAGGTTTTAGTGCTTTCCCCTGAGGTTCTACAAGGTCATAGAGGGCGGACGCCGAATACCGTCCTCCTCTTTGTCCATCAGGATGTTGGTCATCGTCCAAGATCTGGAATTCGAATCCGAGAGCACCATGGGGGGGAGGATTCGATGCCGACATGTCCTCGGAGACATTGTATTTGATTCCGCTGTTCCCAGCCGAGACTATCTTCCATTCCAGAGAAAGCTCGAAATCCTCGAAAGTTTCGATTGTCATAATATCTCCGCCTACGAGAGGCTGCCCATCTTTTTGCAGAGGAACTTTGCCCGAGGGGATCTTTTTGATGGCGCCGTCCTCTATGGTCCAGTGGCCTTCCGGGATGCTTTCCAAACCTATCCCACGCCAGCCATTGAATGTTTTGCCGTCGAAAAGAAGTTTCCATCCTTCCGCTTTTTCATCCGCCGTTAATGTGTTGAGTTCTGCGGCCGAAAGGGATTCAGGATTGTTAGGTTTTTCTTGCCCACATGCTGCCAGAAGGAGCAGCAGAGGGATAAAAAGCGCGAAGTTTTTATTTCTGCGCAGCTTAAAAAATACTCTTTGAATAAGCATGCTCTATTTCTCCCCCCTTAGTATATTAAAAATCCCCTCCGCGTCAAATTTAAAGTGAATGAGGATGCTTCGGTGAAATATTAAGGTTGACAGAAAGAGCAAAATTTGATTTCAATGGGGAAACGATCACGGAGGAGAGTGTATCTATGGTTAAAAAGACAAGACGGGAATTTTTAAAACTCGCCGGAACAGGGGCAATGGCCGCATCATTTTCAACACGACTTGAGTCTTCTTCACAGTACAGGGGACAGCGGGCCGAATCTGGCGGGAGTGTTTTAAAATTGGGAATGGCTTCCTACACATTCAGGGAATTTAATCTAGAAAAAACGTTGGCCATGACAAAGAGGTTGGGATTGACACGGATTTGTTTCAAAAGCTTCCATCTTCCTCTGGAAAGCACAGAAGAAGAGATCAAGGTTATCGCTGAGAAAGTCAAGGTTGCCGGCCTCGACCTCTATGGATGTGGTGTGGTTTATATGAAGAACGAGAAGGAGGTCAACAGGGCTTTTAACTATGCCAAGGCCGCCGGAATGCGGATGATCATAGGTGTTCCCAATCATGAACTCTTGGGAATGGTCAATGACAAAGTGAAAAAGTACGATATCCAGGTGGCCATCCACAACCATGGTCCCGGAGACAAACTCTATCCCAC
>CAZLLG010000213.1:4389-6740 GCA_964560275.1 uncultured Eubacteriales bacterium | reverse complement strand
GATGTTGTTTGCACGGGTATTGTCGGGAAAGAAGCATTCGATAGATTTTCTCTAGACTCCAATTCTATTCTTACCGAAGTCCAAAATTTCAAAATGGTTTCTCCGAATATGACATCTGTAATCTACTCTCATCCTTCACCTTTTGCCAATGTGGTCAATCGTGAAAAATTTGATAATAACCTAGCAGACGAGGCTATATCCAAAGGGGCCACTTTAAAACTCAATCATGAAGTTGTAGATGTTTTTTCGGACGAAAAATTCGTAAATATTGATGCGAAAAATAATAGAACTCAGAGAGTTAAATTCAGAGGTAAGGCACTTGTTCTAGCTACTGGAATCGATATCCGTCTAAACAAAAAACTCGGCTTAGGGTATTCCAAAGAATATCTCCATGGCATTCAATCTGAAATAACGGTCACGCAGAATGGAAATCCGGAAATTTTTGTTGGGAAAAATGTTACTCCAGGTGCTTTTGCCTGGATGGTGCCTTTGAGTAATAAGAGAGCACGTATCGGTCTGCTTGCAAAAAAAGATCCCGAGGTATACTTTGAAAAGTTTGTCCAAAAATTGTTTCCTGATTCATTAATCGAGCTGAGTCAGGAAAAAATCATGTCTAAGCTGATCGCTCAGGGATTAATTTCAAAATCATATGGGAATCGCATGTTGGTCGTTGGAGAAGCAGCCGGTCAGGTGAAGACGACTACCGGAGGGGGCATATTTTTTGGCATGCTCTGTTCAGATATCGCTTCTGAAATTATCTCAGAAGGATTCAAAAAAGATAGGCTGACATCACAATATTTATCATCCTATGAAAAATCCTGGAAAAAAGAGATCCAGAAAGAAATTTTAGTGGGTTATTACACAAGAAAAATTTGTGAGAAATTGAGCGATTCCCAGGTTGAAAACATGTTTCAGATCGCCCGGAATGATGGTGTGATGCCCCTCATACATAAAAAGGGAAACTTCGATTGGCAGAGTGAAGTCATCCTTGCTTTGGCCAGAAGGGCCCCTTTCAAATCCCTTCGATCGCTCTGTTCGGAAGATACGCTCAGAAAAATTTAAACTTTCCCAGATTTTCACTTCCATTTATCTGAGAGGACTCGGTCTCTTCTTTTTCACCTTTGTGGGTGAGATATGGGAAGGCAAATTCACCCCTCTATTCATCGAATGAGAGTATTTCTTTTTTTCACCCATAAGGTGATAATTTTGCTTAGAATGGACATGATCTGTGCTTGTAAAGAAAAGAATGACCAGGTTTCCATGGATACAAGGAGACTCCAATGAGAAGGAATAAGTATATAATTTTGTCCGCTTTGTTAGTTACATCTCTGTCTCTTCTGTGGTCTCAAGAAAAAATTTCTCCAAACTATAGAGTTGGTCCACAAGATATGATAGAGATAAAAGTTTTTGGCCATCCGGAATATGACCGGAATGTTCGTGTCTCTGAAGAAGGGAAAATTGCTTTCCCCTATATTGGAGAGATAGATATTAACGGACTAACACGACTGGAAATCGAAAGAAAACTAAAATCAGCCATCGACAAAAAACTGTTAGTGGATGCCCAGGTGATCGTCTCTATCTTGGAATTTCACAGTCAGACGGTTTCTGTGTTTGGTGCTGTCGGAAACCAAGGCCAATATGAACTGGATGGTCCTGAGACTCTTCTGTCATTAATTGCCAAAGCAGGGGCGATTTCTGAAAATGCCGGAGAGTATATTATTGTGATTCGTAAACTAGCGGATAACTCGACCCGAACCCTAAGAATTCCTATCTTTGATTTGGTCACAGGTGGGGATCCCACGCTGGATATCCCTCTTCAATCCAGTGATGTTATCAATGTACCTATAGACGAACTGGTTAAAATTTATTTTGTGGGAGAGGTCAATAGTCCGGGCATTCTTGAGGTTAAAAGGTCGAAGATACCGATGCTCTATCAGGCCATTATTCAGAAAGGAGGTTTTACTCCTAAAGCGGCACAGAAACGCGTTATGATCAAGAGAATAGGACCGGATGGAAAAGAGAGAATATCGACACATAACGCCCGAGCAATTTTAAAGGGACGAAGGAAAGATGTCCCTTTAAAGGAAAATGATACAATTTATGTCCCAGAGACTATTTTTTAAATGAATACAAAAACTGAAAAGAAAGAAATCGATCTTTTCGATTTCATGCAGATTGCACAGAAGCGGAAGTGGATCATTATTGCTACGGTTATGATTTTAGTTGTGGTTGGTGGAGTGTATACATTCACAAGGACACCACTTTATCGAGCTCAGGCAAAAATCCTTCTTGATACTCCGACCAACACGATCATGAGCATGGAGGAACTGTTCACTCCATCCTATGGGAGT
>CAZLLG010000213.1:0-4379 GCA_964560275.1 uncultured Eubacteriales bacterium | reverse complement strand
CTCAGTTGAAACTTTTAAAGAGCCGTACTATTGCTGAAAGGGTTGCTCGAACCTTGAAGCTCGCCCACCGTCCCGAAATCCACGCATTGAGCCAGAAGAAAGAGACTTTGATTCAGACCATAAAAGATTTTGTCCTGAGATGGGTGGTTCCCAGAGGGGAAGTGCCGGAGGACGATATTGAAGAAAGGATAGAAGAAGATCCTCATGCGAAATACGCCTGGGTCGTTATACAGGGCTTGGACATCGAGCAGGAAGGCGATACAAAAATTGTCAACGTAAATTTTTCATCTTCACAACCATCTTTGGCAGCGGATATAGCCAATGCTATTGTTACTGAATTCAAAGATTTTGCGGTAGAACTCAGGTATGATGCGACACGGCAGGCCTCAGAATTCCTGAGTGAACAGCAAGGATTGTTAAAAGATGAGTTGGAAGCAAAAGAGAGTGAGCTTCAGAGGTATGGAGAGGACAAAGAAATTCTCTTTTTAAGCGATGCAGAAAAAACAGTTGTAGGAATGTTTGATAATCTGAACAATGCCTACATGAATTCTATCTTAGAGCGCATCAATAAAGAGCAGTTTTATCGTGAGATCCGCGGAATGGATGTAGATTCGATTCCCCCTACTGTAAACAATTCGATCCTGATACCTCTCCGGACTGAATACATCAACTTACAAAAAGATTTTGAGACAAAAAGTAAGTCTCTCAGACCCGATAATCCGGATATGATTAAACTTCGAGGTAGTCTGCTGACAGCCCGGGATCACCTAGCTGCAGAGCTTGAAAAATCACGGGAAGCGTCTTTTAATGAATACCAGGCTGCACTGACAAGCGAGAAGAATTTCGAAAATGAACTTCAGAAACAGCGGCGGGAGCTGATCGAGATGAACAACAATGCGATCTACTACAGAAGCCTCGATATAGAAATCCAAAACATACGAGCGCTTTTGAACGGACTGGCCACTCGTCAAAGTGAAACACTCGTGGCTGCAAGAATTCAAGGACTCAAGACAAGCAATATAAAAATCATCGATCCCGCCCTGGTTCCTGGGTCACCTTTCTCGCCGAATAAAAAGAGATCTATTATCATGGCCATAATTCTGGGTCTTTTTATTGGAACTGGATTGGCCTTTTTTGTGGATTATCTGGACAATACTGTAAAAGGACCCGAAGAGGTTGAAAAACTCGTGGGACTTCCTTCACTGGGTGTCATTCCGGCTCTTTCGGCCAATAGTTCCAATAATAATTATAACTACCAGTACTATTCCCAAGAGGACCAGGAAGAGAATTCAGGATCGTCGAATGGAAATGATGAGATCAAGGAGATTGAATTGATCAATCATTTCTATCCGAAACTTCACATCTGTGAAGATTACCGGACCGTGAGAACATCTATTCTATTCTCCCATGCAGGAAATGCTCCTGAGACGATCGTGTTCACGAGCTCTTTTCCTCAAGAGGGAAAGACTTCGACAGTTACGAATACGGCTATTTCTTTTGGCCAACTCGAAAAGAAGGTTCTTTTGATTGATTGCGATTTAAGAAAACCGAGACTTCATAAGATTTTCGAGGCTAGGAATAGGATCGGGCTGAGCAGTTGTCTAATAGGGATTTCTTCTGTTCAAGATGCTATTCAGGAGACGTCGGTGGAAAATCTCTGGCTGCTGCCGAGTGGACTTCATCCTCCTAATCCTGCCGAATTGATCAACTCCCAAAAAATGAATGCGGTTCTCGAGGATGTCAAAAATGACTTTGATGTTGTTTTTATAGATGCCCCTCCGGTATTAGCTGTCATAGACCCTGTCATCATCGCATCGCTAGTCGATGCGGTTGTTTTTGTCCTTAAAGAGGGGAAAACATCCCGAAAGCCTCTGATTAAGGCTGTTAATGAACTAAATAAGGCTCAGGCGAACATAATCGGTGTTGTGTTCAATGAAGTTAAGATGAAGAAAAAAGGATATAACTCACCCTATTATAAGGACTACATGTATTCATATGAGCCCTATAAAAAGGCCATAAAATACGAATATAAAGATGATGACGAATATTAATTTCGAAGTCTTTTCTTTGTTCTAACCTCTAAAAAAAAATGATTGATATCCACTGCCATATTCTCCCAGGCATTGATGATGGCGCCTCGGATGTGGAGGAATCCTTAAAAATAGCACGATTTGCAGAGCAAGATGGAGTAAAGACAATCATTGCTACTCCTCACGTCTTCCGGCCGCCTTTCATCCAGAAGGATCTGTTTTTTATACAGGACAAATGGAGTGAGTTTATTCCATTATTAAAAACAAACAATATCCAAGTTGATTTGCTGCTTGGATCAGAAGTTCATTTTGTTCATGACCTGATAAATGCCCTGAAAGTCAATTATCCCTATTTTGGGCTCAACCGGGGTTCATATATCATTATTGAGTTTCCCTCGAATCATGTTTTTCCGGGCGTGAAAGAGCTGTTTTTTGAATTGACCAGCAGGGGACTAAATCTTATTATTGCACATCCGGAGAGAAATACGGTTTTTATGCGTGATCCAGCTTTACTCTATGAACTTATCAAGATGGGTGTATTCACACAGGCCAACAGCGGCAGCTTCTCTTTTCTGTATGGTACACGAACCCAAGAGGCGGCTTTACGATTTCTCGAATGGAATTTCTATCATTTTCTCGCGAGTGACTCTCACGGCAAACACAAAAGATCGACGAGACTTTCAAAGGCCGTTCAAAAAATCCAGGCACTAGTCGGAGAAGAGGAGGCTTTAGCCCTTGTTGAAGATAATCCAAAAGCTGTGGTCGAGGACAGGGAGATTCCGTTTTTTAAAGATCCTATCAATCCAACAAAGAAGAAAAAGACATTTTTTGTTAAAATTCCGAATTTTTCTAGGAATAAGCTGGGGCGGCAATGAAGCTGAACCGCAAAAACAAAGTACTCACTCATCGACCGAGGGGAAAAAGGGATGACTTCTACAAAAAAGTCATTGAATACGGCATCCTGGGTCTCATTGTCTTCAGTCCTCTTCCTGCGGCTTCAGTCAATGCATGGTCCATTCTTGTCATTGAACTTACTGTTCTGGTTTTAATGGCAGCCTATCTCCTGATGAAGCGTAAGCCTAGGATTAACACACGAATCGCCAATTCCATGCGCTGGCTTAAGGTAATTTTTGGAGGATTTTTTCTCTTCCTTGCGGTGCAGATTATGCCGCTGCCAGTTTTTATCGTCAAACTGATCAGTCCGGGCTCCTATCGATTTAGAGCCATGAACTCTTTAGATGTGGCCGATGCCAAACTGTTAAGTCTCTCGCTGGTTCCATCTGAAACTTTTAGAGAAGGGATGGAAATCCTAGCTTATGTACTCCTGGGTTTTCTAATTATTAGTACTGTCACATCCCGTCAACGAATCAGGAGAATCTTTTTTCTCCTTGTTGGAATTGGTTTTTTTGAAGCCTTTTATGGACTATTTGAACTTCAAAGATCCAATCCTAGAATTCTGTTCTACCCAAAAGTTATTAATCAAGGAGCGGTTACAGGAACATTTGTCAATCAAAATCATTTGTCAGGATATCTTGAAATGATTATTCCTTTGGCGATAGGACTAATTATTGCGCGGATCGATCTTTTTACCTTAGCGGGAGAGAAATTAAGCGCCAAGATTGTCCGGATGACAGAAAAAGGAATGCTCACAAATCTTGTTCTCACAGCTCTTGTTATTGTCATGTCCCTGGCGATTATGCTTTCCCGGTCTCGTTCTGGGATTTTTCTCCTTATTTTCACTTTCATTCTTTTTTCCGGAGTTACTTTCATCTACTTTGGAAGAATCAGCTATCAATGGTGGAAAATCAGAAGATTCCTTCAAGTGACTTTTCTGCTCATCACAATTGTCTGTTTATATGTGGGCGTCCAAGCGACAATTGACCGGTTTGCCTTGGACGAACTTCTCTCTGGAGGGCGACCCCATTACTGGGGAAGTGTGATGATGACCATCAAAGATTTTCCCTTGGTAGGTACAGGATTGGGTTCCTTTTCCAGTGTTTATCCGGCGTATGCCAAAACAAGAACGTATGGCCTCCTCGGACATGCTCATAATGATTATTTCGAATATATGTCTGAGCTGGGTATTGTAGGGATTCTGTTTCTGCTTGGAGGTGTTGTTTTTATTGTGTCAAAGACCTTCTTGACATGGTATAAGAGGAGAGATGCAGAAGTGAAAGGTATGGTGTTGGGAGGACTGATCTCAATTTTTATTATTGGAATTCATAGTTTTACAGATTTTAACCTTCACATTCCAGCGAATAAACTGCTTTTCACAGTCATCTTGACGCTGACCTATGTCACTGCCTATTACAGGCCACGCAGAAGAGGAACAAAGCAAATACAAAAAGA
>CAZLLG010000212.1:0-6746 GCA_964560275.1 uncultured Eubacteriales bacterium | reverse complement strand
ATTCGGCCTTGAAGCCAAACCCGAGAATGTTTTGGCGGTTTTCGATTTCTGGAATAAGATCGGGGCCTAAGTTCGGGGCCTGGCTTTGAAGATGTGAAAGATTGGTTCCAATCTTTCACATCTTCAAAGCCAGGCCTCATAAAGAGGAAGAGATGAGAGAATATGTCGTGGGCATTGACCTTGGAGGGACAAAAATCGAGGCCTGTCTGCTGGACAGTCAGGGAAAATGTCTGGAGAGAAAGCGTGTGTTTTCAGAGGCATCCAAGGGCATGGATCATGTGATCGATAGGATTATTGACCTTATTCAGGCCGTTTCAGGAGATAAATCTTATTCTGCGGTGGGGGTAGGCACCCCTGGGACCTTTGTAGAGAATGAAGGCCGTATTTATGGTTCACCTCATACGCCTGTCTATCATACAACAGGGTTCATCCCGTCTCTGAAAGAAAAATTGTCGCCTTGTCCAGTTCTTGTGGATAATGATGCCAACTGCCTGGCTGTGGCCGAATTTTTTGCCGGTTGCAAAGGGAAATATCAATCTGTGATGGCAGTCATATTGGGCACAGGTGTGGGGTCTGGATTGATTTTGAATAATAGGCTTTACCGTGGATCTCTAGGTGGAGGTGGCGAGGTCGGACACATGACGATTGACTTCCATGGCCGGATATGTGAGTGTGGGCGGCATGGGTGTGTGGAGGCTTATCTTTCAGGGCCGAGTCTTTGCCGAAGGTTTTTTGATCTCTGCGGTAAAAATCTTCAAGTTCAGGAGATTTATCAGCTCTATCAAGAGAAAAATCCCCATGCCCTTGAATTGTTCGAGGAGAGCGAAAAAATTATGGGTGAAGCTTTTGCCAACGCTGTCAATATCCTCGATATCGAAGCAATTATTCTTGGAGGTGGTGTGTCCAATCTTCCCATTTGGTATAAGAAGGTGTCTTTATTTTTGGACAGCCTATTGTTTGGTGTGCCGAGGTCAAGTGTCCCTATTTTGAAAGCAGAACTCGGGGATTCCGCCGGCGTATTTGGCGCCGCCTACCTGGCGCTTCGGGAACTCGGTCTCATGGAATTTTAGAGGTTCAATCAATGATAGAAAATTCAGGTAAAATCGACTCAGCCAATTCTGCTGTCCAAGAAAAAAAACAGCCTTCCCTCCGGAAAGCGCTTGGCGTTTTTGACGGCATAGCGATCCTTGTTGGCATCACTATCGGTGCGGGTATATATTCTACACCGAATATCATTGCGGGTTATCTGGGATCTTTCCCCATTATCATTTTTCTCTGGATTGCTACAGGAATTCTTTTTGTTTTTGTTGGAGGTTTGATCTATGCGGAATTGGGAACCCGTCTTCCTCATACAGGTGGAGAATATGTGTATATCAGCCGCTGCTTCGGTCCATTTGCCGGATTTATGTTTGGATGGTCCCAGCTGTTTATCATACGCACGAGCCCGGCCGCGGGCCTGGCTATCATCACGGTGAATTATCTCGGGCATTTTGTGGAGATGAAGCAGTGGACCCAAACAGCAATGGCTTTGGTTGTGGTCGCATTCTTTGGAGTGCTCAACTATGTCGGAATCCAAAGAGCCTCGGTGTATCAGAAAATATCGACCGTGCTCAAGATAGGCGGGATCTTTTCCATTGTGATACTCGGTCTTATTCTTGTCCAGGGCCATGAGAACATGTTAGGTACCGAGGCGGAACCCTCAGGAACGCTTGGTCCGTTTGGAAATGCCATCGCGGCGCTTTTTCTCATCGCCTTCTCCTACATTGGCTGGGATCGTGTCGGCTATGCCGCAGGAGAGATGAAAAATCCCAGGCGAACCATCCCCTTGAGCCTTATTCTCGGTTTAGGAACGATCATTATTGTCTATGTTTTGACTAATTGGATTTACTATCAGACGCTCGGGATAGAGGATATGCGTCAGAGTACAATCGTGGCAGCGGATGTGGCCATTCGGCTTATAGGGCCTGTCGGGGCGGCTTTTGTGGCCATTCTTGTTATGATCTCCACAACTGGGAGTATCAACGGCACGATGATGACCGCTCCTCGAGCCTATTATGCAATGGCCAAGGACGGGCTGTTTTTTAAGTGGCTCAATTTTGTGCATCCCAAATACTGCACTCCCTCTCGGGCAATTCTCGCTCACTGTTTTTGGGCGGCCGTGATTCTTCTGGTGCGGAAAACATTTGAAACCATTGTTGCCGGAATGGTGTTTGCCATTTTAATATTCTTGATTTTTAACATCCTCGCTCTTTTTAAGCTCAGACGTCAAAATGTCGGCGGTTCTTCTGTCTTTAAAGTGCCGTTCTATCCCTGGCTGCCTATCCTATATTTGGCTGGAGTCATTTTTCTAATTGTCTTCCGGGCGTTCTTTGAATGGCAAAAATCGCTTGCCGATCTTGCATTTATCGCCACGGGAATCCCCCTGTCTTTTTTCTGGCTGAAGAAGAAAAAAGAAAAAAAAGACACATAAAGCGCAAAGATATCAAATCCAGTTTAGTCATCGCGGGGAGCTTCAATCCCCAGGATCCCTGCCGCATTTTTGTAGAGGATTTTTTGGATGGATGATTCCGCCAACGGCAATTTTTTTATGGCCTGGATATTTATCTTAACCGATTTAACACCTGGCCAGTCAGAGCCGTAGACGATTTTGTCGATATTTTTATCCAGCTCCGGAAAATATTTCAGAAGGTTTTTTGGCGGGAGGCCGGAAATTTCAATAAAGAGATTAGGGTGGAGGCGGGACAGAAAAAAAGCCGCCTCGTACCAGAGTCCGCGACCTCCGTGGGCCATTAGGAAAATGCAGTCGGGAAAATCGACGGCTACATCATCCAAATGAAGGGGATTGGCGTATTTGATCTTTGATCCCTTAAAAATAGAGGAGCCCGTGTGTATCAGGACAGGCAGCCTGTGGAGCTGGGCCAATTCATAGACTTGGTAGAGGTTTTTGTCATTGGGATAAAAATGATTGTAGGAAGGGTAGAGTTTAATTCCCTTTGCTCCTTTTTCTATATA
The DNA here is from genome assembly GCA_964560275.1 of uncultured Eubacteriales bacterium. Lineage (GTDB taxonomy): Bacteria > Acidobacteriota > Aminicenantia > Aminicenantales > Aminicenantaceae > JAUWVG01. Next base: position 3,734 of record CAZLLG010000212.1, on the reverse strand, counting down.
GTTTTTAACCTTGCTGTCGGGTTTGTTCTCTATAGAAGGATTAACGGTGCAGAAGGGAAGATAGATATCTAAGCCCTGACAGAATTCCAAGACATACTCATTGGAAACAACTCCTGTGGTAATGGGGCTGATTTCCGGGAGAATTACGGCCTTTTCTATGCCGGAGCTTTTAAGATAAGCTGCAAATTGTCTGGGGTCGGTCAGCTCATCATATCTCTCATAGAACTCAGACCCGGCACTCTTTTGGTAATCGTGAATCCAAGAGTGCCAGTGTTCTTTTAATCCGATGTGGATGTGAAAATCGATGACTTTTAATTCTTCCTGTTTGGACATGCCTTATTTAATACAAAAATAGATCATTCCGTCAATGCTGGACTGATGAACAAAGTGGACGAAGGAGGTAGATTCGACATAAAATAGCGAAAGGAGCATGCCATGAAACTTCGAGAGAAAATGGGACAGGTTCGTAAAATCTATATCCTTAAGGGAGGGTGTCCTGTAGAAAAAACGATAGCCATGGAATTAAAGCAGGAACTCTGTTCAAGTGCGGACATTAAAAAGGTTACTCCTAATCATAAGAATCGCGATCCTCAATCTTTGTTTATCGGAGTGATGGATAAATCCAGGCTTCAAGAGCTAACTCACCGGTCCTTGGATATTTCTTCAGATAGAGAATGGGTGTGTTTCGACATCGATTCAAACAGCCGAGCTCTCCTTGCCAGTTCCCAACCTCATTTTCTCTTTGCAGCTTTTTCCGACATTATAAAAGATTATAGTGAAACCGATGTTTCTGAGTTCAAAAATTGGCTCCGGTACATGAGTTTTCCGCGCGAAAAGTCGACTTTTGATCTTTTCCTCACTCAATATGCCCGCCTCATTCGGCATTTCAACCGGGAACAATATATCCGCGAATATGCCCGCCTGGGATTCTCGCACATCGAGGTCAACGCGCTGGCCTCTCCAGATCCTGCTGAACAGGGTGTTCAGGGAGAGTTTTATCCTGATTTTTATACCTACTGTCCCGCACTCGATCAGTTTGTCTCTAGCAGGTTGAATGAGGGGATCTATCCGGAAGATGACCTCCAAGCCAACTTCGATTTACTTAAGGACAATGCCCGGTTGGCAGTCAAGTACGGCCTGACTCCCGGTCTCCTCTGCTTTGAGCCAAGATCGGTTCCTGAGGTTTTTTTTGAGAAATATCCAACTCTTAGAGGAGCTCGAGTGGATCATCCCTTCCGGAGTTTTAAACCCCGGTTCAGTCTAGCCCTGGCTCATCCACTCGTAAAAAAGCATTACGAAGAGATGATTTTAAAAATCCTGGAGGAAATTCCTGAACTGGAATATTTAACGATCTGGTCAAATGACAGCGGTGCAGGGTTTGAGCACACAAAATCCCTCTATGTCGGCCGAAACGGAGGTGCCTATCTTATACGGGAATGGAATTCCGATGAACATATCGCTCAAATGGCCACAAATAACATCGCCGATTTTTTTATTCTTCTCCGTGATGCCGCTTCTAGAGTAAATCCGGATTTTCGCATCATCACGCGGCTGGAATCCTTTTACGGGGAGCGAAAATATCTTTGGCCCCTCCTCAAAGACAGGATTGATGTAGAGGGCAACTCTCTCCTCACGGAAGGGTGGGAGAGCCCGTATTCTCACCCCTTATACGAAGATATTCCTGTATTGGGTTCAGCGCTGCACAGCTCTTTATCGGAAAAGGAAAAGACACCTCTCAAGGACCTCCATTTACGGAAAAGTCAGGCCTTTTTTTATCATCACTACGGATCCCACGGGAATCATGAGCCGCTCCTCGGCATCCCTTTTCCCTGGTTGACCTATGAAAAACTTCTTTCCTGTGCTGCAAATGGGATTTCTTCTCTTGCTCATTTAGGAGGTCTTCAGCCCCCGGACAAAGTGCCCTATGCGGTCAATTTTGAAGTTTTTAGAAGATTCCAATTCGACTCGGGCCTCAATATTGACAGCACAATTCAAAAAATTGCGGAGAGTTACACAGGCCCGGAGTTTGCGGGTGCTCTGAAACGGGGATGGCAGTCCATCGATTTGTCTGTGAGAAGTTTTGTACCCCTCTCTATTTATACGTCTTATGGAGTTGTTTGGCAAAGGCTGTTTGTCCGTCCTCTAGTTCCTGATATCGCTGTCATTCCGGAGGCCGATCGTGCCTATTATGAGAAATATATGTGCACCTCTTTCCATAATCCCAATAGAGTTGACCTTTCCCGGGATGTGCTCTTCGGATTGATCTCAAAGGATTACGCAGAAAAAGCCCATCAACTTATCGATAACAATGTCTGGGAGCCGCTGGACTTGGCGGTCAAGATTTTTGAGGACAACAGGGAAAAGGCCAAAGCGAGTGGAAATAAAAGGGCCTCCGATGTTTTTTTAGATCAAAGAGACAGATGCCGCGCGCTTCGCTGTCTTTTTGTTTGTTTACGAAATACGACAGTTTGGATTGCTGCTGTCTGTGGTTATCTGGATTCTTCTAATTTGAAAGCCAAGGCCAAAAATCGAAATAGACTGGACGAGATGATGGACAGTGAAATCCAAAACTGTCGGGATCTCCTGGATTTGTGGGAACAATCTTCGGTTGAGTGGATGATCGTCTCAGGAGATGAAGGAGAAACCCCCTTTATCTACGGGGATAATTTTCCTTTGCTGCTCCAAAAGAAAATCGTTCTTATGGAGAAGTATCGAGAGGCAGAGCCTCATATTGATCCCAATTATATGTTTCGAGTTCCTAACAATCCCTACACATAAAAAAAAAGGCCCGATGTTGACACCGGGTCTTTTTTTGAACTGAATCCAATACCTTATTTATTATCGAGTAAATCCAGCAGGCTATTTGTTTGCTTTTTTGACAATACTGGTTGTTTGTATATCATGATAGATGATATTTCCAGCCAGGTCGGTAAACGTCACTTCATACTTTAGGGTATGCTGCCCAAGAGTTGTGACAACAATAATGTCTGTGTATTCCTTTTTTTCTCTCGCGCTGCATGGCTGCGTAAATGTGTGGTTGCTATTGTGTACTAAGGCACCATCAAACCAAACTTTGTCGGTCCGCTTGACGTTGTCTCCTCCACCGACTGTCAATGAAATTTTTGTCCACCAATCATCGAGAGTGCCTCCTCCGGATGCGGTCCAAGTATAAGCCTGCTCAGCGCTCCAATCGTTGCTCTCTTTTGGCCATGGAAACGTTGAAACGGGATTGGGATTGATATCTATTGAGCCTAAATCTCCAAACCAACTCGAAAATGTGCTAAATGACCATTGTGTCGTGAAACACGCGCTGCTGTGAGCAGTGGCCGTATCCTTTTTTAGGGGAGAATTTGGATTGATGAATAGGTACCAGATGAGGCCCCCAAGAACCGCGAGTCCAAGAAGAAAACCGATGAAACCGCCGCCGCCGCGTCTTTCGCGGACGACAACTCGGCCTGCCGCTCCAGTTACCGCTGCAGCCCCCTTACACCATTTGTTGCCGTAGTATTTGTATTTTCTCAGCACGAGGCCGTCGATGGTTTTGCCGAGTCCGAGTATACTTATGGCTAGACAGAAGTATTTTATGGACAGTTCTTTGTATTTGAGTTCTTCGTAGATTGCACCAATAAGAAGATAACTCTCGCCCTTCAATGAATCAAATCCCTCCAGTCTATCGATGAGGAAGCATCCCCAAAACCGTGATGGAATATAGGAATGGCTCACTTTATACTGTG
>CAZLLG010000211.1:0-6807 GCA_964560275.1 uncultured Eubacteriales bacterium | reverse complement strand
GAAAATATCGAGACCTCTTCAGCCTCGGGGATTTGGTTTTCGGGCTCACAAGCTTCTCTTTTCTCTTCAACAGGGAAAAAGAGACAGGCCTTCGAACGGATTCTTTTATCGATAAATAAAAGATGAATATGCCTCCCCCGATTACAAAAAAAATGTTCGGCGCCCACATCCCAAATTCAGCAGATATTTTCCCATCCCTGGCCATCTGCTCCCCGGCTGTGATCAGGATATAGTAGATGATGATAACACCAATGCTGATCGTAAAACCGCTCGTCCGTCCACCTTTTTTTGTGGAGGCTCCAAGAGGCAGAGCGAGAAGGGCAAAAATAAAACAGGCAAAAGGTATTGAGATTTTTTTATGAATCTCGATCTTGTGTCGCGTGTGAATATTTTTTTTCTGTAAATACTCAAGACTTTGGGTTTCATTTGGAGTAAACTGACTCAACTCCTCCTGAATCACCCGGACATCGGCACTCAATTCTTCAATGTCTTTTTCCCGGACATTTTTTGCCTCGGAAAAGTCTTGAAAAAAACTGCCCACTTCGACACTCCTTTCCAGACTATCAAATTTAATTACTCTGTAAATGCCTTCCGGATCGGACAAAACAAAGGAATGTTGAACACCATCGGTCAGCTCGAGATAAGCACTTTTTTCTTCGGGATAGAAATCGATCTTCCCAGTTTTTGCATACACGAGCACGGGTTCCTCCGGCGGATCGGCAAAATAGACAATGATATTTTTCCAGACATTGTCTTGTGTGACATCTTGGACAAAGAGCATGGTGTTGGGGATGGTTTCATTAAACTCTCGCGGATTAATATTGAGCTGGACATTGCTCAACACAGAATTATAAAAAGTCTGCATCCATTTATAGTTGGCATGCGGCGCTACATAGAGAGACATGTAAGACGCCAGAACCCATATGCAGAAGGCAAAAACAAGCAGCGGCCGGATAAGCCTCTTAAAACTCACTCCCAAAGTTTTCAGGGCCGTGATCTCGATATCGGAAGACATCCGGCTCAATCCCGACAGAATGCCCAAAAGCACACTCATCGGAAGTGAAAAAGTCAGCATGGCAGGAATGAGATAGATGAGCAGAACAAGGACTACCTGAAAAGGGAGCTCATTCTCAACGAGCAGTTCGGACATGAACAGAATTTGATTCATCAGGAGAACAAAGGTGTAGGCGATAAGGCCTATCATAAATGGAGAGAAGATCTCCTTCAGAATGTAACGGTCGAAGAGTCTGAACACGTCACAATTAATACCATAGAAAAGAATTTTAGAAAAGTAATATAAGACTTGACCTCATTTTTAAAATGGTGTACATAATGGTGAACACACAATCGCAAAGAGAATTGAAAAGACACATCCACATTTCTGTAAAAGAGCTGGTCAATTGTCTTTATCGACAAGGGGACATCTCCTTCTCATTCGGTCAACTGTCGAAACTATCCGGACTCCAAGGCACCAGGGCACACCAAAAACTACAAAACTCCCGACCTTCATCCTATATGGCGGAAGTCCGTGTAGACTATCGAGCGGAGAGTGAAAACATCGTTCTCCATATCCAGGGACGTATTGATGGAATCTATGAAAAAGAGGGTCAAGTTGTCATCGAGGAAATCAAGACATCGAATACAAAGCTCGAGAATTTCATAAAAAAAAATAGCCTGCTCCACAAAGCGCAAGTCAAAATATATGCAGCAATATTTGCACAACAGCACCAACTCAGCAAACTCCAAACTCAACTCACCTATTTCCATGTTGAAACACAAAAGATAAAAATCCTTAATACAGAGTTCACAGATAAAGAACTGGATACCTTCCTTCAGACCACCATCGATTTATACCTGGATTGGCTGGATAAAATTGAACTCTGGCATAAAGAGAGAGATGCCCGAATTTTAAGGTCAAATTTTCCATACCGGTCTTTCCGGGATGGACAAATCGACATGATTGCCGATGTTGCAAACACCATCAAACATCAGGAACAATTGATGATCCAAGCTCCAACAGGAATCGGAAAGACTGTCGCCGTCCTGTATCCCGCTATTAAAGCCCTGGCCGAAGGTTACACACAAAAGATTTTTTACCTGACAGCCAGATCTACTGGACGCAAAATCGTAGAATCAACGCTGCGTGAACTCGGCGCAAAAGGATTAAAAATCAAATCAGTAACTCTGACGGCAAAAGAAAAAATCTGTTTCAATCCCGAGAAAAACTGCAATGGGAAAGAATGTCTATTTGCACATGGTTATTATGACCGTCTGCCAGAAGCTTTAGACACAATTTTTTCGCGTGACACATTCACGATGGAAGATATGACTGAATTGGCCATCGAATTTTCTCTTTGTCCTTTCGAATTATCGCTGGAATTGTCACTGTGGGCTGACTGCATCATCTGTGACATCAATTACGCATTCGATCCAAGAGTCTATCTGAGAAGATATTTTACGACGAATTCCACCGACTACACTTTTCTGGTCGATGAGGCTCATAATCTTGTCGATCGATCGCGGGACATGTATTCGTCACAAATTAAACGGTCATCCTATCTCAAACTGAAAAGGTCATTAAAAAACAAGGAAGAAAAACTCCACACATTGGCGGAAAATGTCTGCAAAAAACTGAAAGACTTTGGAGGCAAACTTTTAGTTCAAGGCTCCTATCGATGGGACAAGGATAAACCTCAAGAACTGCTTCCTCTGCTTAGACAGCTCTGCCTTGAATTGGAACGATGGATCATCGATTTTCCTCAATCCCAGCATAATAAGGATTGGATCGAACTATTTTTCTCAACTCATTGGTTCTTGAGTGTTGCAGAGATGTTCGATGATAACTACGCAACATGTATTGAAAAAAAAGATCGTGATTTGAGATTGAAAATATTTTGTATCGATCCTTCTGACCGGCTGCATTTTGCAATGGAAAGGGCCAAATCTGTGATTCTCTTCTCTGCAACGATTACACCAATCTCATATTTTGCCAAAATTCTCGGATGCAGGGAATCCATCAACAAACGGATCCTTCCTTCTCCATTCCCCTCATACAATCTCTGCCTTTGTGTGGCCAGATCGATCTCAACACTTTATAAGAAGAGAGATTTGACCAAGGATTCTCTCACCAGAACTCTTGGCACATTTATCGACACAAAGACAGGGAATTACTTTGTTTTTTTCCCTTCGTATGAATACATGCACAAAATCCTTCCTCTCTACGAACAGGCATATTCCCATCACAAGATTCTTGTACAGAGGGCTGGCATGACAGAGGATGAAAAAATTGAATTCTTAAAAAATTTTGCCCACGAGAACAACCGTTCTCTCGCCGGTTTCGTAGTGATGGGAGGAATATTCGGTGAAGGGATTGATCTTTCCGGAAACCGTCTTTCGGGAGCTGCGGTTGTGGGCGTGGGTTTACCGGGATTATCACCGGAACGGGAATTGATCAGACACCATTTTTCAACCCATAATGAACCGGGCTTCCAATATGCCTATCTTTATCCTGGCTTTAACCGTGTGCTTCAAGCCGCTGGCCGTGTTATTCGCTCAGAGAAGGACAAGGGAGCCGTTCTTCTCATTGATTCAAGATATTCTTTTCTTCAATACAATTCCCTTTTTCCTATGGAGTGGCGAACCCACAATGTCGGAAGTAATGCCCACATGAAACGAATTCTCAAGGAATTCTGGAGAGCCCCCAGCCTATGATAAAAAAAAACCATTCACTCAAAAACCTCGAAGTCGTTGTCCTCGACTGCCAGGCTACACACAGCGATCCAAAAAAAGGAGTCATGTTTGAGATCGGTTGGGTCAAAACTCAAGCATCCGAATTTTTTGTACCAAACCGTTTTGAAAAAAAAACCGAATCGTTTCTTTTAAAGCTGCCGGATGGGTTAAAAATCCCCAGTTCGATCAAGAAAATTACGGGTTTACACAATGAAGATTTTCACTCTGCCCCTCCGATAGGAAAGATCTGGCCCAAGCTTCTGGATTGCGTTCAAAACACGGCAGCACGGAACAACATGTTCGTCTGTCCAACGATCATTCATTATGCCAACTACGAAACACCGTATCTAAATTTTAACCACAACACATCTCATCCTGACATCACTTTTCCTTTTCATATCATTTGTACCCATCAAATTATCAAACGCCTTTTCCCAGGGCTGCCACGGAAAGGACTGCGAACCGTGGCGGGGTATTTCGGCAGACCTCTCCCTGAAACCAGACGGAGCCTCCATCATGTTTTTGGAACTGCATTCATCTGGTCCCAAATAGTAAGACTACTCGAAAAACAGGAAGGACTCTCGAGTTTTGACGACCTGCTCAAATGGATGGACACATCCTCTTCCTCTGCGAGTCCATCAAAAACCGCACGTGAATATCCTATGGCTAAGGATTGCCGGCAGGACCTGCCCACATGTCCAGGCATCTATAGAATGTTTAGGTCAAACGGAGACCTGCTCTACATCGGAAAAGCCAAGTCTCTTAAACACAGAGTCAACAGTTATTTTCGACAGAGAGAGAAACACAGTGAGCACATTCTGGAGATGCTGAGTCAGGCAAAATCTCTTACGTTTTCTGTGACAAAAACAGCACTCGAAGCTGCACTCAAGGAGTCGGATGAAATAAAAGTGCTCGCTCCCCCCTTCAACATCTCTCTCCGTTTATCCAATGAAGGCCCCGTCTTTTCTACGAGTGATCTTAAGCAGTTCCGTCACAAACCGGATTTTCTATACAGGATTGGTCCTCTGCCCTCAAAAAGATATATAGAACCGCTTTCATTCATCATGGATATTCTCAATGGAAAGATCTCTTCTATCACTCCCGAGATCATTCAAAAAACTCTGTCTTCTCCTGAAGACTATTCCCCTGATCCGCTCCTCTTTTCAGAAGGCCTAAAAGAGTTCAAAAAACAAAATTACAATTTGACAAAAACCCCCGTTACATTCCCATCGGTGTTAAAACTGGGATCCCATATTTGGAAAGAAAAACTGATCAAAAACGCCGAAAGACGACTTCAGACCAAAGCAGAGAAGGACTTTCTTGTCTTAAAACCAAATCCACCCAAAAAAAAGAAAAAAAACACATCCCTTCATTGGACTCCAGAGAGTCTTGCCAAGGCCCTATCGCACATTATCAGAATCGGTGCTTATCAGATTCGCCGATCCAGATGGCTCTATCTCCTGACGGAATCTTCACTGATTTGGGAGAGCCGTGAGAGAGGAATGGACTGGAAAAACCTAGTTGTTTTTAGGGATGGCAGGCCCAGCTTTGAAGATCCTATCCCTGTCTCTCAAGAAACATCCCTTCCGACTGGACAGGAGAAATCCTTCCACGAAAAACAGAATAATTTTGATGTTTTTACCTATGACCGGATGAGGATCCTTTGCACTGAAATCAGAAGGATTCTCGAAGAAGATCGGGCTGTAACACTCAAATTGGGGCCAAAGCTCTCACTCAAATCCGAACAGCTGCGAGAGGTGCTCAAATGGGTATAGTCCGCATCCTTTTTTTCGCCGACACTCATCTTGGATTTGATTATCCCTTCCGCCCTCGTGTTAAACGCAGACGCAGGGGTGAGGATTTTTTCTTGAATTTCACACGAGCTCTTGAACCGGCACGCAGAGGAAACGTTGATGCGGTTGTGCATGGCGGGGATATTCTCTTCCGGAGCAGAGTTCCTGCAAGGCTTGTGGATATGGCTTTTGCCCCCCTAAAAGACATTGCCGATCGAGGAGTAAAAGTTTTTCTAGTCCCGGGAAATCATGAACGCTCTCGGATCCCGTTCGAACTTCTCACAGTCCACAGAAATATTCATATCTTTTCTCAACCCTCTACATTTTTCTTGAAATGCCAGGGAACAACAGTGGCCCTATCCGGATTTCCCTACTGGAGAGACAATGTCCGGAGACAATTTTCACGCCTATTGGATGAGACGGGATGGAGACAAGCCAAACTCAACAGCCATTCAAGACTTCTCTGTGTGCACCAGTGTTTCGAGGGAGCCAAAGTCGGCCCTGCCAATTACACATTCCGGAATGGAGAAGATGTTATAAAAACTGCAGCCATACCTGATGAATTTCATGCTGTCCTTTCAGGGCACATACACCGCTTTCAGATCCTTAACTTTGACTTGAAGGGAATGCCCCTGAAAGTGCCGATTTATTATCCGGGATCGATCGAACGGACTTCCTTTGCCGAAAAAGACGAATCCAAGGGTTATTTGATCCTTGAAATCGATTCAGATTCAAAGGATTCCACTTTAATCCGGTGGCGCTTCCAAGAGCTTCCCACCCGACCTATGATAAAAGTTGGAATAAACATCACTGGACTAGATCCTCTTAAATTCCGGGATCTCCTAAAAAAATCTCTCTGCAGAGTCGATCCAAATAGCATTGTCCGGATTGAAATTCAGGGAAAAATCGAAGAAAATATTTATCCTGCGCTTCGTGCGGCTGAACTCCGGGCCATCTGCCCAAGGGAAATGAATGTGTCCCTAAATCTTCCGGCCTATTTCCCTCGATAGGGAACACCTTTAGTGATCCAGTCAGGCGCTGACTTTCCCTTCAAATAGTAATCAAAGTATTCCTTCATTTTGATCGAGTAATCCAACTTGTTTGCATACTTGCCAAGATGATGGGGTTCACCTCTATACTGGAGAAAGACACAGTCTTTTTGGAGCCGCCGCATGGCCAGATAAAGTTCGATCCCCTGGTACCAAGGGACAGCTCCATCCTCATCCCCAAATTGGATCAGCAGTGGCGTTTCAATCCGATCGGCAAAAAATACTGGAGAGTTCTC